>JAYVRZ010000001.1:0-7356 GCA_043775965.1 Sphingomonas sp.
GTCCTTGGCCGGGCGCTTCCAGTCGATCATGAACATGTTCGCATTGGTCGGCTTCACCGCGATCCCGCGCACGCGCAGATGATCGAGCGCGATAACCGCATCAGGACGCGACCTGATCGCCGCCATGCGGATCGCTCATTCGACCAGAATAAAACTTGGCTGGGGCGGCAGGGTTCGAACCTGCGCATGGCGGCATCAAAAGCCGCTGCCTTACCACTTGGCGACGCCCCAACGAGAGGCGGCCTTATAACGCTGCCGCCGCGCGTGAAAACCCCTGCTGGACGTCAATCGGCGAGATGGTGCAGCCAGCCATTCTCGTCGGGCGCGGTGCCGCGCTGGATCGACACCAGCGCGTCGCGCATCCGCATCGTCATGTGGCCGGGACCGCCGCTGCCGATCGTGAAGCGGCCCTCGGGGCTCGCCACCGTGCCGATCGGCGTTACCACCGCCGCGGTGCCGCAGGCGAACGCCTCGACCAGCCGGCCGCTCGCCGCGTCGGCGCGCCACTGGTCGATCGTGTAGCCTTCCTCGCGCACGTCGATGCCCTGCGCGCGCGCCAGCGTCAGAATGGAGTCCCGCGTGATCCCCGGCAGGATCGTCCCGGTCAGCGCCGGGGTCGCCATGCTGCCGTCGTCGAACACGAAGAAGATGTTCATGCCGCCCAGTTCCTCGACCCAGCGACGCTCGGCCGCGTCGAGGAACACCACCTGGTCGCAGCCGTTGCGGATCGCCTCGGACTGCGCGAGCAGGCTGGCGGCATAGTTGCCGCCGCACTTGGCCGCGCCCGTTCCGCCCTGCGCTGCCCGCGTATATTGCTGGCTCACCCAGATCGACACGGTCGGCGCGCCGCCCTTGAAATACGCGCCCACAGACGATGCGAGCACCATGTAGAGATATTCCGACGACGGCTTCACACCCAGGAACACCTCCGACGCGAACATGAACGGCCGCAGGTACAGCGCACCGCCGTCGCTTTCCGGGATCCAGTTGGCATCGGTCCTGACCAGCCGCTCGACCGATTCGAGGAACAGGTCCTCGGGCAGTTCCGGCATCGCGAGACGCCGTGCCGAATGCTGGAAGCGGCGCGCGTTCGCTTCGGGACGGAACAGCGCGGTGCCGCCGTCGGCGAGCCGATACGCCTTCATCCCCTCGAAGATCTCCTGCGCATAATGCAGCACCGACGACGCCGGATCGATCGTCAGCGGCGCGCGCGCGGTGATCCGCGCATCGTGCCAGCCCGCGGCGTCGCTGTAGCGGATCATTGCCATGTGATCGGTGAAGACGCGTCCGAAACCGGGATCGATCAACCGCTTCGCGCGCTCGTTCGCCTCGACCGGGGTCGCATTCGGTTCATGGCGGAAGGCGGAGGTCGTCGCAAAAGCTGGAGCGGACATCGAATTCTCTCTCGTGGCGGGTTGCCGACGACTACGGGCGATGGCTAAACCGGTCAACATGCCTGCCACAGCTTCGTCCGCTTCACCCCTGTTCCTTCGCGAACCCGAACTCCGCCGCGGCATGGAGCTGCTGTATTTCGGCTATAGCCACCTCACCCGGTCGATCGACCAGGGGCTCGCCGAGGAGGGGTTGGGACGCGCGCACCACCGCGCGCTGTATTTCATAGCGCGCAAACCGGACATGACGGTCAGCGAGTTGTTGTCGCTGCTGGCGATCACCAAGCAATCGCTTGGCCGCGTGCTGAACGAGCTTGCGGACCGCAAGCTGGTCGAGACGCGCCCCGGCGAGCGCGATCGGCGCCAGCGCCTGCTGCGGTTGACGGCCGAGGGCTCGACGATGGAGCGCGAGCTGTTCGAGGCGGCGCGCGTCCGGATGTCGGCAGCCTATGCCGCCGCCGGGCAGAGTGCGGTGTCGGGCTTCTGGGCCGTACTGGAGGGACTGGTGCCCGAAAGCGACCGCTCGCAGGTGTTCGGCCTGCGGGGGTAGTTTCGAGGACATGCTCGACCTGCAAGCGGCGAAGACGCTGGACCTGCAAGCGGGGAGAACGCCCGCAAGCAGCGAGAACGCTCGACCTGCAACCGGCGAAAACGCGGGACCCGTAACGGGCGAAACCGCGGCCTGTGCCCCGCCCCCAACCCGTCATCCCAGCGAAAGCTGGGATATCATGGTTTGGTAGGTGCCGCGTGCCACGCGGGATACCCCAGCTTTCGCTGGGGCGACGGACTTTGGGGTGACGGACACTGGGGTGACGGGCTCTGAGGCGGCGGACGCTAGGGCGGCGGACGCTGGGGCGGCGGACGTTGGGGTGACGGGCCGCCGGGCAAACCTCCAACCCACCGGCAAACGTCAGCGGGCAGCCGCCGCCATCTCCGCATTGCGCCGTTCCGACGCCGCCAGCGTCTCGGTCAGCAACGCGACCAGTGCGTCGTCACGATCGAGGACGTTCATCCCCTCGCGCGTCGATCCGCCAGGACTGGCCACCCGGTCGGCGAGCACCGCCGGCGAGACGTCGGCAGCCGCAGCCATGATCGCGGATCCCTCCAGCGTCGCGATCGCGAGCCGCGCGGCCTGGTCCGCCGGCAAACCCAGCGCGGTGCCCGCCTTGGCCAGCGCGTCGGCGAACCGGAACACGAAGCCCGGCCCGCATCCGGCGAGCGCGGTCACCGCATCGAAATGCGCTTCGTCGGCGATCCATTCGAAATGCCCCAGGGGTCTCGCAAAGGCTTCTGCTTCAGTCATCACCGCGTCCGATGCGCCGACCGTGTAGAGCGACGTGACGCCCTTGCCGATCGAGACGGGCAAATTGGGCATCGCGCGAACGATCGTCTCCGCCGCAAACCGGCCGGACAAGGTTGCGTGATCGACGCCTGCGAGGATCGACATCAACAGTCGGGGCGCGCCCCGCAACGGCGCCAGCATCGCCTGCGCGGCATCGATCTGTTGCGGCTTCAATGCCAGCACGAGTGTCGCGGGCGCATCCTCGTCGGGAAGCGCGGTCAGCGAGCGGACGCCGTCGGGCGCCCCCTTCCCGCTCCGCGTGATCACGGTAACGCTCGCGGGGTCCAGGCCGGCAGCGATCCAGCGGTTCAGCATCGCCCCGCCCATATTGCCGCAGCCGATCAACCATAGCGGCCCGTCCGGGAACCCCATCCTCAGGCCTCGCCGTGCGTTTCGATCAGGGCTGCGGCGATCGCGTCCTTGGGGCTCTTGCCGCCCCACAGGACGAACTGGAACACGGGATAGAAGCGCTCGCACTCCTCGATCGCGGATTCGACCAGCAGCTCGGCCGCGTCCAGCGACATCGTGCCGTCGTCGCCGCCATCTACCATCGCGGCATGGCGAAACAGCAGGATGCCGCTCGAGGACCAAAGCTCGAAATGCCCGATCCAGAGCTGTTCGTTGACCAGCCCGATCGTCTCGTACACCGCTTGGCGCCGTTCGTCGGGCACCTTGATGTCCGGGAACGCCAGGAACTGCAGGACGCTGTCGTCCTCGCGCCACAACGCACGAAGTTCGTACGTCGTCCAGCTGCCCTTGACGGTCGCGACGATCTCGTCCTCGTGACGCTCGTGCTCCCAGCCATGCGCGGCATAATAGCTTTCGAGCATGTCGATCGGGGCGGCGTCTTCGTGGTCGTGGTCTACTTGGTCGAGCATCATAGGGTCCTGGCGGTCCTTATCGCACGACAAAGGGTGCCGAGGCAAAAACGCCGCGGCAACCCCATCGGTCCCGATTCTGCGGAAAACTGTGGAAAAGTCAGTCGACCGACGCCCCGGCCGGCGCATTTACGGAAGATTTCGCTTCGAGCGCATCGAGACGCGCCTTCAATACGTCGTTCTCGTCGCGGGCGGCGGCGGCCATCGCCTTGACCGCGTCGAACTCCTCGCGGCTGACGAAGTCGAGGCCACCGAGCCATTCGCGTGCCCGCTCGCGCGCGCCGGAGCCCGCTTCGCGACCGACGCCAGCCAGCGTACCAGCGGCCCCGTTCAGGACCTTGACGATATCGTCGAACACGCGGTTTTCGGACTGCATTGCTTCTAATTCCCGTGAGATCGTTGCGTCAGAGCATCTGGGACGTATGGCTGGCGGGTGCAAGGGTCTCCGCACCCGGGTTCAACCGACCGATGCTGAACGCCAGTATGCCGGCAAAGCTGATCCACACCATGTACGGCACCATCAGCCATGCCGCGGCGGGTCGGATCCGCGCGAACACGACCGACGCGGCGATCGACAGCGCCAGCATCGCGACGATCACGACGACCGACAACCCGATCCTGTGTGCCCCGAAGAACATCGGCGTCCAGACAAGGTTGAAGGCGAACTGCGCAAAGAACAATCCGATCGCCAGTCCGCGCTGACGCGCTCCACGCGCGTTGAGGATCATTGCCAGCGCAACACCGATGAGGACATAGAGCGTCGTCCAGACGACCGGGAATACCCAGCCGGGCGGGTTCAAGGACGGCTTGGCGAGCGCGACATACCAGGCGTTGTCGCTGCCGACACTCACCGAGCGGCCGGACAGGAAGCCCAGCAACAGGATCAGTGGCACGGTCACGATCGCCCAGCGCAGGAACGACATCCTCAACTGGCCCTTCGAAGCGATACCGCCCACACACATCCTTCCGTCTCTACACGGCGTCGTCCTGCCGCGGCTTTGGCGATCCGTAAACCATGCTTGCGCGACAATCGTTCCGCTAGTGGTTCATTCCGGTACGCCGGCGGCTGCTCGAACCGGGCCGTGACGCGCGGCGATCAGGAACTCGACATTGCCTTCGGGGCCAGTGATCGGGCTCTCGACCACGCCGTCGACATGCCAGCCCTGCCCGGTCAGCCACGCTGCGACCTCGTCGCAGACACGTTGGTGGATTGCAGTATCGCGAACGACACCGCCCTTCCCCACTTCACCGCGCCCCGCTTCGAACTGCGGCTTCACCAGTGCCATCAGCCGGGCATCGGGCTTGGCGAAGCTCATCGGCCGTTCGAGCACCTTGGCGAGCCCGATGAAGCTCGCATCGCAGACGATCAAGTCGATGGCTTCCGGGATATGCGCCGACGTCAGGATGCGCGCGCTGGTCTGTTCGTGGACGATGACGCGGTCGTCCTGGCGCAGCGACCAGGCGAGCTGGTTGGTGCCGCTATCGACCGCGTACACCTTCGTCGCGCCGTTCTTTAGTAGCACGTCGGTGAACCCGCCGGTCGACGAGCCGACATCGATCGCAACCGCCCCGATCACGTCCCAGCCGAAATGCCCGAGGCCGTGCGCGAGCTTGATCCCGCCGCGCGATACCCAGGGGTGATCGCGCCCGCGTACGTCGAGCACGACGTCGTCGGCCAACGTCTGACCGGGCTTGTCGACCTTCTTCGTACCCGCGAACACGAGGCCTGCCATGATCAGCGCCTGCGCCCGCGTGCGCGACTCGACTAGGCCTCTGTCGACCAGCATCTGGTCGGCCCTTATCTTTACCATGCGCGCAACTTTCCCATACCCCGCCTATCGCGCCGCAATCCGGCCGCCGCAAGCTGCCTTCCTTTCGCCGCAATCGTATTGCCCATTAGATAAGTAGGATTAGCTTCAAGGTCGGGGAGCGAAGCCGGACGGCGTCCCCTAGAGCGTCGTTCGGCTACGCTCTCCACCCCTCGCTACGATGGCGTAGAGCGGGGTTTGGAGAAGGAGAAATGCCGTGGGTAGTTTCGCACCGTATGAGTCCGTCCAGCCGACCATCTTGACCGTACCGGGGCTTGGCGGCTCCGGCCCTTCGCACTGGCAGACGCTGTGGGAAGAGGCGCGGCCCGATACCGTGCGCGTCGAACTCGGCATGTGGAACACCCCGCATCGCAACGCCTGGGTGACGCGACTCGACGAGGCGATCCGCCGCGCCGATGCGCCGGTCATCCTCGCCGCGCATAGTCTGGGCTGCCTCGCGGTGGCGTGGTGGGCCGAACTCAGCCCGCAACCTTATGGCTGGCCGGTCGCCGGCGCGCTGCTGGTCGCTCCCGCGGATGTCGAGCGTGGCGGCGCGCAGGCCGAACTCAAGGGGTTCGCCCCCACGCCTCGGACGCCGTTGCCCTTCCCGTCGATCGTGGTGGCGAGCAGCGACGACCCCTGGGTCACGCCCGACCGCGCGCACAGCATGGCGGCGGACTGGGGCAGCCACTTCGTCGACGCCGGGCCGCAGGGGCACCTCAACGCAGCCAGCGGCATCGGCTGGTGGCGCGAAGGCCAGGACCTGCTGGAACGCGTGATCGCGGCCAGCGGCAATGGCCGCGGCCAACCGCTACCACCAAGCCAGGCGCGCTCGATTCTCGCCGTCAGCGCCACGGATGCGGCACAGACGCATTATCTGGGAGGCTGAGACGTCCTGCACCGACCACCACCCCGGCGAAGGCCGGGGCCCAATTGGGAAACGCTGCTGATTATCCGCAGCGCCAAGTTACAGCGACCTCACCAATTGGGCCCCGGCCTCCGCCGGGGTGGTGGTGGGTCACACAATCCGCGAACCGTTCTCATCGAACAGCTCGGGATGCGCTACCTGCTCAGCCTTGGCCGCCGCCAAGCCACCCCGCATCCGCCGCCACATCGCGATATTCAGCGACACCATCACGACCACTGCGAGCACGATGATCACGATGCCCTTGGTCGGCCCGGTCATGCGCGGGCTTCGGCAACCCCACCCGAATTATGCCGCAAAGCCTTGAGCACGGTGTCAACCAGCGCGGTCGAGTCGAGCCCCGCGTCGGCATATTGGAGTTCGGGCTTGTCCTGATCCTGGAACACGTCGGGTAACCGCAGCGTGCGCAGCTTCAAGCCGCCATCGATCAGCCCTTCGTCCGACGCCATCGTCAGCACGTGCGCGCCGAAGCCACCGACCGAATTCTCCTCGATCGTAACCGCGACTTCGTGCGTGGTCAGCAGCTTGCGAATGAGGTCGACGTCGAGCGGCTTGGCGAAGCGAAGATCGGCGACCGTCGTGCTCAGCCCCTTGGCTTCGAGGATCTCGGCCGCCTTCAGCGCCTCCTCAAGACGCGTACCGAGCGACAGGATCGCCACGGTCTTGCCCTCGCGGACGATCCGCCCCTTACCGATCTCCAGCAATTCCGGAACCGCAGGCAGCGCAACGCCCGTGCCGTTGCCCCGCGGATAGCGAACCGCGATCGGGCCGGTGTCGTACTGCGCCGCGGTGTGCGTCATGTGGACCAGCTCGGCCTCGTCCGCCGCCGCCATCACGACGAAGTTCGGCAGCGTCGCCAGATACGTGACGTCGAACGACCCCGCATGAGTCGCGCCGTCCGCGCCGACCAAACCGGCCCGATCGATCGCAAACCGCACCGGCAGGTTCTGGATCGCGACGTCGTGCACGACCTGGTCGTACGCCCGCTGGAGGAACGTCGAGTAGATCGCGC
>JAYVRZ010000002.1:0-19487 GCA_043775965.1 Sphingomonas sp.
GGTTTCAACGACTTAGCCCGCCGACAGCACGCGCTGGAACAGTGCGAACATCCACCCGGTGGCCTGCGAGAACAGCGCCGCGTCATAGCGCGGCCCCTCGTCGCGCAGGAACGCATGCGCCGCATTCACCTCGTGCCATTCATAACGAGCGCCGACCTCCTCCAGCCGCGCGCGGATAGCCTGCCTGCCGTCGAACGGTACATGCGGATCCTGCCGCCCGAACACGAACAGCGTCTCGGCAGCGAGCGCGGACATCCGCGCGAGGCTGTCGTCGGACTTGCCGAGACCCAGCGCCCCCGAATGGATGTCGGTCGGATAGAAGCACGCCGCCGCCGACACGCGCGGATCGAGCGCAGCCCGGTACGCAAGATGCCCGCCGAGACACACGCCCAACGTCGCAAGCCGCCCGTTGCAGGCGGCATGTCCGGCGAGAAGATCCAGCCCCGCCGTCGCGTCGGCATCGAACGCCGCGACCGGCTTGGCGATCTTCAACGCGTTGCCACGGTCGGTGCCCGTCGCGTCGTACGCCAGCACGGTCCCCGGCGCCTCATACTCGTGATAGACTTCTGGCACCGCCACGCAGTAGCCATGGCCGGCCACATACGCCGCAAGCCGCCGGATCGGCGCGGTGACCTGGTAGATCTCGGAGAACAGCAAAACCCCTGGAAACCGCCCCTCGACCGCCGGCCGGAACAGGTGGACCCGCATCACGCCCCCATCCGCCGCAGGCACGTCCGCGAATTCGTCGCTACGAATGATCATGGTGCCGGCTCCCGAGGACGTTCGTGATTGCAGCTAGCACAGCGGCGATCAAGGTCCACCGCTCGGCCGATCCGCGATCACGATCCTCGGCGGCCCGCCCCGGACAGTCGGCTTTCGCGCAAAAATCCTCGAAAGCCGAACTTGAGCCGAGCTTGCCAACGCACCGATCGTTTAACCGTGTGGGATCGACCTTTGTTCGTTTGCAACTGAAGCCCCTGTTGAGACGCGGGGATGCAGAGCGTTCCGGTCCACGATCGGGAGCGATTGCTTACTCGATGGCGCACCCTTGAAGCCAGAACGCGTTGAGGGTTCTTCCCGCCGCCAGGACGTCACGGACCTTCAAACAGCGATGCGAGTGGAAAACAAAATTTACGGAACTCGGAACTGTATTGCAATATGTTGTACAACGTGTTGTATTATGCCTTCTCGCTGCTGGGGGCAAAATTGAAATGCGCTATCGACCGTTCTTGTTTTCGATGCTGTCGGCTCTGTCCCTGCTTTGCCCAACGACACTTTTCGCCGATCCTCCAGCCCTTTCGCCTGCCGAAAAGACGGCGATCGTCGCAGCGCTGAACAGTACGTTGGCGGCAAATTACGTGTTCCCGGACATGACCAGAAAAATCGGCTCGGCGCTGCGGGATCATCTCGCAAAGGGCGATTACGATGCGATCACGACGAAGGACGATCTAGCGCACCGCCTGACCGACGACCTGTTGAAGGTCAGCGGCGACTTGCACTTCTTCGTCGGGGTGGACCCAAAATGGGTTGCCGATTTTCGTGCCAAGGATGTGCCGGCACGCAAGGTCGAGATCGGCAAGGCGGAACTTGCTAGACTAGAGCAAAGCAATTTCGGTTTCGACGAGGTCAGCCGCCTGAGTGGCAATATTGGCTATATCCGGTTCAGCTATTTCGCCGACCCCGAACTCGCCTATGATACCGCTGCGGCGTCTATGCGCTTCGTCCAGAACAGCGATGCCGTGATTATCGACCTGCGATATAATAATGGCGGATATCTGGAAATGGCGCAGTTTCTCGCGAGCTATTTCTTCCCCAGCGACAAGGATCAGCTGCTCTTCGATTACAATTACAACGAGGACGGCAAGCGGATCGAGCGCGGGCAATGGGTGCTGCCCGGACTCCCCGGCAAGCGCATGGTCAAGATGCCGCTCTACATCCTGACCGGCTCGACCTCGTTTTCGTCGGCGGAGTGGTTGTCCTACACGATGAAAAAGCTAGGGCGGGCGACCTTGATCGGCGCGCGGACCGCGGGCGGTGCGCATCCGGTGTCGCGAAAGCCGGTCGACGACGATCTGTTCGTGCAGGTTCCGATCGGCCAGATCCGCGATCCGGTCGATCATGGCGATTTCGAAGGAACCGGAGTGCAGCCCGACATCGAAATCCCGTCGATCGACGCGCTTCCTTTGGCGCACAGGCTCGCGTTCGAAAACCTGGCGAAAGCCGACACGGGCAAACAGCAGGAGTATGACTGGCTGCTTCCCACGTTGACGGCGAGCGTCCGTCAGGTCGATGTCGATCCTGCGCTATTGCGCCGCGCGGTCGGAAAATATGAGGGGCGCGAGATCGTTCTGCAGGACGGGACGCTCTTCTACATCTGGCGGACGCGGTTCCGTGTGGCGTTGCAGCCGCTCGGCGCCAACCTGTTCGCAGTGGAGGGCGTGTCGGATTTTCGGTATCGGCTGCATCTCGAACGCGGCAAGGCGACGTCGCTGGAGCGCGTGAACAAGGACGGTAGTATGCAGACGTATAAACGCCTTGGCTGAGCGGAAGACCACGCCCGCGATCGACGATGTCGCATTTCTAGGCCGGACGGTCGAACGGCTCAGCGTGCTGATCGCCGAACAGTCGAAAGCGGTCTTCGAAGAGCGCGGGATCGTAATCCCGGTGCGGTCATGCTCGCTCATGACCGTGCTGGCGAAACTCGGTGCGGCGTCGGCATCGGATCTCGCGCGCGACCTCGGCCATTCGCATCAGTTGGTGATGCAAAAGATCCCGAAGCTCATAAGCCTCGGATTGATCCGGGGCCGCGACGACCACGACGACGCCCGCCGACGCCTGTTCGCGCTGACGGACAAGGGCATCGAGCAGTTCGCGAAATTCGAACACTGCACGATCCTGCTCCGTGTGGCCTATGCGCGGTTGTTTGCCGAAGTGGGCGACGTGAAGGATCTCATCGAACGAACGGCTGCCGCACTCGATTACAAACCGCTGCACGATCGCGTGGGTCTCGGACCGACTATATGATCAACGGATGTCCGGTTTCGGGAAGGGGTAATCGAACCGTTAGTGGCCGCAATCGGGCGATCTCGACGCTCAGTCACAATCCCCAGCCCCCGTCACCGACGCTCCCCGAACCCGCTAGCCGCCCAGTAAATTCCGCCCGGCAGATCCCGCAGACGCCGATCGTCCCAGTACATCTCCGCATTGTGGCCGAGCATCGTCACGAACATGCGCCCATGCTCGTACCGGCGGTGCCAGGCTTCGGGATGGTCCTTGCCCATCGGTTTGACGGCTGGGCCCGGCCAGATCCTGGTCGGGTCATAGCTTGTTTCGTCGACGCCCAGCACCGTGTCGATCGTGGCCACGTGGGGGTTGCTGGTAACGTAGATTCGTCGTTCCAGATCCACCGGTCGGGCAGGCCGAACGCAGCGGGAAAGCTTTTGTAGATGACGTTGACGACGCCGGGCTGCAGCCAGCGCCCGTACCATTGCCTGCATCTTCTGGCCCCGTCCTCCCGGCCCTGGATGTCTGCTCACATCTTGCTTCGTTTCCGGTGCCGATACGAGGCTATCGCGGTTTCCGCCGGGCCAGCACCTGCCGCAGCGACGCCGCGGCAACCGGCGCCATTCGCGCATAGCCTTGCGCCAGCGGATGTACGCCATCCTCGCTCAGGCCGCGCTCGAGCAGCCCCGCACCGTCGAC
Organism: Sphingomonas sp.; assembly: GCA_043775965.1. Taxonomy (GTDB): domain Bacteria; phylum Pseudomonadota; class Alphaproteobacteria; order Sphingomonadales; family Sphingomonadaceae; genus Sphingomonas. The sequence goes on from JAYVRZ010000002.1 coordinate 3,703, forward strand.
CATTTCGTGGTAATAGTCTGCATAACCATAGCCACGCAGCCGGCAAAAGCGTGCAAGCCACGCATTCAGCGCACGCAGCTCAGCGGGTTTGCGCTCCTTCACCACGTCCTTTGCAGCCTCGGTATAGTCGTTGACGGGCAGCACGGAGCCGAACACCACGCGGATACCGTGCCGGTCGGCAAGGTCCGCCATCGCCTCGTAATTCGCCTCGATCTGGGCGGGCGTCTCCTGCTGCAGCAAGCCCTGGACGTCGTTGACCCCGGCAAGGATCACGACTGCGGCCGGGTGCAGCGCGATCACGTCCTGGTGGAAGCGCAGGATCATCTGCGCAGTCACCTGGCTGCCGATGCCGCGGTTGATGTACGGCTTGCCGGGGAAGCTCTTGGCAAGGTCCCAGCGATCGGTGATGGAGTCGCCGATGAAGACCACGCGGGCTTCTCCTGCGCGTGGTGGGGGGAGTGCGCCATTGGCTTGCGCGTAGATGTAGCGCTCGCCGAAATCCTGCATCAGCGAAGGGGTGAGCCTGGCGCGGTACGGCCCGAGCCAGGGGCCCCAGTCCTTGTCCTGGACGACGTGCCGTTCGGGCGAACTGCGGTAGTGCGCGGGCGCCTGTGCGGCGGCGACGGTGGCTACGCTCAGCAGCAGGGCGAGGATCGATGCGCGTGTCATAGCGCGGGATGATAGGTCACGTATTTGCGCGCGAACAGTGCGGGGCCGGCCACGAATTCCTTGTGCATCTCTTCGGTCACGGTCTCGGGATGCGCCTTGCCCTGGATCCAGACGTCGATGGTCGGCGCGGTGCTGCCGATGTGGATGCCCAGCGGTGCCATCAGCGTCTGGAGCAGCATCTCGTCCGGGCAGTCCGAATATTTGAACAGGCGCCAATACCAGGGGTTCTTGTCGAGGAAGTCGAGGATCTTGCCCACCGCTTCGCGTTCGAGCAGCCACCAGCATCCGCCGCCGTGCAGGTGAATGCCGCGCAGCTTGCTCAGCGGCTGGTCGGGCAGGCGTGGGAATATCTTGCGCAGGATCCGCCATGCGATCGGGTTCTGGACGTCGTGCAGCCAGCGCCGGGTGAAGCGTTCGATCGGCTTGTGGCTGACCGGCATGGCGGTCAGCTCCATGAAATTAGCGGTGCCGACGGGCATGGCGGCGATGCGCTCGCGGATCTGCGCGTCGGTCTTCACGGGATAGCATTGCCCGCTCATGTTGTAGAAATGCGTGATCGTCGGGTCCGCATACGCCACGCGCAACAGCCGTACGACCGCCTCGACCTGGCTCAGCCCGCCCCAGTTCACCTGCACGCGGTTGTCGACGAATACCGCCCCCCCCCCAAACTCTGATTTTTTTGATTTTCGATCGATGTGTACGTACGGCGCCCACAGTTCGTCCTTGAGCACGTCGAGCAGAAGGGCGAGTTGGTCTGGCCGATGATAAGCGCGGATCAGGGCAGCGATTTTCATGCGATGGTCTTTCCACCAAGGTTTACCTCGGCACCCGTAGCGAGCATGCGTTTAACGCGGCTTAATCGCGTCGTATGGCCTTGGTCGGACAAACCATATCTCCTGTAGCCGGCTCCGACCATCGCGCGCGCCGGCAGACTTTGCCCGGCAGAAGGTCCACTCGCGGCGGCGTTTCGCCGAGGCCATTGCTCCGTTTATGCCCTCAATCTCGACAGCCATAAGCCTATGAGAGTCGGCGACGACATTGGCCCGAACCTAGTCTCGGCGCGCCAGGGCTCCCGTGTGGAAGCCGTCCAGTCCGGCGGGCACCTCGGTTCTTCTAGCGGAAGAGCATCGTTGAGGTGCCGATGGCGTTAGACGACTCCTTTCATACCACCACCTTTACAAGCTGAGGTTACGCTTCGTCATTTCGGTAGTGGCCATCTCCTTCAAAGGCGCCAGCGCCTCACGCGCGAAAATGTCCGCCAGATCGAGGAGGTCGTCGTCTTTCAATGCCGCTACGGACGCTTCGATTTCTGCAAGACGCAAGACGGCTTGCGTTCCTTCTGTGGTACGTCGCTTGATCCGTGATTTAAGCATTTCCAGGCGATAGCAGGACATGATCGCGAAAGGCAAAGCCGGAAAACGACGCAGGCGACCGCCATGATAGCGGCAGGACCAGTTTCGGCCATCGCCGCAACGAAGTCGGTGAACAATCAGGTGTGGCAACTGGCTGCGATCAACGCCGACCTGTTGGATTGGAGCGCAGCCGAGCCTGTAGGTACAAGATCGACAATGCGTTCCGCGCGCTAGATCTCTCGCATGGCCATTCGATTTGCGTAACTATAGCGCGTTGGGCAAGCAGAAAGGCGCGCACCTACCGGCCGGCGAAGGTCACGAGGCTTTCGGCACCGTTCGTCGACAACGCTGAGACACCGACGAAGTAATCATCGACGGGCACCTGCTGGAGCATAGTCTCGGTACCACTGACATCACGGCTTGCCGTCCAATCCGCAACGTCGTTGCGACGCCAGCGTACACGGTAGCCCGCCGCGCCCGACACGGCGGCCCATTTGACAGCTGTATCGCGGGACAGCGCTCCGGTCATCGTGACCGACGCGGGCGCGCCAGGCGCGGTTGCCAACCGATCGATCGTTGCCGCGTTGATCGCGGTCACCTTGGCCAAATAGGCAAAATCCATTCGATCGATCGTGTCGCCGTAAACGACCCCCTTATCGGTGCGCAGGTCCTGATGTTGCGCGTCCCAGTTTTCGTTCGCGACCGAAAAGCGAACGGCTGGGTAGCCCAGCTTGAGGAACGGCTCGTGATCCCCGCCACGACCGAACCGGTCGGGACGACGGTCGATCATGACGTCCAGGCCAGAGCGGCCGTGCGCCGCAACGCCATCGATCGCCTTGGCCAGCGCGCGGCTGGGTCCGTCATCCTCACCGCCGTTGCCGCGGCGGGCCTGCTGCTGGGCCATGTCTTCCGACGCACGGATGCCTTCGGAAAAGACGCGAACCCAGTGTGCTTCGCGAACGCCGCCCTGCCCGATCGTATTGCCGACGATGTCGTTGTTCAGCATTGCCGACACTGCCCACCCGCGCGCCTTTGCGGTCTCGGCAAGCAAGGTGGCGCCCCACAGCCCCTGCTCTTCTCCCGAAAAGACGGCATAGACGATCGTCGCATCGAACCGGCGCTGCGACAATAATCGTGCGGCTTCCAGCACGAGAGCGACACCCGAGGCATTGTCGTTGGCGCCAGGCGCATCGCTGGTCGTGTTCATGACGTCGGTGACGCGACTGTCGATATGCGCGCCGACGATGACCACCCGGTTGGGATCCCGACCGGGTTGGATCCCGAGCACGTCCTGCACCATGACCCCGGTCGGCGCGCGAGGACCGGTAAAGCTCCGCTCTATCCGTTCGACGCGGATACATCCGCCGCAGTTTGCGGCGATCTGCTCGAAGCGCGCCTGCGCCCAATTTCGCGCCGCGCCGATCCCACGCGTCGGATCCGTCGTGGTGGATGCCGTATGCCGCGTGCCGAAACCGACCATCGCGGTAACATCGGCCTTTAACCGCACTGGAGAAGGGGCAGCTATAGCTGCGGAAGCAGCGGCGAGCGCAATGGCGATGATCATGACGGATGTGTGCCGCAGGTCAGCATATTGCTCAAGCCTTTGTGGTTAGAACGAAAACGACGCCCTTTCATTCAGGTTGGTGGCAGGGCTCTGAATGTCATTGACCACCGCCTTTTCGCCGTTCGCATCTCAAAAACGATCCAGCAATACGACGCTAAGCGCCGCCGCCCGTCAGGCGGTCCCAATTGCGATACGCGAATCCTTCGCGTGCGGTATCGTCAAGCGCGCAGTCCGCAAGGAAGCGACGTGGCGCTCCGCCTTCTCGGTATTGATAGGGGAAATCGGTCGAGAACAGCAGTCGCTCGGGCCCGACGATCTCGAGACATCGCTGCAGATAGGTCTCGCTCCACATGCCGCTGCCGGTCACATACAGATTGTCGCGCGCATAGTCCGCGAGCGGACGTCGTAGGTCGAGCGCGCGCTCTAAAACGGCCGAGATTCGCTCGAGATAGAACAGCACCACCTCCCCCCAGTGGCCAAGAATGATCTGAAGATCCGGCAGTTCGTCGAATATGCCAGCGGCGGCCATACGGATCCATTGCAGGCCCGCCTCATAATGCCAGCCAAGGCCAAAGGCGGCGAGCGCGAGGTCGGCGCGCTCGCTGATCCCTGAATAATTGGCGTCGCGCACCGCAGGCAACGGGGTTTGCGGGTGGATGAAGAGCGGCACGTGCAGTTCCGCCGCCTTGGCCAGCATCGGACGAAAGGAGGAATGGTCGAGATGCCTGTCGCGCGTCCGACCGCATAGCAGCACGCCCTTCAGGCCGAGGTCACGGACAGCGCGCTCAAGTTCGCGCGGCGTTGTTTCGGGATCGGGCGTCGGCAGCGCCGCGAAACCCTGGAAGCGATCGGGATGGCGGGCGCAGGCTTCCGCGATCCGGTCGTTAGTGCGGTACGCCAATTCGACCGCGACGTCGGGCGCCAGATTGTGGAGCCCAGGCGTAGTGAGTGACAGGACCTGCACGTCTACGCCTTGCTCGTCCATCAGCGCGAGGCGACCCTCGCCAAGATCGGAAAGGCGCGCTTCATTCTCGCCGCCATCCGCAAAGGCCGACACTGGATCGTGCGGCGGCGGCGCGGCGCTCCATGCGTCGCGCACTTCCTGCGGGAGAATGTGTTCTTCGATGGCGATCAAGCGCATGAATTTGCTTTCCGGACGGTGACGATGCGAGAACTGGGCTAACACAAATTGGGTCCGCCGCCTTTACGCCGCACGCGTTCCGAATCTTGGCCGGTTTCCTTCGCGCCCCTTCTAAGGCCATCGACTGGCCTGACGCATATCGCCCACTGCTTCGAGACGTTGGTTCAACTCCTAATGATAGCGGTTGTCGAACCCTCTGCATTGCCACCCCGACCGCGAGCAGCTGACGGTTCCGTGTTCCCCGGTGGCGTAATCCGGAACCACAGCGCGTAGAGCGCGGGCAGGAACACCAGGGTCAGGATCGTGCCACCCAGCGTGCCGCCGATCAGCGTTACCGCCATCGATCCCCAGAACACCGAACTGATCAGCGGCACGAACGCCAGCACCGCCGCCATCGCGGTCAGGATGACCGGGCGCGAGCGTTGCACCGTGGCCTCGACGATCGCGTGATACGGATCCATGCCTTCGCGCTCGTGATCGTGGATCTGGCCGATCAGGATAAGCGTGTTGCGCATCAGGATGCCGGCGAGCGCGATCAGCCCGAGGATCGCGTTGAAGCCAAACGGCTGACCGGTGAGCAGCAGCGTCGGCACCACCCCGATCACGCCGAGCGGCGCGGTCAGCAGCACGATCGCCATCGCCGACAGGCTGCGGACCTGGAGGATGATCATGATCATCATGAGCACGATCATGATCGGGAAGATCGGCGCGAGCGCGGCATTGGCCTTGCCCGCTTCCTCGATCGATCCGGCCATCTCGATTTTGTAGCCCGAGGGTAGCGCTTTTACGATCGGCTGGAGCTTTTCGAACATCGCGGTCGAGACGTCGGGGGGCTGCAACCCGTCGGCGATGTCACCGCGGACCGTGATCGTGGTCAGGCGATCGCGACGTTGCAGGATCGGATCCTCCATGCGGACCGCCAGCTTGCCGAGCTGGCTGACGGGAACGCGCTGCCCCTCGCTGCCGGTCAGCGTATAGTCGCCGATCCGCGCCGGATCGAGCCGGTCGGCCCCGCTCGAGCGCGCGACCACGTCGACCGTGCGGATATCCTCGCGCGCCTGGCTGACGGTGGCGCCGGTCAACAGGAACTGGAGTTGTTCGGCGACGTCGCTCGACGTCAGCCCAAGTGCGCGCAACCGGTCCTGGTCGAGCACGAAATGCAGCGCCGGCGCGCGGTCGCCCCAATCGGCGTTGACCGTGCGCATCATCGGATCGGCCTGCAGCACGCGCTGGACCTTGCCGGCAATGATGCGGACGGTAGCGATGTCGGGACCACTGACGCGGTAGGCGACCGGGAACGGCGAATAGGGTCCGAACACCAGCTGCGTCGCGCGGACGCGGGCTTCGGGCGCAAGGCCGTCCGCCGCCGCCCGGCGCAGGCGCACCTTCAAGGCATCGCGTGCTTCCTCGTCGGGCGTGAGCACGATGATCTTGGCGAAAGACGGATCGGGCAGTTCGGGCGACAGCGACATGAAAAAACGCGGCGCACCCTGGCCGACATAGGTGGTGACGGTCTTGGCTTCGGGTTGCTTGCGCAGCCACGCCTCGACCAGCTTGGCGGATTCGCTGGTGCGCGCGATCGCGGCGCCCTTGGGCATCTGCACCTCGACCAGCACTTCGGGACGGTCGGAGGCGGGGAAGAACTGCTTCTTCACCAGCGCCATACCCGCGCCTGCGATCAGAAATGCTGCCAGCGTCGCCAGCGCGACCAGCAGCTTGCGGCGAACCGCCCAGCCGATCACGCTGCGCACCTTTTGATAGCGCGGCGTCTGGTAGATTGCGGCGTGGCCACCCTCTACGGCCTTGATCTCGGGGAGCAGCTTCACGCCCATATACGGGGTGAAGATCACCGCGACGAACCACGACGCGATCAGCGCGAAGCCTACTACCCAGAAGATGTTGCCGGCATATTCGCCCGCGGTCGACTGCGCGAAGCCGACCGGCATCAGGCCGATAACGGTGACGAGTGTCCCCGCGAGCATCGGCGACGCGGTGTGGCTCCACGCATAGGCCGACGCGCTGATCCGGTCGTAGCCCTCCTCCATCTTCACGACCATCATCTCGATCGCGATGATCGCGTCGTCGACCAGCAAGCCGAGCGCGAGGATGAGCGCACCGAGCGTGATCCGGTCGAGGACGCGGCCGGTCGCCCACATGATGACCAGCACGACCGCGAGCGTCAGCGGCACCGCGGCGGCGACGACGATGCCGACCCGCCAGCCGAGGCTGACCAGGCTGACGATCATCACGATCGCGAGCGCCTCGAGAAAGGTGTGCATGAACTGGTCGACCGCGTCGGTGATGTTGACCGACTGATCGGTGACCGGCGTCAGAGTCATGCCCAGCGGCAGCTCGTTGCCGATCTTGCCCACTTCCTCCTTCAGCGACTTGCCGAGTTCGAGACCGTTCCAGCCTTCGCGCATGACGATTCCGAGCAGCAGCGCGGGTTCGCCCTGGCTGCGGATCAGGAACGACGCGGGGTCTTCGTAGCCGCGCTTGACCGTGGCGATCTACGACAGCCGCTGCGTGGTGCCGTTCGCGACGATCGGCAGGTCGCGGATCTTCGACAGGTCATCGAACGCGCCGTCGAGCCGCACGACGACCTGCTGCCCCTTGGTCTCGATCGAGCCAGCGGGCGTGATCAAATTCTGCTTGGAGAGCGCCGCGAAGATGTCGCGCGGCGATACGCCCAACGTCGCAAGCCGCTCCTCGGCGAACTCGACATAGATGCGTTCGGGGCGCTCGCCGACGATGTTGATCTTCTTGACGCCGGGGACGTGGAGCAGCCGCTGGCGCAGCGTTTCCGCCTCGCGCGCGAGCAGCCGCTGCGGCTCTCCCTTGGCCTTCAGCGCGTACAGCGCGAACGTCACGTCACCGTATTCGTCGTTGACGAACGGACCGACCGCACCGCGCGGCAGGCTGGGCGCCTCGTCCATCATCTTCTTGCGCGCCTGGTAGAACTCGCCCTGCACGTCGGCGGGCGGCGTCTTGTCGCGCAGCGTCAACGTGGTGAAGGCGAGGCCCGGCCGCGTGAACGTATCGCTGCGATCGTACCAGCGAAGTTCCTGCAACCGCTTTTCGAGCGGCTCGGCGACCTGGTCCTGCATTTCCTGCGCGGTGGCACCCGGCCAGGCGGTGACGACGGTCATAACCTTGATCGTGAAGCTCGGATCCTCGGCTCGACCGAGCTTCATAAACGCGCCGAAGCCCGCCAGGATGATCGCGATGAGGAAGAACAACGTGACCGAGCGTTCGCGTACGGCAAGGGCGGAGAGGTTGAAGCGGCCAGGCTCCTTGGCGGGACCGCTCATCGTGCGGCCCGTGCGGCCGGTGCCGCGATGCGGACGATCTCGCCCTGATGCAGCATGTGCGCGCCCATCGCAACGAAGCGCTGGCCGGGCTTCAGGCCGGCGACGACCGTAGCGGTCTCCTCACCCAACGCGGCGACCCGCACCGGTTGCCAGCCGACGCTGGGCTGGGTGCCGGGCCGGATGACCCACACGCCGGGCCCGCGCCCGGCATCGTGGAGCGCGCTCAACGGCACCTCCGTGCTCGCTACATCGCCGGGCATCGCCAGCGTGACGGTCACGGTCGAGCCGAGCGGTGCGCGTGCCGCCGTCCCACCGAGCACATAGCGCGCCTCGAACGTCCGCAACGTCGGGTTGGCGGAGTCGGCGAGCTGGCGAAGCGTCGCACTACCGGTGCCGCCGCCGAACGTCCGCGCCTGCGCAACCGAGTGCAGCGCAGGTCGCAGCGTTTCGGGGAGTTGCACCAGCGCCTCGCGCGGCCCCGACCGCGCCACGCGGACCACGATCTGCCCCGCGGCCACCACCTGGCCCGGTTCGGCGAGTGTCTCGACCACGGTACCATCGGCGTCGGCGAGCAGGACGGTATAGGTCGCTTCGTTGCGCGCGACGCGGGCCTGCGCCTCCGCGGCGGACAGCTGCGCACGCGCGGAGTCGGCGGCAGCCTTGGCCTGATCGTAGGCGGAGGCGGAAACCGCGCCGGCACCGACCAGATCGCGGTAGCGCGTCTCGTCGGCGCCGGTCTGTGCAGCGCGCGCCCGGGCGGCCTCGACCGTGCCGAGCGACGCCTGCGTCGCCAGCGCCAGATCGGTGCGGTCGATCCGCATCAGCGGTTGCCCGCGTTGCACGACCTGCCCGGCATTCACCAGCCGCTCGACGATTTTACCGCCGACCCGAAAGCCAAGATCGCTCTGCACGCGCGCCGCGACGATCCCGGTGAACTGGCGCGTCGCGCTCGTGGCGGCTCTGGCGCTGGTGACGCGGACGAGCGGTGGCTCGGTGCGCGGATCCGGCTCGGTTGTGTGGCAAGCGGTCAAGCCCGAGAGCAGCGCGGGCACGATGAGGGCAGAGCAATAGAAGCGGTTCGACACGCGCGATCCTCCGGAGTGGAGGCCGCGCTATGTTATCAAGTGACCATTATGTCAACTAGTCACTACGCCACCATACTACGGCGCGAGGCTACGCAGGATCAGGCTCGTCACCTCGTTCTGCGCCTCGGGCAGGAGATCCAGGTTACGCTCCAGATGCAGCGGATCGATGAACGGCTTCATGGCGTAGAAGATCGAGCGGCACGTCTCGTCCAACGGCGTCTTGCGTTCGAACTCGCCCTTCTCGCGGCCATCCTTGACGATCTCGGCGATGATCGACTGCAACGTCGCGGAATAGTCGCGTGCCGATGCCCATTGTTCCGCGGCCGCCAGCGCCGCCACCTCGTAGATCTTCCGATCTTCGAAGAACAACGCCACGCTGAGCGCCGTCACGCTCCTGAACATGCGGCGAAATCTGTCAGTTGCGCTCCCGCCCTCGTCCATCGCGCGGCGTGCCTCGGCGATCAGCTGCTCAAGCCGCTCACGACAGATCGCCTCGCCGATCGCCTGCTTCGAATCGAAGAAGCGATAGATATACGCCTTCGAAAATCCGATCGCGCGCGCGAGGTCCGCGACCGTCGTCTTCTGATAGCCGTAGCGCGCAAAGCAGTCGTTGGCAGCTTCGACGATCTGGTCGCGGACGGCATGCTCGGCGGGACCGCGGCCGGTCGTGTCTTGGGCTGAGGCTTGGGTCATGACCCCTACGTACTGCGTGCCGGCGATATTGACAAACAGTGACCATATTGTACATTGGTCACCATTCAGCGATCACAAAGGCTTGTCATGCGACATCTCTTCCCAGCGTCCACGGCAGCCATCTTTCTCCTCGGCGGTTGCGCGGTCGGTCCTCGTTACGTGGCGCCCGTCTCGTCGGCCCCCTCAGCGTATGTCGGCGGTGCTGCCGTCGAAGCTCGGCCATCGATCGCCGCGGTCGACATGGTCGAATGGTGGCGGTCTTTCCACGACCCGTTGCTGACCAGCCTCGTCGAGCGCGCGCTGGCGCAGAATCTCGATCTGCAACAGGCGCGCGCGCGGATCGTCCAGGCGCGCGCCGCGCTCAAGACCGCGAACGCGGCGCTGTTGCCGTCGGGACAGATCAACGGTCAGGTCGGTGAGACCTATCAGTCGCTGCAAACCCCGATAGGTCGGATCGGCAGCGCCTTCCCGCAATTCGAGCGCGCAACCGAAACCTATGAGCTCAACGCCGGTGCGAGTTGGGAACTGGACCTGTTCGGCGGACGCGACGCCGCGCGCGATGCCGCGCGTGCCGACTGGCAGGCGTCGGCCGCCGCGGCGGTGGCGGCGCGGCTGGCGGTCGCGGCGCAGACCGCCGACAACTATATCGCGATCCGCACGCTCCAGGCGCGGCTCGACGTCGCACGATCGCAGGCGGAGACGCAGCAGCGGCTCGTCGATCTGATCGCGCTGCAATACAAGAAGGGGCTCGCGGCCGAACTCCAGCTGCGGCAGGTCGAGGGTGCGCTCTCGCAGGTCCAGGCCTCGGTGCCCGCCTTGCAGAACGAACTCGACATCGCGATGAACGCGCTCGACGTGCTGCTGGGCGTCCAGCCCGGCACCACGCGGCCGGAACTCACCCCTGTAACGCCGATCCCGACGGCCCCGGCGATCTCGACCGCGGGCGGTCCCGCCGAATTGTTGCGTCGCCGTCCCGACATCATCGCCGCCGAGCGCACGCTGGCGGCCACGAACGCACGGATCGGCGTCGCCGTGTCCGAATATTACCCCAAATTCTCGCTGAGCGGGCTGCTGGGCAGCGCGACGACTGCGGCCGGCGGCCTCTTCTCGGGCGGCGCGACGCAGGCCAACGGCGTGCTGGGCCTGCGCTGGCGACTGTTCGACTTCGGTCGCGTCGACGCCGAGATCAGGGGGGCCAAGGGACGCAACGCCGAGGCGCTGGCGGCGTATCGCCTCACCGTCCTGCGCGCCTCGCAGGATGTCGAGGATGCCTTCTCGACGTTGGTCCAGCAGGAGGCACGCTCTGCGGCGCTGACCCGGGGCGAGGTCTCGCTGGCGCGCGCCCGATGCCTCGTTCGCCGCCTACAAGGGCGGGGTATCCAGCCTGATCGACGTGCTCGATGCCGACCGCCGCCTCCTCGAAACCCGCGACGGCGCGATCCAGGCCCGTGCCGCCGCCAGCCGCGGCGCAGTCGCCTCGTTCCGCGCCCTCGGCGGCGGTTGGGATGCGTCTGCCCGGTTGTATTTACACGAGGCGCCCTATGCTGTCGCAGGTTGCAACCATACCGCGTCAAGCGAGACCGGCTTTCGATCATTCATGGCCAGTTTTCAGTGTTCCGACTCCGGCGATCCGGTCGTCGAACCCGCCGAGCCAGCGCTCCATCACGACATACTCGACAGCGCTGCGAACACGTTGGCGAGGATCACCAGCCGTATGAACTGCCCGATCCATCTGATCGGGATCGCCAGCACCATTACCGATCGTGAACAGCCGCGATCGCTGGCGTCCGCCTTGTAATAGCGCTCGAATAGATTGTCCCTTACCGAGCGGGCCTCGAACCGAACGCCGGGCGCGATCGCCTTCCATCGCCTCCAGACCGGCCATCATCGTCTTCGCATCCCGGCCAGCGTAGCGCACCGCCGCGAACGGCGCGAGAACGAGCGCGGCGGATCGATGCCGACCGCGAGCAATGCATCGCGCTGCGGTCCGAGCGTTAGCATGCCGTCGAACTTGGGGACCCGGACATAGCCGACAAGCAATGCGTACCCCGCCAGGGAAGAGCGCCCACATGGCCCAAGATCGAGCTGGTTTTCGCAAAGGGCCTTTCTTACCGTTTGCGGATTGCCGGGACCGGCATCGCCAGAACTCAAGAAAACCGCTCGTTTTCCTTGCATTTGCTGATTGGCGCGAAGCATCCGAAAGACGGGTATTGCAAGATATGTCGGCCCGCCCTCCTCTACTGAAAGCCACCATTCGGCTAGCATCACCACTTTCTGCGGTCGTGACAGGACGGGTCAGCATCGTGCGTCCGTCGCATCCAATGTGGTTTCTGTCCCAGGGAGCATGCGTTTCCCGCATCGATCCGTCTGAAGCAATGCGATTTGAGGCGCGCACTTTACTGCAATCCGGCCGCGTATCATTGCGAGCCGCTACAAGTACTGATCCTAGCGCCTTCCGGTTTTGGACACTAACGGCGAGAGCAATGCGATGATGATAATCGTGACGATCAGCAAGAGAATGGTCGCGATCACGTCGTCGGCCAGGATATTCGCCAGCCAACGCTCGACGAGCGCGAAGATGGCCACGATGACGGCGAGCACGCCGGTCCTGCCAAGCAGCATCTTGGTCGAGGACTTCATGGCTGTGACACTCGCGTGAGGCCGGGTGGTGTCGATGGGAACGCGCATTACCTCGCCTCCGGCTTGAAGCCGGCAAGACCGTGCAGGTACTGCATCTGCAGCGGGACCGTCGTGACCCGATCGGAGACGAGTACCACCGCCTGCTCATAGCCTGGCCGCCGCCGACCGATCCGGCCGCTGCCCGGGAGGCCGACGCCGTCGTTCGAAATATTGAACTTGGCGGCGCCGTCACGCTTGTGAATGACGACCACCGCGTAACGGCCTGGCCCGGGGGTCGGCACGCACAGGCTGACGATTCCGCTCGCAGGACCGTTTGCCGACCCTTTGGGCGGAACGGCCGCGACGACGCGGCGAAACACCTTGCCCTCCTTGAGCAGTTCCGGCGCGCCCTTCAGGAAGTCATTGGCGTTCGCGGGGTAGAGTTCGAGATTCAACCGGCCACTCCGGTCCTTGAGGCCGGATACGTTGATGCGGACGCCCGGCGCCGACGCGGCGCAGTCGTCGCGCAGGGCGGCGACCGGCGTGCCATGGAGTTGCGTGGCGGCGGGCGCCGAAGCAACCGTTGCCATCGTGAGCAATACCGGGGTCAGCATGAGCATGTCCTTGGAGGCGGCGCGCAGGCGTCGCCGTCGTGCCCTTGCCGATGACGTGTAGTCGTCATCGGCAAGAAACAGGGGGGGCGTAGGGGGAGGCGCTACTGGATGGTGGCGCTTAGAAGATGTGGCGGATGCCGAGCGTGCCGGAGATGGTCCGCACCTTAGGTTCGTAGCTGGTCGCCACGCCTGCATCCTGGCCTTCGAACGCCAGCTTGCTGGTCTGCGAATAGCGGCCGCCGATCTCCAGCGTGGTCTTGGGCGCGACGTTGATGCCGAGACCGGCGTCGGCGTGCCACGTCATGCCCCAATCCTTGCCGGCATAACTGCTGCTCGCGCCATTGGTGCCGACCCGCGACAGATTGGCGTCGACGCGTGAAGCACCGATGCCGCCGCCGACATAGGGCACGAACACAGCATGGAGCGGGATGTCGACATAACCCGACACGCTGACATTGTACGAGCGGGTGCGCCCCGATGCTGGCAGATTGTCGGTGCCGAGGTCCTTAAGGTTCAGGCTGTTGCTGTTGTAGCCGATCGTCTGTTCGACGCGGAACATCCCGAAATCATACCCACCGCCGATCTCGCCGGTCAGCCCGGTCTTGTACTTGGTCTTGTCGTCGAACTGCGACGGCAGGTTGTCGACATCGAACTTCTGCTCGGAATTGACCGAGGCGCCGGCGCGAGCGACGGCGTAGATGCCACGGACGGGCTCGTCCTGCGCTTGCGCGGCGGTAGCGAGGGAGGTGACGGCGAGCACGAGGCCGGCGAGAACGATACGGGTCATCAGAATTGCCTTTCGAGGGGATGCCGGCCTTTCCGGCGGCGTCGACCTTGCAAATGGCAGCGGCGGATGAAGGCCGGTTGTGGGGTTGGTGGAGGTTCGATGGAGCCCTGGCAAAACCCCGGCGAACCGTGGTTCGCTGCGTGCCTCACGGGTCGACAGGCATCGCGCACACGGATTATCCCATTCGACGCGGCTTCTGCGCGCGATCCGGGTACCGGGCGATTGAGCGGGACGGGTTTAGGCGATAGGTGAGGCGCGATAGCGGATCGCTGGAGCATCGCTCAAGGGCTGGTGTCGCGGCCGAACAACCGGGCGAGGTATTCGAATGACCGACCTGTCGCAGCAAGACCAGCAGTCGGGCCTGACGACGCAAGCTGCAGACGTCGCGGCCGACGTGGTGATCGTCGGCGGCGGGCATGGCGGCGCGGCGTGCGCGATCGCGTTGCGCAAAACCGGTTTTGCCGGGTCGATCTTGGTGGTCGGCAAGGAATTCGAACTTCCCTACGAACGCCCGCCTTTGTCGAAGGAGTATCTGTCGGGCGAGAAGATCTTCACGCGTATCCTGATCCGACCGGAAAGCTTCTGGACCGACCAGGCGATCGCATTCCGGCTCGGATCACGCGTCGTCTCGGTCGACCCGGTCGGGCATGTCGTCGGGACCGAGGACGGCGCGGCGATCGGCTATGGGCGGCTGGTCTGGGCGACCGGCGGAACCCCGCGAAGGCTGAGCTGCGCCGGGCATCAATTGACGGGCGTGCATACCGTCCGCGACCGCGCCGACGCCGACCGGATGATCGCGGAGTTGCCGGCCGTCCGCACCGCCGTCGTGATCGGCGGCGGCTATATCGGCCTCGAGGCCGCGGCGGTGCTGACCAAGTTCGGCAAGTCGGTCGTGCTGATCGAGGCACTCGACCGGGTCCTCGCGCGGGTCGCGGGCGAGGACCTGTCGCGGTTCTTCGAGGCCGAGCACCGCGCGCACGGCGTCGACATCCGGCTGGGCGAAGTGGTCGACTGCCTGCTTGGCGACGACCGCGTGACCGGCGTACAACTGGCGGACGGGACCGTGATCCCCGCCGACATGGTGATCGTCGGCATTGGCATCCTGCCCGAAGTCGCCCCCTTGATCGCGGCGGGTGCCGACGGCGGCAACGGCGTCGCGGTCGATGGAGCGTGTCGGACCAGCCTGCCCGACATCTACGCGATCGGTGACTGCGCGCTGCACGCCAACCGCTATGCGGCCGGCGCCGCGATCCGCGTCGAATCGGTCCAGAACGCCAACGACCAGGCGACCGTCGTCGCGCGTAGCATCGCCGGCGAGACCGCGGAGTATGACGCGGTCCCGTGGTTCTGGTCGAACCAGTACGACCTGAAGCTGCAGACCGTCGGCCTGTCGATCGGCTATGATACGACGGTGCTGCGCGGCGATCCCGCGACGCGCAAATTCTCGGTCGTGTACCTGCGCGACGGCCGTGTCATCGCGCTGGATTGCGTCGGTACGGTCAAGGATTACGTCCAGGGCCGCAAGCTCGTGGAAACCGGCGCGGTGATCGCGCCGGAGCTGCCGGTCGAGGAGGTCGTCCGTCTGGCGTTGCGCGCCGCGGCGGAAATGCAGCGCTAGGCGGGTCGGCATCATCAACGCCTGCCCATGTGTGTACGGATGCGCCGGCAGCTTTCATGTGCGAAACGCTTCAAGCAAGCCCTCGAGTAAGCCCTCAAGTAGGCCCTCAAGTAAGCAACGCCGGCTGACAGCCCGGCCGGAGAACGAACCGTGACGATTCGAGGAGGCGACCGCCTGGTCACGCCCACGCTGAGCGGTGGCACGGCCGGCGCGGCGCGCGACCCGGAAGAACTCATGGACCGCGCCATCCGCCCGCTGCGCCTGGCGGAATACATCGGCCAGAGCGCGGTCAAGGAACAGATGGAGGTGTTCATCGGCGCGGCGCGGGCGCG
>JAYVRZ010000003.1:0-5564 GCA_043775965.1 Sphingomonas sp.
TCGCGGGGGTGGGCAGGGCGCGTTGGTTGGTTGAGCTTGTCCGCCAGCGCGGCGGCGAAGGATTCTCCCTTATCGTGGAGGGATGCGATGAGACGGGTCGTCTCGCTGTTCCTGCCGCACTTGGCCATCGAGCGGCTGAGACGGCAGGACCGGTACGCTATGCCGCGGCCTAGCCCCGTAGCGCTCCAGCTTCCCGTCGACGACAATCCGGGCGCGTGTTCCGCCCCGCGTGGTGGCGGGTGGCGACCAGGTGCGCGCTGGGCACGTACCGAAGCGCCGGCCGGCGGCGACGTCCAAAGCCAGATCGCGGCGCTTCCTGTGCATGCGCGTCCGCCGATGCGCGAGCTCGGCCGCCGCTCCGAACCGGCAACCCACCCCTATCGTGGCCCGGCACCAGCGGAGCGTGGGGCGCTGCTGGAGGCGACGGTCGCCGCCTTCCACGCAGCGCCGCTGGCCCTGACCGGCAAGGTCGGTCGCCGCGAAGAGGTCGTGGCAGCCTGCGCTTCGGCCGCGAGTCTCGGCATTACCGTGGGCATGGCCGCGACACATGCGCGCGCCCTGGTGTCGGATCTCGACTTTCGTCCTGCCGAGCCTGAAGCCGATGCCGCCTTGCTCGACACGCTGGCGCTCCGCGCGGTGCGGCGCTGGACGCCGATCGCCGCGGTCACGCCCACGGATGGCATCTGGCTCGATCTTACCGGGTGTGACCATCTCCACGGAGGCGAGGAACGCTTCTGCCGGCGCCTCCGGGCCTTTTGTCAGCGCGCAGGCTTCACGGCCCGCGTCGCGGTCGCCGATACGCCTGCGGCTGCGCACGCGGTCGCTCGGTTCGGTCGCGACGACGTCACGATCGTATCGCCAGGTCGTACCGTCGAAGCACGGGGACTTTTGCCGATCGCTGCACTGCGCCTGACCAGCACCGCCCTGACCGCCGGCCGCAAGTTTGGCTTCGAGACGGTCGCCGATCTTCTACCCGTGGCACGCGGACCATTGGCGCGCCGCCTTGGCCTGCAGGCGATCACGCGGCTCGACCAGGCGCTGGGCGGCGTCGCCGAGCCGATCACCCCGCGCGAGGATGCCGAGCTGCCGATCGTCGAACGGCGCCTGTTGGAGCCCATCTGTACGGCCGACGCGATCGAACGCATCATGGGAGACTTGCTTGCCGATCTCGCGGAGGTGCTGCAGGCGAGGGGGCTTGGCGCGCGGGCGTTGCGACTGACGGGGTTGCGGGTGGATGGCGGGGAGCAGATCGTCGCGGTCGGTACGTCGCGGCCGACACGAGAGGTGTCGCATCTCCTACGCTTGCTGAAACTCCGCATCGAACGCATCGACCCCGGTCTTGGGATCGAGCAGTTCACGCTGGTCGCACCCCATACCGAACCGCTCGACGCCGTCGATCTTGGAGCGGTGCTGGCAGGCGAAACGCTGGTGCGCGACCCGGCCCGATTGGTCGATGTCGTGGCGGGCAGGATCGGCCCGGGCGGGGTTTTTCGTATCGCACCAGTCGAAAGCCACGTGCCCGAGCGTGCGGTCGTCCGCTCGGATCCCGTCAATGCGCCGGGTGACTGGCCGGCTTGGGTTCGGCCTGCCCGGTTGTTCGCACGACCCGAGCCGCTTTCGCGCGTGATCGCGCTGCTGCCCGACCAACCGCCGCGGCGGTTCGAATGGCGAGGGACGACGTACATGATCGTGGCCGGCGACGGCCCCGAACGGATCCACGGCGAATGGTGGCGCCGCGACGCGGAAGTCTGGGCCGTACGTGATTACTACCGTGTCGAGGATGCGAATGGCGGACGCTACTGGGTCTTCCGGCGCGGCGACGGCTTCGAGAGCGAAACCGGCGATCTGAGCTGGTGGATGCACGGCGTCTTCGCATGACCGACTATGTCGAACTGCAGGTATTCACGCACTTCTCGCTGTTGCGCGGGGCGTCGAGCCCGGACGAACTGTTCGCGGCAGCAGCGCTGCTCGGTCTGACCGCGCTCGGTATCAGCGATATCGGCACGGTCGCCGGCGTCGTTCGCGGCTGGGAAGCGCAGAAGGCGACCGGCGTGCGGATGATCGCCGGAGCGCGTGTCGATCTCGCTTGTGGGCGCCGGCTGCTGCTCTACCCGACCGATCGCCCCGCCTGGTCGCGGCTGACCCGGCTGCTCACGGTCGGCAAGCGACGCGCGGGGAAGGGCAAATGTGAACTGCACTGGCACGACCTCGAACCCTGGTCCGACGGGATAATTGCCATCCTGCTTCCCGAAGAAGCAAGCGAGCACAATGCGACGGCACTGGCCGAATTGAAGGCGGCGTATGGCAAGCGCGGTTACATGGCGCTGTTCCAGCGGCGGCGGCCGAGCGATGCCGTCCGCATCGATGCGCTCGCCCGCCAGGCCGCGGGGGCGGGCGTCCGCGCGGTCGTTACCGGCGACATCCTCTATCACACGCCCGAGGCGCGGCTGATGCAGGACGTCGTCACCGCGGTGCGCGAGAAATGCACCGTCGACGAGTTGGGCTACCGACGGGAGGTCAATGCCGATCGCGCGCTCAAATCGCCCGCTGAGATGGTCCGACGCTTCAAGGCGTATCCCGACGCGCTGCGTGCAAGCGTCGACATCGCTCGCGCCTGTACATTCGATCTGGGTGAGCTCGCCTACCAGTACCCGCACGAGCGGCTGATGGAAGGTCTGAGCGCGCAGGAAGCGCTCGAGCGCTTGGCGCTGGAAGCGGTCGACCGCATGTTCGATGGTGCCGTTCCGCAGGCGTACACCGACCAGATTACGCATGAGCTCAAGCTCATCGGTGAGCTTGCCTATGCGCCCTATTTCCTGACCGTCTATGCGATCGTGCGTGAGGCACGCCGCCGCGGCATCCTGTGCCAGGGGCGCGGCTCGGCCGCCAATTCCTGCGTTTGCTTCGTCCTCGCGGTCACCTCGATCGATCCGATCAAGCACGAGCTGTTGTTCGAACGGTTCGTGTCGGGAGAGCGGCGCGAGCCGCCCGATATCGACGTCGATTTCGAGCATGAACGCCGCGAGGAGATCATCCAGTGGATCTATGAAACCTACGGCCGCAACCACTCGGCGCTGACCGCGGTCGTTCAGCGCTACCGCGCCCGTGGCGCGGTGCGCGACGTCGGCAAGGCGCTTGGTCTGCCCGAAGACCTGACCGCGTCGCTGGCGGGGCTCGTCTGGGGGTGGTCGGCCGAAGGGGTCGGCGAGAAGCAGGTCAACGAGCTGAACCTCGACATGGGCGACCGCCGGCTGCGGCTCGCGCTTGAGCTTGCCCGCAAGCTGATCGGCGTTCCCCGCCACATGTCGCAACACCCCGGCGGGTTCGTCCTGACCCACGACCGGCTCGATGACCTCGTTCCGATCGAGCCCGCGGCGATGGCCGACCGGCAGATTATCGAATGGGACAAGGATGATATCGATTCATTGAAGTTCATGAAGGTCGACGTGCTGGGGCTGGGCATGCTCGGTTGCATGAACCGGGCCTTCAACATGCTGGAGGAAACCAAGGGCGTTCGTGTTGGCCTGGCCGACCTGCAGGACGACGATCCGGCCGTCTACGCCATGATCCAGAAAGCCGACACGCTCGGCACCTTCCAGATCGAAAGCCGCGCGCAGATGTCGATGCTGCCGCGCATGAAGCCACGGCGCTTCTACGATCTCGTCATTCAGGTCGCGATCGTCCGGCCGGGTCCGATCCAGGGCGACATGGTCCACCCGTACCTGCGTCGGCGCGAAGGGTTGGAGAAACCCGAATACCCCCGGCCCGAGCTGCGCGCGGTGCTGGAGAAGACGCTCGGCGTGCCGCTGTTTCAGGAACAGGCTATGAAGGTCGCGATCGTCGGTGCGGGCTTTACACCTGCCGAGGCGGACCAACTGCGTCGTGCCATGGCGACGTTCAAGGTTACCGGAGGCGTATCGCATTTCTCGGAAAAGCTGGTCGAGGGGATGGTGGCGCGGGGCTATCCTCGCGACTTCGCGGAACGCACGTTCCGCCAGCTCGAGGGTTTCGGCTCGTACGGCTTTCCGGAAAGCCATGCCGCGAGCTTCGCCAAGATCTCCTACGCGTCGAGCTGGATGAAGCATCACCATCCGGACGTCTTCTGCGCCTCGCTGCTGAATGCCTACCCGATGGGGTTTTATGCACCCGCGCAGATCGTCCGCGACGCGCAGGCGCACAGTGTCGAGGTTCGGCCACCATGTATCAATTCGAGCCGTTGGGACTGCACGCTGGAGCCGACGGGCGGCCGATACCTGGCGGTTCGGCTTGGCCTGCGGCAGGTGCGCGGTCTGTCGAACGCCGACGGCGCCGCGATCGTCGGTGCGCGCAGCACGACGCTGTTCGATACCATCGAGGACGTGTGGCGCCGATCCGGCGTCCAGCGCGCCGCGATCGAGAAGCTGGCGGATGCCGACGCGTTGCACGCGTTCGGCGCCGATCGGCGGCAGGGGCTTTGGAAGGTGAGGGGGCTGGGCGAAGCTCCGCTGCCGCTGTTCGCGGCGGCGGATCGCACCGCCGAGACGATCAGCGCCGAAGGGATCGAACCGTCGGTCGCTCTTCGTCCGCTGACCGACGGTCGCGAGGTCATCGAGGATTACCGGGCGATGCAGCTATCGCTGCGGGCGCATCCGCTGACGTTCGTGCGTGACGAGCTGGCACGGCGGGGCGTGACGAGATGCGCCGATCTCGCGACCATCCGGGACGGTCGGCACGTCGAGGTCGCTGGGATCATTCTTGTCCGCCAGAAGCCCGGTTCTGCCAAGGGCGTGCTGTTCATCACGATCGAGGATGAAGCAGGGATCGCCAACGGCATCCTGTGGCCGGATCGTTTCGAGCGTCAGCGACGCACCATCATGTCCGCCTCGATGATTGGCATGAAGGGGAGGGTGCAGAAGGAAGGCGAGGTGATCCACGTCATTTGCGACCGGATCATCGACCATGGCGATCTGCTGCACCGCGTTGGCGAAATGTCTTTCCCGCACAGGACGGGCAGGGGAGATGTCGGGCAGCATCCTGGCTCGCCCGATCGTGGTGACAAGGGATGGAGTCCGGGGCCGCGCAGCAGCTATTGGCCGCCCCACGCCGAAGGCATGGATCCTGAAGACGCGGTTCGCTTCAAATCGCACGATTTCCGTTGAGCGATGCCGGTGCTTGCTCGCCACCAGCGCGTCGTCATCGCGCTCTCAGTCCACATCCTGCGAAGCGGTGTCGCCCGCTGCTCAGACGCGCGTGTGGACGGCGTAGAGGTACGTCTCGCTTTGCGCTGCCTGCTACCGCACTGCCCGGAACGCTGGCCTCTGGAACTCTATTGGGATGCGGCACGGCAAGAAAATGAGATTGGACGCGCGCAAGGCGTGACCGCCGCGTTCAACGGGATTGTCCGTCAGCTGCGCCGCGCGGGCCGTTATGACGAGGTGTCGGAGTTGTGAATCGCCCGGGACTCAATCTTCTGCATTTCGGTAGAGCTGGTGGATAGCGGAATGGCCGCTTTCAAGCCGTAATCGCGAAGAAGTGGACGTTCGTTCAGTCGGCGGGGCAGGGGGCGTGAACGGGTCGTCTCCCAA
>JAYVRZ010000004.1:0-6121 GCA_043775965.1 Sphingomonas sp.
CGGTCAGCGACGCACGCGTCTCGATCGGCCGCTATGTGACCTTCTACAATGGGTGATGCCCGCACTCGTCGCTTGATCGCAGGATGCCCGATTACTTTACTTCAACCGACAGCTTCTCGCAGCGGCATGAGACCGGCGGACGCTCCACTTAACAACCGCGCCGTGTTGTTCTGATGAACCGAGCAACCTATCCGGTCTCTATAGTTCACTCGGCGTTCTTCGGTGGTGTACGTAAAGCACACTTTCATGTCATCACCCTAAGTAGCGCCGTTAGATACCAATGGCGGCTTCCAGCCGGGCTACGACATATAAGTGTAGAGGAACGAAATGCGCAGCGAGACCGACTTTTATTGTATTCTCCAGCGAAACTCATTGCGAATCGCCAAAGTTAGCGGGCAATTTTAATGATCACCCACGGCCCCGTGCGCGACGCGGGATATCCAATATTATCAAGCTCCAGCTGGACGCCTTTGGGCAATTCATACCCGAGATATGCGATATGCGTCGTGCCCCATCGACCCGCGATTATGCGGCGCTCGCGCGTTGAGAGGCCGCGGGTGAAAAAACGGCGATAATCGGCCTGCCGCTGCATATCCGAAGGGCTGAGCGGCATCGGCCGGGGAAAGGCGACGACGCGGACGCCATAGGCCGGCAGTACCAAAGCGGCACTGTCCCAGCCCAGGACACGCGCATCCGCAGGAAATGCATCATGCACCGAGCGCATCTCGGCATCAACGGGATGAACGGGATGGAGATAATCGGTCTTTGCCCAAGGATGGATAAGTTGCTCAGCCGCCAAAGCTATCTGGCCGAGAACGAGCAGCGATGCCCCGATCGACGCGATCCGCCATCCCCGCGCCGATATCTCATTCATCAATCGTGGGGGCCGACCGTCGATCACGTCGACAAGCGCGCGTACCAGCAGGATCTGGAGCGCTAGGATGACATAGGCAAGGAAGCGATGCGACACCGATATGTCCGCGATCCCGCCTGCGACATACGCCGCGAAGATCGACACCAGGGCGATCACCGGCATCCGCGCACGGCGATCCCGTACCAGTCCCGGCGCGGCGAGGAGGGCGAACATTGCCGGCCATGCGAGCGTGATGACGAAGAACGGACTATAGAAGAAGCCGAAGTTATTGAACGTCTGCTGCCCCCGGGCAAGCCCGACGCCAGCCAGCGAAAGCGGATTGAAATAAGGCCACAGGCTGGTCGATATGATCGCTGCGATCATTACCAGTCCGACGGCGATCCGTCGCCTCACGCGAACTTCGTCCTCGAACATGGCGAGCGCCACCGCGCCAGCAATGAGAAACGCTGCGTTGAGCGGATGGGTGACGAGACTGCAGGCGACGATAGTCCATAGCAGCGCCGCGCGCCACAGGCCGATGCCCGCCCCCCTCAACAGCCGCACGACCTGCGCCCACGCCACGAAGGTGAGCGAGAACACTAGCGCGGCGGGATAATAATTGCCGTGAAGCTGCGAGCGCAATGCGTAGAAGCCAGTCCAGATCAGTGGAGGCAGGCCCCAGCCGCAGGTGAGCGCCGCCAGCAGCAATACGGGCGCCCAGCGATTAGTGTAATAGACGCTTGCAAAATCGCGGACGCCGATCACGAACAGAACCGATACGAGCATCGCCCCCCACGCCATAGCCGCATCGACGTCGAGATGGCCGACCCGCGCCAGATAGCCGAGCGCGAGCGACCAGGGCGTGAACTGCCGCGACGACGCGGCCTCGCCGTAGATCGGGTCGAGCAGGTGCGTGCCTCCGCGGATCACCTCGTTGATGATCGCGCGATGTTCCCAGTAATCGGTGAAATAGAGTTGCACGGTCGGACGCACGACAAGGAACGCCAGTACCGCAAGCAGCAGATAGACCGCGGCGGCCATCGCGAACAGACGATCAGGCGTTCCCCACCATCCTACCGCCTGTCGCAGGGCGCGTTTGAGCGAAAACCGCTGCCTATCACCCTTTCGCGTAACGGCCTGTCGCTTAGCGGGCCCCGCAGCGTGATCCATGCGCAGGTCCGCGATCTCGGGTCGTGTCATCGTCTTCATGCGATCTCAGCTGTTGCAAGGCCGCGAACGTATCAGCGTCAGCGATGCGCGATCGTTCGGGGGTGTCGTAAAATAGGCCCGGCCAGCCAGCCAGCCGGGAAGTGCGTCCGCCCCGCCGCCGTCCGGCTGGGCGAACAGGAGGAAGGCGGGCGTGGCACACAGGAAGGCGTGCGCGTCCTCGACGGGCAGCCCAGGCTCCAGCGCCATCCAGCGCAGGAGCTGATGGCGGTTGGTAGGATCTGTCGACGGAGCATCCGGGATGTCGAGGAAGCGCAGACGGCGTCTGATCGATGGCCGCGCCGTCTCGTAGAACTCGAAAAAGCGCAGACCGCTGCCCGTGACGATCGGTAGCGGTCCGGGCGCGGCGGCTATCGTCATCAGCGCGTCGAGCCGATCCGTCTTGTCAATCTCGCCCGGCGCGCGGTATGCGTTACCGACCAGGAACGATGCCAGCAGCAGCACCGAAACCGGTGCGCTCCATCGCCCCAGCCGTTCGACGAGCGCCCCGAAAAACAGCGCGATTCCCAATACGCCCGCCAGTGCGTAGCGGTCGGCATAGCTGTGGCTGACCAGAAGGGCGAAGAGCCAGACGCCGACCGGTATCGCCGATAGCAGCATCGCCGTGATGCGAAGTCGGGATCGAAGCGGTCGACGATCGCCGAGCGCGACGACGGCTGACAGAAGCGCGCCGAGGGGCAGGATCAGCCAACCGAGAAGCCGGGCATAGGTGCGCACCAGAGCCACCAAAGTCGGTCGCGCGTAATAGGCGGAGGCGGCGACATCGGCACCGCTGTACGTGCGCGCGGCCGCAAGGATTGGCCACCACAGGAGAAGTGACGACGAGGCGAGGGCAATCGTCGCGAGTGTCCGCCAATCGGGTGCGCGCCGTTCAAGCGAAGACCGAACCAGTTCGAGGACGATCAACCCGCCTGCGAGCAACAGCGCGTAGAAGTGCAGTCCGATCGCGATCACGAGCAGGACGGCCAAGGCCGCAAGCCTGCGGGCCGACGGCACATTGCCGGGGCCCTCGGCAGGGCTGTCGGCGGGACCATTGTTGGGACCGCCGGCGGGGCGATCGAAGAGCACGAAGGCCCAGGCGAACACCGCCGTCACCAGCGCGTAGGGGCGGGCCTGTACCGCATAGCCGAACAATCCGCTCGACAGCATGACGCCGGCCGCAAGCGCCGCGGACGCCACGCCGGCACGACGGCGAACGACGACGGCAGCCGCGATCGCCGCGAGGAAGATCGCCAGGATAGACGGGAGACGCAGCCCCAACGCGCTCGTCACGCCGATCGTTTGGAGCGCATGCAGGAGAAGGTCGTAAAGCGGCGGACTGAACTCGGCACCGTGGACCAGCGCCGACCAGATCGCGCGCGTATCGGGCAGGCGAGCAGTCCATACAGACAGCACTTCGTCCATCCAGAACGGCGCACCGCGCGCGAGCGTCGTCGCGGCGACGAAATACTGGACGCTGAGCATGCCGAACAGGAGGATCGCGACCACGTCGAGCGGTAGCGCGATCGACCGGAATCGTGCGGGCGCCAGGGTCCTAGCGGGCATGCGCGATGCTCGGGGTCATCGCGAAACGCCTGGCTAGCGAACGGCCGATACGATCCGCATTGGCCATGATCGTGAGCGTGGGGTGACGCGCCGAAAGCAGCGGCAGCGCCGCACCATCCGCCACGAAGACCCCGGGTGCGCCGGCTAGTGCGCCATCCGCGAGCGTTGCGGCCAGGCCGGTGCCGTTCATCGGCAGCGTCCCCGCAGGATGGGCATCGGCACCGGGCGGCAGGATCTGCAGCGAGCCCGGCACGCCCCATGCCCCGCGCGTCTGCGTACGACGCCGGAGGTCGGCAAACGCCCCACGCAGCAGCTGTTCGGCCTGAGCCGTCTGACGACCGTCGATCCGGATTAGTCCAAATGCGCCGTCGTCTTCGACGGTCAGGCGATTGTCGCTGAAGCGGCCCGGCAGATAGCTGGTGGCGAGGAGCAATGCGGGGGCCAGCGCCCGTGCTGTGCGCAAGGCGACGGGTCGCGTGAACGGCAGTCGATCCGCTACCGCGCCGAGAGGGAGCGTGTCTGCGCCGTAGACGACGCCGGCGGCCTCGACGCCCGGTTCGGGCTGCAGCGTGTAGAATAGCTGGCCGAGCCCGAACGAGCGTTTCGGCAGCGCACGTCCGACGAGATGGGGGACGACAAAGGCCATCCCGCCAACCGGGTTGCTCAGCAGCCGTACCGGAACGCCCGTCAGATCAAGCCGGCGCAAGGCTAGGCTAGTGGTCGCCAGCGTTCCTGCGGCGAGGATGACGATAGGGGCACGGAAACGGACAGCCTCAATGCCGATACGCGCCTCGAGGACCTGCATGCCGGGGGCGCCGGCCAGCCGCTCGACGCGGACACCGCCATGATACATGAAATTGCGGTGCCGTCGAAGCGCCGGCAGTTCCAGCGCGCTGTGATAGATGCTGCCGCGAGCGCAGCCGTGCAGGCACAGGCCGCACGCGGTGCAGCCGAGCCGCTCATCGCGGCGTTCGCGCAGGACCGCGTTGGGCGCGGTGACAAGGCTAAAACCGGGCTTTGCGGGGATGTCCCGATGACGCGCGACGAGATGCGCCACGGGGGGGGTAAACGCCGCGAGATCCGCGTCGGCGAGATCCTCCCCCCCGCTGGTACCGATGCGGCGCGAAACGTGCGCGTAGGACGCCTCAATATCCGCCCCTTCCGGGACTTCAGCCAGATCGGCGGCACTATAGCGCGCGGCAAGCGCGCCCCAGATCCGCGACAGACCGCCGGCGGCCAGCGACCCGACCGCGACATATCCGGCGGCATCGAGGCCCGCGGTCTCGGCAAAACCGGCAAGTGTCGCACGGGCGAGGGGAGTCGCGAACTTGGGAGACAGCTCCGTTTCCGCAAGTAAACCGCGCGTGCCGAGTTCAGCCTCCCACCGGACTGGATCCGCCCTCCATTCGGCAAGTGTCGCGTGCTCAGGCGATGGGGGGAGGGGGGCCGTACCCGCATCTAGCATCAGGACACGCACGCCCGCCTCGACCAGTGGCCAGGCGGCACTGATACCCGCTGGTCCGCTGCCGACGACGATGACATCGGCCTCGTCCGCCAGGCTCATTGGTGAATGGCGCTCGCGAGCAGCCGGGATGGCAGCATCGCGAGTTCAAGCATTGCCTGGGCTGCCAACCGAAACAGCCGACCAACCTGCGACCCGGCCGCCAGCATCGTTTCGCCTGGCAGGCTGGCCTCGGCGATCCGTGCCGCGATGCGCAACCGCCTGGCGAGCTCGCCGCCCGACCCTAGCGGTTCGCGCCATCGCATGGCCAGGTGCGGACGCGATATCGCGCCTTCGGGTAACGCCCTGGCATAGCGACGCAGCAGCGCGGACGTCGGCCGGATGCCGGCATACGAAAGAAACGCGTGACCCTCAGCGATTCGCGCGCGCCGCCCTGCCGGTTCGTGCGGCAGATGGGTCGCCATCGGCCGTATCACGAGACCGAGGCGCGCGAGATCGTCCGCGCTCGCGATCGGCTCGGTACCGGCAAGACCCAGTACGCGTTCGCGATCGACCGTCGGCAGAAGTGGCACGAAGGCGCTAACGTCGCAGACGAACAATGCCAGGCGGAGCGGCACGGGCAGGATCCGCAGGTGCTGCCCGGCATGGGTCCGCGCGATCATCCGCAGCACGTCGCCGAAACGCACCTGCTCGGGGCCCGCGAGGGCGAGCACACCGTTCGCGGATCCATCCGCCGCGGCCAGAATGCCGCGTACGACCTCGTCAATATGAATCGGCTGCACCGTCCGGTTGGGTTCGATCATCGGTAATACCGGCAGGCGGGCGAGGCGGCATAGCAGGCCGTACATCGCAACGCGCGGCCCACCATAAACGAGGCCGACGCGCAGCGACGTGGCATTGCCGATGCGCTGCTCGATCGCCCACTTCATGCGGCCATACGCATTGAGCGCGTCGTGACGCGCTGATTGGGACGAGATGAAGATGCGCGCACCGGCCCCGGCGTCCAGCGCGCTGGCGAAGAGCGTTTCGGTGCC
>JAYVRZ010000005.1:0-3195 GCA_043775965.1 Sphingomonas sp.
AATTTGACGATGTTGAGATCGGGAATGGCGAAGCGCTTCACCATCGCAGGATCGACATGGAACAGCATCCCGATCGAGGCGCAGTCGATCGCCGGCGCGTCGGCATAGGAGTTGAAGCTGTGTCTGTCCTCGAAGAAGATGTCGACGGTGATCCAGAAAGGCCCGGCATTCTTCGAGCGGATGTGACGGCAGATCGATCGCAATTTAGGCACTGGTGAGCGCTCCAAGGTCGATGGTGGTCATGCGAACCCGCTCATGCGGATCGTCGACTGCGAGGACATGGTTGAGCCGGAACTCGAACACAGCTCCCCGCTCGATCTCAGCGGGCGAGAACGGAAAGGCGTAGCTCGGCAGCTCGATCCCCAGCTCGAGCGGCATGTGAAAGAAATAGGGGTTGCATACCTTTGCGATCTGCGTCGCGATTTCCTGCGACGCAGCCGTCGCGACGAACAGCAGCCCGATCTCCCTCGGAGCCGGTAGCGGGCTGCCGATGAGGTCACCAGATACGGCGTTCCAGCCATAGGCGCGCAGCGAGATATGGAAGTCGCCGGCGCGATCCTGCATCACCTGGGCAACGCGCGAGACAAGGAGACTCTGCATCTGTTCGATGAAACGGTCGAGGGCCGCAAGCACGGCCGGATCCTGGATACCGACGAGCATGATGGTCTGGAAGCCGTTGGCGGCCGCACCTTCCAGCTTCATGGTGTAGGGGCGTGGTTCGAACACCGAACCGGTTACCCGGACGATGCGCGGATCGATCTCCTCGTAGCGAGACTTGGTAACGTCGAGTATCCCGCCCGGCTCGAGGAGCCGGAAGGGATCGGTATTTTCGTAGAGCATATGGGCCGATACGGTTTCGCGCACACAGGCATTCTGGGCACTGAGCGGCTCG
The DNA here is from genome assembly GCA_043775965.1 of Sphingomonas sp. Taxonomy (GTDB): domain Bacteria; phylum Pseudomonadota; class Alphaproteobacteria; order Sphingomonadales; family Sphingomonadaceae; genus Sphingomonas. Next base: position 893 of record JAYVRZ010000005.1, read on the forward strand.
ATCTCGAACGAATCCGTCCCTACCCTGATCATCACGCCCCCATCGCGCGGATTGGTGGTCGCCTGCCCGCCGCATTCAGCGATCTTGCCGGCATGCCAGGCGAGTCCGGCGCCGGCGCCACGCATCAGCGGCACGGCAGCGATTACCGCAGTGTCCGTCGTGCGCCCGCCCAGCACGATATCCGCGCCGCCTTCGAGCGCGGCGATGTAGGGCTCGGGACCCATCAGGGCGACGATGCGATCACAACCGGTAAAGATGCCCTTGTCGACGCCGGTAGTCGGCGCGAGCGGCGCGATGCGGCCCTCCAAGGCCAGGTCTTCCATGTCCTCAGACCGCTGCTCGGAATAAAGCAGCGCGATGCGCGGGCACAGGCCGTGTTCCCGGGCGATCTCGATCGCGATGTCCCGGGTCCAGTCGAGCGCCGCGTCACAACCCGAGGTCCCGCATGAACCGATGAGGAGAGGAATCCCCGCAGCGGCCTGGGCCTTCATCAGGATGGTGAGATCGGCCTTGACGCTGTCCCGTGCATATTTGGACTTGCCGGTCGCGAGATAGGCCGGCCCGCTGTCGGTCGAACCGGCGTCGCAGGCGATGGCGTGCGCCCTCGCGGCGATCCCGGCCAGAACATCGCTTTCCCTGACGCCCGCACCAAGTGCGCCGGTTGGAACCAGGACGTTGACGCTCAGTTCGCCCGGCATTGGTTTTCCCGCCCCCTCGTCATGCAACTGCTTGCTTCTCGTAAGGTCATCTCTGCGCTCTCACTGTTCGATACTGTCTGCGGAAATGCGGCGTGTCCGGGGTCCGAAGACCGCAACCGCGGCGATATTCGCAACCGCCGCGGCGGTGACGAAAGCGAGCACGCCGGTCACGCCGACAGTCACGATAATGAAGCCGATGGCGTAGCTGCTGAACGCCGTTGAAAACCGGTCGACCGAATAGATCAGGCCCACAGCGCGGGCCCGCACCGTCGTCGGGAACAGTTCGGCCCGATAGGTATGCATGCTGTACGAGGCGAGGTTGTTGCCGATGGTGATCAGCACCCCGAAAAAGATCCAGCCGGCGAAACTCGTCTGCGCCGCGAACAGCAACCCGCATGCCGCGACGAGCGCGGCACCCGCGACGTTCTGCCACTTTCTTTCGAAGCGATCGGCGACAAAGCTGAACAGAAAGGGCGCGATCGGGTAGGAGAAGGCGACCAGCGCCGAATAAAGCAGGCTCCTTGTCAACTCGACGCCCTGCGCTTCGAGCAATGACGGCAACCAGTTGCTGAATCCGAAAAAGGCGATGGCACCGGAACTGCTGGCAACCAGCATCATCAAGGTCCGCCCACGCAGCGGACGCCGGAACAGGTCGACATAGCGATAGTCGATCGGAGCGGCCGCGACGGACACCCCTGGGGCTTCGATCACCGGCGGGAGCGCCCTGCCGGTTCGTAGGACGATTGCCTCCTCGATGCGGTCCAATATGCTCCTGGCCTCTGCGATTCGACCCTGGCCGGCAAGCCAGCGCGGCGATTCGGGTAGTCCCCGGCGCACCCACCAGATCAGGACGGCGCCAATCGCGGGAACGAGCAGCATGATTCGCCAGCCATCGACACCACCGATCGTCTTGCGCGCCAGCACGGCCGCCAGGATGCCGGCAAGCGGGATCGCAGTGTACTGGATGCTCTTGCTGATCGCGAAACCCCGGCCGCGCATGCCCTTGGGCATCAGTTCGGCGAGATAGGAATCGATTGCGACGACTTCCGCGCCGACGCCGATCGCCGCGACCAGCCGCCACAGACAGACCGCAGCGGCCGTATCCTGGCCCGCCATCATCAGGGTGGCGACAGCGTACCAGATCAGCGCGAAGGCGAATACCGGCCGGCGCCCGTAGCGATCGGACACAGCGGAGAACAGCAAGGCACCGACGAACAGGCCGGCAAAGGTGACGAAGGCGAATGTGGCCAGGTCGGGCACGCCGAACAGTCCGTCACGGCTTTTGTGAAAGATGCCGGCATGAACCAGGACGGGCGCCAGCAAGCTGGTCAGCGCGGTCTCGTAGATTTCGAAAAAGGCACCGAACGACAACCGCGCGACCCAGGACCAGATTGGGCCGGACGCGGGCAGTCGGTCGATGCGGGCACCGATCTCATCGACGGACGATGGCGGCATTATCGTTGCCGAACCAGAACTGGCGCCGGAGCCACCTCGAAAGGCAGCAAGATCCGATCGCCCGAAACCCGGCCCGCATCGCAACGTTCAATCATCTCCCCAGGATCGGATCCTGCGTGATTGAACGTCGCGAGGATCCATCCGCTCTTC
>JAYVRZ010000006.1:0-10100 GCA_043775965.1 Sphingomonas sp.
GTCATCGTGTCCGCCAGAACCTGGTTCAGGATCGACACGCTCTGCGCGCGGGCATTGTCCTCCAGCGCGATCGGCAGGCGCTTCAGCGTGCCATAGGGCTGGATCTCGCGATACTCGACCTTGTACTGCGGCTGTGCCTCGACCGAGACGTCGGTGGTATCGGCCTTGGCCAGCTTTGCGGGTTTCTTCGCCATCGGGAATTCCTGTCTGTCCGGGTGAACTCGACGGGCATAACGCACGATTGCGAAGATCGAAGCAGACGAAATACGCGTTCTCTGTGATCGTAATCGCAGCGCGTGCGCTGCAGTGCCTCTTGACGCACGGCGATCGGCAAAGGAAGCGGGCGGCAACAACGGGTTGGGAGTTCGGAATGACGGAAGCACCGCTGGTCGCAGGTATCGAACTCGGCGGCACGAAATGCATCTGCATTCTCGCGCGCGGCCCCGACCAGATCGAGGAGACGGTCCGCATCCCGACGACTCGACCCGATGAGACGCTCGCCGCGATCGAAGCGGTGCTCGATCGGTGGAGCGGTTTCGTCGCGATCGGCATCGCCAGCTTCGGTCCGGTCTCGATCGATCGTCACTCGCACGATTACGGCCACATCACCTCGACGCCCAAGCCGGGCTGGGCCGGCACCGACGTCGCCGGACGCCTGCAACGCCGCTACGGCGTCCCGACCGGGTTCCACAGCGACGTCGTCGGTGCGGCGCTCGCCGAGGCGTTCTGGGGTGCCGCCAAGGGCCTGCCCGACATCGCCTATGTCACGGTCGGCACCGGCGTCGGCGCCGGGATGATCGCCGGCAACCGCCCGGTGGACGGACTGACGCATTCCGAACTCGGCCACATCCGGCCTGCGCGGTTCCACGGCGACGACTGGATCGGCAACTGCCCGTTCCACGGCGCCTGCGTCGAGGGCCTGGTGGCTGGCCCGGCGATCGCCGCGCGGCTCGGCTTCCCGGCCGACGAGGCGCCTGCCGACCACCCGGTATGGGACGGCGTTGCCGATGCGCTGGGCCAATTGTGCCACACGCTCGTCCTGACCGGCATCCCGCGACGGATCGTCATGGGCGGTGGCGTGATGGGCGCGTCGCATCTGTTTCCGCGGGTGCGCGCGGCGATGACGCGCAGCCTCGGCGGCTACATCACGCTGCCCGAGGTGGCGCTGACCGACAGCTTCATCGTGCCACCCGCGCTGGGGAACAATGCGGGCCCGCTGGGCGCCATCGTGCTGGGCGCACAGGCGTTGGGTCACCAGCTGGAAACGTCGTTTACGAGGTCTTAACCGCGTTCGGTTACCGCTTGCTGCGATAGCGAAGGGTCTTCCCCGTCACCGCCGAACCGCGGTGACGCGATGCCCGGCAGGGAGCGGTTTTTCGATGCGGATTCTGATCGTGGACGACGAGCCGGCGATGCACGACGGCTACCGGCGCAGCTTCGCCGGGCAGCGGTCGAGCGGCGGCGACGTGCTCGGCGCGATGGCCGTCGAGCTGTTCGGCGACGATGCGCCCGTGATCGACGATGTCCCCGAATTCGCGCTGACGCACTGCAACCAGGGGCTCGAGGCGGTCACCGCGGTCGAGCGATCGCTGGCGGCGGGCGATCCGTTCGCGGTGGCATTCATCGACGTCCGCATGCCGCCGGGGATCGACGGCCGCGAGACGGCCAGGCGAATCCGCGCGCTGGACCCCGAGATCAACCTGGTCATCGTCACCGGCTTCTCCGATTTCTCGCCGGTCGAGATCAGCAAGGTCGCAGGCCCCGCGGACAAGATCTTCTACATCGCCAAGCCGTTCGAAGTCGCCGAGATACTGCAGACCGCGACTGCGCTGTCCCGGCGCTGGGAGGTCGACCGCGAACTGCACGGCGTCCGCGAGACGCTCGCCGCGCAGGTCCGGCAACTCGAGCAACAGAGCGCCGAACTGGCCGCCAACGAAAGCCGCGCGATCCATATCGCGACGCATGATTCGCTGACCGATGCGCCCAACCGTCTCGCGTTCCTGCGCGCGCTCGCCGAACGGACCAAGACCGCCGGGCTGTTCGCGACCGTGATGGTCGATCTCGACCGGTTCAAGCTGGTCAACGACACGCTCGGGCATCTCGCGGGCGACGCGCTGATCCGCGAGGTCTGCGCGATCCTCAATCGCTCGGGCCCCGACGGTGCGCTGGTGGCACGGCTGGGCGGCGACGAATTCGGCATCCTGTTCGAGACGTCGGGCGAGGCGGAGGCGGTGATGGCGTGCGACCGGATCATCGCGGCGTGCTCGGTCAGCGTCCAGGTGTTCGGCAATTCGGTGCAGGGCGGCGCATCCGCCGGGCTGGTCGTCACCGAGGGCGGGCAGGGGCGCGATCCGGTCGACGTGATGCGCCGCTCCGATCTCGCGCTCAACGACGCCAAGCGCGGCGGCCGCGGCATCGTCCGGCTGTTCGACGAGAGCATGGACGAGGGAATCCGCTTCCGCCGCCGCGTCGAGGGCGGGCTGAGCCAGGCGATCGTCAAGGGCGAACTCAGCCTGGTCTACCAGCCGATCGTCTCTCGCGACGTGATCGAGGTGGTCGGCTTCGAGGCGCTGGTCCGCTGGAACACGCTGGAATACGGGCCGATGAGCCCGGCGACGTTCATCCCGATCGCCGAGGAATCGAACCTCATCCACGAACTCGGCGACTGGGTGCTCCGCGAGGCGCTCGAGGTGCTGAAGCAGTGGCCGGGGCAATATGTCTCGGTAAACTTCTCGCCGCGCCAGTTCCGCCGCCAGAATTTCGTCGGCCACATCATGGAAAGCGTCCAGCGCGCCGGGATCGAGCCCGCGCGGTTGCAGATCGAGATCACCGAGACCGCGATCTTCGACGATGCCGAACGCGCCGCCGAGACGCTCTACAAGCTGCGCCAGATGGGCTTCCGGATCGCGCTCGACGATTTCGGGACGGGCTATTCCAGCCTCTACAACATCCGCAAGTTCGCGCTCGACTGCCTCAAGATCGACCGCTCGTTCATCGACGGCATGGGCCGCGAGCGCGAGAGCGCGGCGATCGTCCATTCGATCATCCACCTAGGCCGCGCGCTGGGGCTGGGCGTGATCGCGGAAGGCGTCGAGACGGAGGCGCAGGTCCAGGCGCTCCGCCTCGCCGGGGCCAGCCATCTCCAGGGCTATTATTTCTCGCGGCCCGTCTCTTCCGCGATCGCGATGGAGATGGCGAACGCGCGCTTCATGGGCGGGCAGGACGACACGGCGGGCGACATGCCGGCGGCACCGCGCAAGCTGGGTACCGGGACGCTCGGCTGATGCCGTTCGAGGCGATCGGCCGTCGTCCGGCTAGGCTGGGGCTGCAGTTCGGGCGGATGCGGAGCCGGACGTCGCTCGGTGCCAAGCTGGTGCTGATCATGACCGCGGTCGGGCTGGTCGCGGCGATCGCGGTGACGTTGCTGCTGGCGACGATCATCACGCCGAGCTTCACCAAGCTGGAGGACAAGGCGATCGCCGGGCATGTCGAGCGTACCCGCGCCGCGCTGTCCGAATATGCCGCCAAGGTCGAGAGTGCGGTCCGCGACTATGGCGACTGGAACGACAGCTACGCGTACATGGCGCACCCCGACGCCCGGTTCGAACGCGAGAGCTTCTCGCCGCTCGCGATGAGCAATATCGGCGTCCAGGGGATGGCCTATGTCGCGCCCGACGGCCGTATCGTGATCGCCCGCTGGCGCGATCCCGTGAGCGGTGCGGAACGCGCGGGCATGCGCGGACAGCTGATCGCGACGATCGCCCGCACCGATCTCGCGCGCGTGCTGGGCGGGCGCAGTTCCGGGCGCTTTTACGCCCGCGTCGGCGACAGTGTCGCGGCGATCGGCGTGGCGCAGGTGCGTCGCTCGGACGGCAGCGGCACCGCGCGCGGCTATGTGCTGATGGCGCGCGTCATCACCTCCAGGCAGATCTCCGCGCTGCTCCAGCTCGACGCGACCATCGACCTGGCGGTGCGCGGCGATGCCGAGGCGGTGACGCCGAGCGCGTCGAAGCTGACGATCGCGGTGCCGATGAGGGGCGCGGACGGCCACGCGGTCGCCAACACGCGGTTCAGCGTGACTCGCGACGTATCCACCCTCGGCCGCCGCATGCTGCTGCTCGCGGTGGCCGGGTCGACGGTGCTGCTGCTGATGGTGCTGATCGTGCTGCGGCGGACGATCGAGCGGCTGGTGCTGCGCCCGCTCCACCGGTTCGAGGGGCATATGCAGCGGGTCCGCGCCTCGGGGTCGCTCGCGCTGCTCGAAGAGGACAGCCGGCGCGACGAGATCGGTTCGCTCGGCCGGAGCTTCAACGCGATGCTGCGTCAGCTGAAGGATCTGCGCGAACAGATTGAGGTGCAGTCGTTCGACCTGGGGCGCAGCGAGAGCGCGGTCGCGGTGATGCACAACGTCCGCAACGCGCTGAACCCGATCAGCACGATCCTGAGCCAGGGGATCGCGCAGCCGGCGCCGATCGATCGCGCAACGCTGGACCGCGCGATCGACGAACTGGCGCGGAGCGACGTGTCCGATGCGCGCCGCGCGAAACTCGCCGCCTTCGTCACCGCGGCGATCGAAGCGGAAGCGGCCAACCGCGAGACGACGCGGCGCGAACTCACGATCGGTCGCGAGGCGATGGCACATGTCCTGGAAATCATCGGCCAGCAGCAGAAGGCGGCACACGAGCGCCCGACGCTTGAACTGTGCGACGTCACCGACATCATCGCCCGCAACGCGACGATCGCCCGTTATTCGCAGGGCGCGTCGATCGCGTTCAGCTTTCCCGCCGGACCCAGCATGGTGATGGCGAGCCGGGTGATCCTGAGCCAGGTGATCGGCAATCTGTTCGGCAACGCGGTCGAATCGATCGTCGCGCGCGGGCAGGGCAGTGGGACGATCACCGCGTCGATCACCGAGCGCGACGGGCACGTGACGATCGCGATCCGTGATGACGGGGAGGGGTTCACGCCGGAGGTCGCGGCAACGCTGTTCCAGCGCGGCTTCTCGACCCGCGCGCACAAGTCGGGCGGGCTGGGGCTGCACTGGTGCGCCAATTCGATGAACGCGATGGAAGGGTCGCTGCGGCTTGAGAGCGACGGGCAGGGGCTCGGTGCGGTGGCGATCCTGACGCTGCGCGGCGCCGATGCGGCGCTAGCGAAGGCGGCGTGATGGGGGCGTAGAAGCGGCGTCATAGCTCCCCATGGGAAACGGGCGTTCGAACTATATCGGCCTCACGCCGCGCGGACCGTCGGTTCCGCCTCGCGCAGATAGGGCGCGACCATGTCGTGCTCCAGGAACCAGCGCTGGCGTTCGGACGGCAGCGTCTCGAACCCGCCGATCGTCCCGCGGCACGCGGTGCTGCCGCAGGCGCACGGCATCCGCCAGCTCGGGGTCGACAGCGTCGTCGAATAGTCCCAGGCGATCTCCTCGCCCGGCCCGATGTCGCGGATCGCGACGAGGATCACGCCGTCGTCGCCGAAGCGAAGCCCGGTGTTCGGCGCGCAACTATGGTTGATCAGGTCGTCGATACGCCCCGACGGGCCCATGAAGCTGTCCGCCGTGACCTGCACGAACCGGTCTGCGCTGCCCTGCATCGCCGCCGGAACGCGGTCCGCACCGACCCGGCGACCCGAGAAGCGCGTGACCGTCTCGCCCGCCGCGAAGCCGACTGCGGCGTACACCGCCTTGCCGAGATGCGTCTCCCCGACCGAGAACAGGTTGGCGGCGGGGCGATAGGCGTCGAGCACGAAGAACCGCCCGCGTCGCAGGCCCAGCGAGCGCACCGGGTTGATCGTCGCGAGCCCGACCATGAACCACACGCTCGCATGGCAGAGCAGCTCGACCAGGATGTAGCCATATTCGCCGACCCCCGAGCCTTGCGTGCGCGTCGCCAGCAGTAGCGTGGCGAGATCGCCGAGCGTCCACAGCCCCCAGGAGGGCGAGCGTTCGCGGGCGCGGTCCTCCCACACGCTCTGCCAAGTCGGCCAGAAACTGATCGGCACCGCCGCGACGACCAGCATGTGCGCCCAGAAGGTTTCGTGGAACGCGGTCCACAGCGTGATCGCGGCGAACGCGGCGATCATGCACACGGTCTCGCTCGGCGACGGCGTGCGCCACCGAGACCGCTGCCACATCACCGCGGTCACCACCACGCAGGCGAGTGCCGACAGCCCGAAGATCCAACTTTGCGGTGCGCTCGGATTGACCGCCGCATAGGTCGCGGCCTCGATCCCGGTGGCGGCACTCCAGATCAGCCACGATGCGCGGTTGGGCTCGACCAAATGCCGGTGCAGCCCGGCGAGGTACAGCGTGTAGCCCGCGGCACTCAAACCGATTGCAATGATGAACCAAGGTTCGATCGCCGTGCCCCTCTACCCTGCGGATATGGTAAACGCGGTGTGATCGATGTCCACGGGAAAGCGGCGGATAGCATATCGCCAGGTGGACCTGCCGCTCACAACAGGCTCGGCTGCACCTCGTCGTCCTCGCCCATGATCCCCGACAGAGTCAGTCCAAGCAGCCGCACCCCGTCCGGCACCGGCAACTGCGCCATCAGCAGGTCGAGCCCCGCCGCCAAAAACGCCGCCTTGTCCGTGACGGCGGAGTTGGAGGACCGTGCGCGCGTGATCGTCCGGAAATCGGCGTGTCGCAGCTTCAGTGTGATCGTCCGCCCGCGCGTGCCGTGCCGCTCGATTCGCACCCATGCCGCGTCCGCCACGCGGTGTAGTGCCGCGCGCAGATCCTCGGCGTCGCTGAGATTGGTCTCGAACGTGCGTTCCGCGCCGACCGACTTGGCGGCACGATTCACGCGGACCGGGCGGTGGTCGATCCCACGCGCCGCGCCGTATAGATAGTCCGCATAGCTGCCGAAATGGGCCTGCAGGAACGCGAGCGTCTGCGCGACGAGGTCGGCGCCGGTGAGGATGCCGAGCCGCTCCATCTTCTGCGCCGTGACCGGGCCGACGCCGTGGAAGCGCTTGACCGGCAGCGACTGGACGAACGCGGCGCCGCGCCTGGGGGTGATGATGCAGATCCCGTCGGGCTTGTTCTGGTCGGAGGCGAGCTTGGCGATGAACTTGTTGTAGCTGACGCCGGCCGACGCGGTGAGCCCGGTGTCCGCCTTGATTCGGGCGCGGATTTCCTCGGCGATCGCCGACGCCGTTCCGAGGCCGCGAATGTCCTCGGTCACGTCCAGATAGGCTTCGTCGAGCGACAGCGGTTCGACCAGGTCGGTATAGTCTGCGAAGATCGCGCGGATCCGGTCGGAGACCTCGCGGTACACGTCGAACCGCGGCGGCACGAAAACGAGGTCCGGGCAACGCCGGATCGCGGTCACTGACGGCATCGCGCTACGCACCCCGAACGCACGCGCTTCGTAGCTCGCCGCCGCGACCACGCCGCGTGCGCGCGACCCGCCGACTGCGACCGGCTTTCCCTTCAGCGACGGATCGTCGCGCTGCTCGACCGACGCATAGAAGGCATCCATGTCGACATGGATCACCTTGCGCTGGGCGGGCGGCTGGGTAGGAGGGGCGGCCATCACCGCGTTAGATAGGCGCGGCGAGGGCGACGATACAGGGCGCGGGCGCAACCAAATGCGGGTTGGCGCATACTGCCGACGGGCACACGAAGGGACGCGAATGCAGGTCGGGACGGAATGCTGGCGGGTCGAACGCGCCGAGCAGATGGCGGTGATCGTCGACGCGGCGGACTATTTCCGGACCGCGCGCGTGGCGATGCTGGGCGCCAAGCGCCGCATCCTGTTGATCGGCTGGGATTTCGATGCGCGCATCGAACTCGAGCCCGGCGTTGATCGCCCCGGCGAGCCCAAGACGCTCGGCGAGTTCATGCTGTGGCTGGTCGAGCGCGAGCCCGACCTCGAAGTGTTCGTGCTGCGGTGGGATACCGGCGCGATCAAGTCGCTGTTTCGCGGTTCGACCATTCTAACGATGATGAAATGGATGCGGCACAAGCGCATCCATACCAAGCTCGACGGCCATCACCCGACCGCGGCGTCGCATCACCAGAAGATCGTCATCATCGACGACGCGCTGGCGTTCTGTGGCGGGATCGACATGACCGGCGACCGCTGGGACACGCGCGAGCACCGCGACGACGAGCCGTTGAGGGTCCAGCCGTCGGGCAAGCCGTACAAGCCGTGGCACGACGCGATCAGCGCGGTGCAGGGTCCCGTCGCACATGCGCTGGGCGAGCTGTTCCGCCGCCGCTGGCATCTGGCGGGCGGAATGAAGCTGGCGGCGGGCGTCCCCGGCGGCAAGCTCTGGCCCGAGGGCTTGCCGGTCGATTTCCGCGATGTCGACGTCGCGATCGCGCGCAGCGAGCCGGAAATGCCCGACCAGGTCCCGGTCTACGAGAGCGAGGCGCTGTTCCTTGGCCAGATCGCGCGCGTTAAGACGCATTTGTATATCGAGAGCCAGTATTTCGCGTCTCGCAAGATCGCCGAGGCGGTGGCGAAGCGGCTCGACGAGGCGGACGGACCCGAGATCGTCATCATCAACCCGACGACCGCGCAGGGTTGGCTCGAGCCGATCGCGATGGATACCGCGCGGGCCCGGCTGATGGAGGCGCTGCATCGGCGCGACACGCATGGTCGCTTGCGGATGTACCATCCCTACACCGCGCGCGGCGAGGCGATCTACTGCCATGCAAAGATTCTGATCGCCGACGAGGACGTGTTCCGGCTGGGTTCGTCGAACATGAACAATCGCTCGCTGCGGCTCGACACCGAATGCGACCTTGCGATCCGCGCGACGGACGCGGCGACCTCGACCTGCATCGCCGCGATCCGCGACGGGTTGATCGCCGAGCACCTCGGCGTCGAGCGGCAGGTGGTGACCGATCTCGTCGCCGAAACCGGGTCGCTGATCCAGACGATCGAGCGGTTGCGCAAGCCCGAACTGGGGCAGGGCAAGACCGTGCAGTGCTACGAAGTGCCCGACCTGACATCGGTCGAGGCGTGGCTGGCCGACAACGAAGTGCTCGATCCGGAAGGCCCGGAGGAAATGTTCGAAGGCTTCAGCAAGCGTGGCCTGTTCCGCCGGTTGCGACGTCGATGAGGCCCACGCCGCCCAGCCCGTAACCGTCATTCCCGTGAAGGCGGGAACCCATATCGCCCGGCTTTGCCGAGAAATCGTCGGACTTTGAGTACATGCATCACCTCCCGCGTGGAGATGACAATGATTGTGCTTTTGGACGGTGTAAGCGCCGGCAAGGTCCAGGGTCACGGCGTGAGCTCGGCACGGCAGCGAACCGAAACGCCAGACCCCCATCGCCCCCAAAACGGTAGAGGCCGCGGCACCCCCCGGTACCGCGGCCTCTCGCTCCCGAAATACTGGGGAGTTTACGCGACCTGGGCTTCGAGCGCCTCGTCGGGTTCGCGCAGCACATAGCCGCGACCCCAGACGGTCTCGATGTAATTCTCGCCATCGCACGCCAGACTGAGCTTCTTGCGCAGCTTGCAGATGAACACGTCGATGATTTTCAATTCGGGCTCGTCCATCCCGCCGTAGAGATGGTTGAGGAACATTTCCTTGGTCAGGGTCGTGCCCTTGCGGAGCGACAACAGCTCGAGCATCGCATATTCCTTGCCGGTCAAATGGACGCGGCTGCCATCGACTTCGACCGTCTTCGCGTCTAGGTTGACCGCCAGCTTGCCGGTGCGGATGACCGACTGGCTATGGCCCTTCGAACGGCGGACGACGGCGTGGATACGCGCGACCAGTTCCTCGCGGTGGAACGGCTTGGTGACATAGTCGTCGGCGCCGAAGCCGAAGCTGCGAACCTTGGAGTCCATCTCGTTGACGCCCGACAGGATCAGCACCGGTGTCGATACGCGCGCGACTCGCAGGCGCTTCAGCACGTCGTAGCCGTGCATGTCGGGCAGGTTCAGGTCGAGCAGGATGATGTCGTAATCATACAGCTTGCCTAGATCGAGACCTTCCTCGCCCAGGTCGGTGATGTAGACGTTGAACCCTTCGGTCGTCAGCATCAGTTCGATAGCCTTCGCCGTGGTCGGCTCGTCCTCGATCAGCAGCACCCGCATGCGTCGTCCCCTGTTCGCGACACCGCTTGACACCCCATG
>JAYVRZ010000007.1:0-5101 GCA_043775965.1 Sphingomonas sp.
AAAGACGGCAGGACAGACTGCCGAGTATATGTCTGGCGTCGCTGACTTTATTCTTTGGTACGGGCGTGATGCTACCAAGACCAAATTTCGTCGTCTGTATTTTGAAAAGGCTTTTGGCGAAGAAGGGGCATCCAAGTACCGAAGCGCCATGGCGACGGATGGACAGTCAAGACCCATTTCAGATGAAAGCGATGTTAGACCAAGCGAGCGTATATTTCGCAAGGCGACGCTAACTAGTCAGCGGCCGCCTGGAAGCTTCCCTGTTCGGTATCAAGAACGCTCAGTTGTTCCAAAGGGGCAGTACTGGAAAACCCATTCTGAAGGAATGCATCGCCTCGTAAAGGGAGGAAGAATCCTTCCTGAAGGTAAGAATGGGATCGCCTATGTTAGGTTTCTGAATGACTTTGCCGCAGTCGAACTGACCAACGTGTGGACCGATGTTGGCGGCATTCAAAGCAGAAGCGATCCAAAGATTTATGTGGTTCAAACCGCATCTCGTCTTGTCGAGCGCTGCATCCTGATGACCACAGATCCCGGCGATCTCGTGCTCGATCCCACCTGCGGCTCGGGCACCACGGCCTATGTCGCCGAGCAATGGGGCCGGCGCTGGATCACGATCGACACGTCACGGGTGGCGCTGGCGCTGGCACGCGCGCGGATCATGGGCGCGCGCTATCCCTGGTATCTGCTCGCCGACAGCCGCGAGGGACAGATCAAGGAAGGCGAGGTGACGCGCTCGGTCCCCGCCGACGGGGCCACCTATGGCCGGCTGCGCCAGGGCTTCGTGTACAAGCGCGTGCCGCACATCACCTTGAAGTCGATCGCCAACAATGCCGAGATCGACACGATCTGGGAAAGCTATCAGGTACGCCTCGAGCCGCTGCGCGATGCGCTCAACGCGGCGCTCGGGACCGACTGGCAGGAATGGCAGGTCCCGCGCCTTCTTCCCCCCTCCCGCTGGCGGGTGGGGGGCAGAGGAGATTCATGCCCAATGGTGGCAGCTCCGCATCGCCCGCCAGCGCGAGATCGACGCGTCGATCGCCGCCAAGGCCGATACCGAATATCTCTACGACCAGCCCTATGACGACAAGGGTCGCGTCCGCGTCGCCGGGCCGTTCACGGTCGAGAGCCTGTCGCCGCACCGCGTCGCCGCGGTCGATGTCGACGACAGCCTGTTCGACGAGCTGGAGGCGAGCGAGGGACGGCGCCAGCCGGGCGAGACCAGCGAGAGCGCCGACTTCGCCGAGATGGTGCTCGAGAACCTCCGCAAATCGGGCGTGCAGCAGGCGCACAAGGCCGACAAGCTCGTCTTCACAATGCTCAAACCCTGGCCGGGTAAGTTCCTCTGCGCCGAGGGCCGCGTACGCCAAGCATCGGAAGGCGAAGGCGATACACTGGCGGATAGCCCCGAGCGCCGCGCGGCCATCCTGGTCGGCCCCGAATACGGCACCGTCGCGCGCGCCGACCTGACCGCGGCCGCGCGCGAGGCGATGGAGGCGGGGTTCGACCTGCTCATCGCCGCCGCGTTCAACTTCGACGCGCATGCCAGCGAGTTCGACCGGATGGGCGCGCTGACCGTGTTGCAGGCGCGGATCAACCCCGACCTGCACATGCCCGATCTCGCGACCGGCGGTGCCGGCAACCTCTTCACCGTGTTCGGCGAGCCCGACATCCAGGTCCATGACGAGGGCCCCGACCAGAACGGAAACGCCTGCATCTCGATCGAGGTCGCCGGGATCGACATGTACAAGGGTGGCCAGATCGAGGCATCCTCGGCCGACGACATCGCCGTGTGGTTCGTCGACACGGATTATGACTATGAAAGCTTCTTTGTAAGGCACGCCTATTTCCCGGGCGCGAACGATCCCTACAAGGCACTGAAGACGACGCTGAAAGCGGAGATCGATGTCGACGCGTGGGAAAGCCTGAAACGCACCCGCTCACGCCCGTTCCCGCGGCCGCCAGGGGGGCGGGTCGCGGTGAAGGTGATCAACCATCTCGGCGATGAAGTGATGAAGGTGGTGGGGGTTTAGGGATGAGCAGAACCGAAGATTTACTTGAGCTGATACTCGAGGAAATGAAGGGCCTTCGATCAGACATAGCAGAGGTACAAGCGGTACTGCCGCTCTATCGTCCGACATACGACTCGGGCGAGATCTACTCCGAACTTACTGCGGTCAAAGACGCGATTGGCGATTTGGGTGAACGCATAACTGGTCCGCTCGGATACCATCTCGGAGACCTTCATTCACAAAGCTCGGACCTCCTGCATCAGGTGACGATGATCGAAATAAACACGTCCCCATGACCCTCCTGTACGCGCCGACCTTTACCCAGTCGCTTACCCGTCTGACCACGTCCGAGCAGAAGCAGGTGAAGATCACCGCCTTCGATCTGGCGCAGAATCCGACCGGCAACGGCCTGTCGTTGCACCGGGTGGACAAAACCGACGGGTTCTGGACGGCGCGCGTGTCGCAGGACGTCCGGCTCGTGCTGCACAAGAGCGGCGACAAAACGCTGCTCTGTTATGTCGATCACCACGATGCCGCGTATCGCTGGGCCGAGCGGCGCACGCTGGTGCCGCATGAGCGCACGGGAGCGATGCAGTTCGTCGAAGTGACAGAGCGGACCGAAGAGCGCCTCGTCTACACCGAGAAGGTCGAGGCCGTACCAGTGCCGGTCAAGCGGCCATTCGCCGCACTGACAGACGATCAGTTGCTCGATGTCGGCGTACCGCGCGTGTGGCTCGATCCGGTGCGCCTAGCAGACGAGGCCAGCGTAGACGGGTTGTTCGACAGCCTGCCCGGCGAGGCGGCGGAGGCGTTGCTGGACTTCCTTACCGGCGGCCGGCTCGAAGATCACATTGCCGTTCGGATGGCCCCCGGTGCCGACCCCTTTACCCATCCCGACGCGCAGCGCCGCTTCCGCGTGGTCGACAATCTCGACGAGCTGCGCGCCGCGCTCGACCAGCCTTTCGAGCGCTGGGCGGTGTTCCTGCATCCGGCGCAGCGCGCGCTGGTCGAACGGGAATGGGCGGGGCCGGTACGCGTGTCGGGCTCAGCCGGGACGGGCAAGACGATCGTCGCGCTCCACCGCGCTGCGTATCTCGCGCGGACCCAGCACGACGCGCGCGTTCTGTTGACGACGTTCTCCAAGCCGCTCGCCGCCGCCTTGTCCCGCAAGCGTGACGTGCTGACCGAGCCCGAACCCGCCTTGCGCGAGCACATCGCGGTGCGCGCACTCGATCAGGCGGCGCTCGATCTCTATACGGCGGCGTTCGGGCAACCCAGTCGCGCGACCCCGGCGCAGGTCCGCGCGGCGATCGTCGATGCCGGCAAGGCCGGGCTCGGCGGCGGGCATGCCGCGCCCTTCCTGTTCGAGGAATGGGAAGAGCTGGTCGATGCCTGGAACGTCATCGATGCCGAGAGCTATGCCACGTTGCCGCGGATCGGCCGGCGGACGCGACTTGGCGCGCAACAGCGTGAGGCGGCGTGGAGTGTGTTCGCGTTCGTGCGCCAGCGACTGGCTGACAAGAAGCTCGTCACCTGGGCGATGATCTATGCGCGGCTGACCGAATGGCTGGCGGACGGCGGGCGGCTGCCGTTCACGCATGTCGTGGTCGATGAGGCGCAGGACCTGTCGGTGGCGCAGATCCGCTTTCTCGCCTCGGTGGCGGGCGGGCGCGGCGATGCGCTGTTCCTGGCCGGCGATATCGGGCAGCGTATTTTCCATCTACCGTTCAGTTGGGCGAAGCTTGGGCTCGACATTCGCGGGCGTAGCCATGCGCTGAAGGTCAATTACCGCACCTCGCACCAGATCAGGGCGGCGGCGGATCGACTGCTGCCAGCCTCGATCATCGATCTCGACGGGGTAGAGGAAGGACGGCGCGGTACTGTCTCGGTGTTCGACGGGCCGCCGCCCGAGCTGGTGCTTGCCACCGACGGCGCAGACGAGCGGACGCAGGTCGCTGCGTTCCTGAAACGGTGTCGCGATGCCGGTATCGCAGCCGGTGAGATCGGCGTGCTGGTGCGTGGGCAAGGCCAACTCGCGCGTGCTCGTGCCGCGGTCACTGCGGCGGGGTTCGATGCGCGGGCCGGGGACGGCGTGACGATCGCGGCGATGCACGACGCCAAGGGGCTCGAGTTCTGCGCCGTCGCGGTAATGGCATGCGATGAGGACGTGCTGCCCGATCCGCTGCGGCTCGCGGGGATCGGCGACACCGCCGATCTCGAAGCGGCATATGATACCGAGCGGCATCTGCTCTACGTCGCCTGCACGCGCGCGCGTGACCGATTGATGGTATCGGGAATCACGCCGGGATCAGAGTTTCTGGATGATCTTGCGTGACGCGCCCGCTGTTCCTCGCGTCGCTTGACGACCTGGAGGCGCAGATCGGGCGCAACGTGCGCAATGATGCGGAATTGGCGCTGGTCGAACAGGAACTCCGCAAGCGAACGACCAAGCGCGCGAAGTCGCTGCTCGATCAGGTCCGCCGCCTGCGCAAGGAAACCGCCGCGCCGCCTGTGGTAAAAGCTGCGCCGCCGCTCAAATACGCCAGCGTCCATGCCGCAGCGACGACAGCCGGTTCGCCGACTGTGCTCGGCTGGCAACACGCTGCACGCAGCTTTGTGCCTGGCGACGACGAAACGGGCAGCGGGGATTCGGTTTACAACACGATCCGCCTCATCTGTCGCGCGGCGGGCCCCGCCGGCATCACGGGAGCTGCGCTGACCACCGAGTTACGGCAGCGTCAGATCGGCAACCGCAAGAGCGTCTATTGCGACGGACTGCCGCCGATCGGCTGGGCCGAAGGCTGGATCGACACGGCGGTGACGAAGGACATCATCGCTGCTTGCCACACGACGCCTCAGCGACAAGACCTGCCCGCCAAGCGCAGCCTGCGCCCGACCGCCGCCACTATCCCGACCCCGACCCCGCGAAAGCCCCAGCCGATGACCGATGCCCGCCGTTGGACCGAGCAGGCCGTCGCCGCCTTGCGCACCAAACTGATCGACCTTGGCAAGAAGAACCCGCTGATCTCGTTCAAGCATGGCGGACGCAGCGCGACGATCCTGCGCATCGTCGATGAGCGCCCCGATCT
>JAYVRZ010000008.1:0-13573 GCA_043775965.1 Sphingomonas sp.
CGATAGCCACGATAGAGGCGAATAGCCTGCAAGGCATGAGATCGATCAATACTATTTGAATCAGAACCCTTATTGCGCTCTATATTTAGCGAATTCCTGAGCGCAACCTTCGCTTCCGTTCGGCCAATAAAGCGCACCGCTCCAATACTTAATCCATCTGCCTCGGCGTTAGTAGATAATTAGCAGGGGATAAAGTGGGTTTCAGTTTCAAATTTCCCTTTGACTACTTTAGAGGTTTCGCTAAGCGCCCGGGCCACGTTACGCTGATTCACCTCGAGCTCTTCCTCGCCAAATTTCCTCATAAGAACTTTTGACAGCGTGTTCATTACCGCCTGTCGATCGGCACGTAACGTCATTTTTCCGATCTTCATCGCAGATTCAGTTAGCGCCCAGAGAGCATTCCAGCCATCATCGCCGACGAAGAAAAGGCCTTTGCCGGGAGGGCCGTCAATCTTTTTGAACCAGTTTGATTTATTGGGCATTCTAGTGCCGCTCAAGAATGCCTCGCGCTCACGAATAATAGCCTCAAAGAGCGCGGTAACATTTTCGACATCAGTAGCTTGAGACATTGGTGGAATATCCAGCATCGTCGAAAATTGGCAAGCGTGTCTTATCGCTAGCAAATGCTCGAAAGCGAAAGATATACTTCCTGTCCAATCATTGCCGTCACCCCAGCACAGCGCGTGCCCGGCCGGCTAATCGCTCAACCGCCGCAGCGTGTATCCCCGACGTACAGGCCAGCACCCCAAACGCCTGTGGCCTCGGCTTGTTGAACACCAACGCCGCGCCCAGCGCGTCGCTCACCACCGCGCCTGCTTCGCTCGCGATCAAGACCGCGGCGGCGATGTCCCATTCGTTGCCCCAGCGGAGGGTGGCGACGAGGTCGGCTTCGTCGGCGGCGACCATCGCTATGCGCAGTGCGATCGAGTTGGGTTTGTGGACCATGACGAGGTCGCGGTCGGCTTTGGGGGGGGCGTCGACGGGCGTGCGGCTGCCGGCGAAGTCGGTGCGGGTGCCGGCCTTGAGCGGCGCGCCGTTGCGGGTGGCGCCTTGGCCGGCGACGGCGCGCCAGTGTTCACCGCGTGTCGGGGCGTCGAGGATGCCGATCACCGGGCGGCCGCGGTCGACAAGGCCGATCGAGACGCACCAGCCGGGCCGCGCGCGGATATAGTCGCGGGTGCCGTCGATCGGGTCGACCACCCAGAGCAGGTCGTGCGCTAGGCGGTCGGCGTTGTCGGCGGTTTCCTCGGACAGCCAGCCGGCTTCGGGAAGCAAGGTCGACAGCCGCGCCTTGAGCATCCGGTCGATCGCGATGTCGAGTTCGCAGACCGGGCTGCCGGGAGTCTTTTCCCAGCGTTTGAAATCGGTGCCAAAGCGGTCGTGCGCCATCGCGCCGGCCTCCGCGGCGATCTTCGACACGGCGTCGGCCATCGCGCTAAGCCATGCCGGCGACCGCTCGGGTCCACGAAAGCGCTCAGCCACTCGCCACCGTCATGCCCTCCACGCGTAGGGTCGGCACGTTGACGCCGTAGCGGAATTCTAGGTCGTTGGCGGGGGTCATCGCGAGGAACATGTCCTTCACGTTGCCGGCGATCGTGAACTCGGCGACCGGGCCGGTGATCTGGCCGTTCTCAATTCTGAAGCCCGCCGCGCCACGGCTGTAATCGCCTGTCACGCCGTTCGCCCCGCCGCCCATCAGTTCGGTGACATAGACGCCCGACTCGATGTCGGCGATCAGCGTTTCAAGCGGTACGTGGCCCGGCTCCATGAAGACGTTGCTGGTCGACGTGCCGGGCCCGCCGCCGATGCCGCGCGCGGCGTGGCCGGTCGGCTCGAGGCCGAGCTGGCGTGCCGAGGCGGAGTCGAGCAGCCAGCGTTCGAGCATACCGTTCTCGATGATCTCGCTCGGCGAGACGGGCAGCCCCTCGCCGTCGAACGGGCGCGAGCGCAGTCCGTGCGGGCGGTGCGGATCGTCGCGGATCGTGATGCCGTGCGCGAACACTTGCGTGCCGAGCGAGTCGAGCAGGAAGCTGGTTTTTCGCGTGATCGCCTGGCCCGAGATCGCGCCGAGCATGTGGCCGACCAGCGATCCGCCGACGCGGCGGTCGTAGACGATCGTGGTTGGGCCGCTGACGAGACGACCGGGGTTCAATCGGGCGACGGCCTGCTCGCCGGCGCGGCAGCCGATCGCGTCGGGGGCTTCGAGATGCGCGCGGAGGCGGGCGCTGCTGTGCGCGTAGTCGCGTTGCATGTTGCCGCCCTCGCCGGCGAGCACGCTGGCCGACACGCCGTAGCCGGTCGCGGCATAGGCGCCGGCGAACCCATGGCTGGTGGCGAGCGCCCAGACGCTGCGCGAGGCGCTGGCGCCGCCGCCTTCGCTGTTAGACACGCCGGAGACCGCGCGGGCGGCGTCTTCGGCTTCTAGGGCTGCGTCGCGGAGTTGCTCGGGGCTGACTTCGCCGCCGTCGTCGAGGCCGAGCAGCGGCGGGTCGCCGTGAAGCAGGCGTTCGGCGGGGGCGAGCCCGGCCCAGGGATCCTCGGGGGCTTCTCGTGCCATCGCCACCGCGCGTTCGACGAGCGCGTCCATCGCCGCGGTCGACAGGTCGGAGGTCGAGACACTGGCGGAGCGCTGGCCGACGAACACGCGCAGGCCGAGATCCTCGCTTTCGGAACGGCCGATATCCTCGAGCTTGCCGAGGCGGATCGACACGTCGAGCGCGGCGTCTGCCGCGAAGACCGCGTCGGCGGCGTCGGCGCCCGCCGCCCTCGCGCGCTGGACGATGTCGTGGGCGCGGTCGCGGGCTTGGTCTGGGGTCAGCATATCAGCGACTTAAGGATGCAGGCTCGTGCCGACAACCACGCAGGCGAGGAACATGAGCAGTCCGGCGAAACGGTTGGCGCGGAAGCGGGCGAGCGCGGCGGTGCCTGCACCCTCGTGCGTGTCGGGTTTGAGCGTGACGACCTGCCAGGCGAGGTGGAGCGCGACGGGGACGAGCGCGGCGATCGCGAACGGGTCGGGGCGGACTTGCCAGAACGCTGCGGCCCACAGCGCGACGGCAGCGACGTAGAAGATACCGACGCCCGCCTTCACATGGGTGCCCATGCGGAGCGCGGAGGAGCGGATGCCGATCATCGCGTCGTCCTCGCGGTCCTGCAGCGCGTAAATCGTGTCGTAGCCGATCACCCAGGCGATCGAGCCCGCATACAGCAGCCACATCGGGGTATCGAGCGAGCCGGCGATGTCGCTCCAGCCGACCAGCAGCGCCCAGGAGAAGACGATGCCGAGCCACGCCTGCGGCCACCAGGTGATGCGCTTCATGAAGGGGTAGGCGGCGACCGGCGCGAGGCTGGCGAGTGCTACGATCGCGGCAAAGAACGTCAGTTGGAGCAGGACGACGAGGCCGACCAGGCAGAGCGCGACGAGCCAGACCCAGGCAAGCTTGATCGACACGAGGCCGCTGGGGATCGGCCGGGCGCGGGTGCGGGCGACCTGCGCGTCGAGATCGCGGTCGACGATGTCGTTGAATACGCAGCCGGCGCCGCGCATCGCGATGCTGCCGAGCAGTAGCCAGAGGATCAGATCCCACCGCGTGACCGCGCCACCGGCGAGCGCGACGCCCCAGGCGCCGGGCCAGAACAGCAGCCACCAGCCGATCGGGCGATCGAAGCGGGCGAGCAGCGCTAGACCGCGGAGCCTCGGCGGGAGACGACCGACCAAGCCTCTGTGTTCGCTGTCGGGGACGATTTCCGCGTGGCTCGGCTTGGTCTGCATCGGGTCGGCGTTAGGAAGACGGGGTTTGGCGCGCAAGCCTTTGCCGGCTACCGGTGGGGCGTGTCGCGTTTCGAGCCTCTTTTGTGATCGGCCTTTCGGTCGCGGTCGGGCGATTCGTCGAGGCGTTGTTCTGGGGGATTTTCCGGGTCGCGGGGGCGGTCGCGGGGGTTTTGATCCTTGGCGTTATTGCCGCGGTAGTGGTGTGGATCGTGGTGCGGAAGATGTGGGCGCGGCGGAAATCCTAGACGTCATGTCTGGACGATATCGTTGCCCCACAGCTGTTCCCCCGCGAAGGCGGGGGTCCAGGAGCGACTAACGTTATCGCTCGTGACCCTGGGCTCCCGCTTTCGCGGGAGAACGAGGAAGGACGGTCGGTCGACTAAATCTTCCCGCGTCGCGACGCGATTTGCTAGAGCCACCCCATGCCCGCAACACCAGCCTGGCCGCCGCAGTCCACGCCGCGCCTGTTCGTCGATACGCCGCTTGTCGCCGGTCCTCTTCAGGTCGATGGCCCGGCTGCGCATTATCTCGTCGGGGTGATGCGGATGAAGGTCGGCGATCCGGTTAAGCTGTTCGATGATCGCACCGGTGAGTGGCTCGGCGTCACCGCCAGCGTTGGCAAGCGCGATCTGGTGCTCGACGTCACCGAGTTGCTGCGACCACGCGAGGATGTCCCCGATCTGTGGCTGTGCGCGGCGCCGCTGAAGAAGGGCCGGGTCGACTGGATGGCGGAGAAGGCGTGTGAGTTGGGCGTCGCGCGGCTGGTGCCGGTCGTCACGCGGCGGACGATCGTCGACAAGCCCAATACCGAGCGGCTGCGGACGCAGATGATCGAGGCGGCCGAGCAATGCGGGCGCACCGCGCTGCCCGAGGTTGCCGAGCCGGTGAAACTCGGCGCATTGCTCCGCGACTGGCCCGCGGACCGCGCGCTGTTCTTCGCCGACGAGACCGGCGGCGTCCCCGCCTTGGAAGCGATGCGAGCGCGGCGCGGGCCTGCGGCGATCCTGATCGGGCCCGAAGGCGGTTTCGACGCGGACGAGCGCGAGGCCATCCGTGCGCACCCGAGCGCGGTGGGGATCGGGCTGGGACCGCGCATTCTCCGCGCGGAAACCGCTGCCGGGGCGGCCGTTGCGCTGTGGATGGCGGCGGCGGGCGACTGGTCGGGCGACTGAGCCGAGGACAGACCGCGCGATATTGCTACCGATCGGTTCGGATCCCCCTAGCACCCTCGTTCATCGGCGCGTAAGGCGCGGCGATGACGACGATTCCCACTCCGCCGAAGACCAGCCCGACGATCGAGTCGCGCGACCAGTTGATCGCCAGCTTTGCACGCGGCGAAAAGCCGAAGGACGCGTGGCGGATCGGCACCGAGCACGAGAAGTTCGTCTATGCGAACGACGATCATCACGCGCCGTCCTATGACGAACCGAGCGGCATCCGCGCGTTGCTCGGCGAGCTCGAGCAATATGGCTGGAAGCCGGTCCTGGAGACGGCGCCCGACGGCACCAAGAACGCGATCGCCATGTCTGGGCCGGACGGCAGCATCAGCCTGGAACCCGCCGGCCAGTTCGAGCTGTCGGGCGCACCGCTCGACAGCCTGCACGAGACCTGCGCCGAGACCGGGCGTCACCTGGAACAGGTGAAGGCGGCGGGCGAGAAGCTCGGCATCGGCTTCCTCGGGCTCGGCATGTGGCCGGACAAGACGCGCGCGGAACTGCCGACGATGCCCAAGGGGCGCTATGCGATCATGCTGCGGCACATGCCGCGCGTCGGCAGCATGGGGCTCGACATGATGCTGCGGACCTGCACGATCCAGGTGAACCTGGATTACGCGTCCGAGGCGGACATGGTGAAGAAATTCCGCGTCGGGCTGGCGCTCCAGCCGCTCGCGACCGCGCTGTTTGCGAACTCACCGTTCACCGAGGGCAAGCCGAACGGCATGCTGTCGTATCGCAGCCATATCTGGTCGGACACCGATCCGCATCGCACCGGCATGCTGCCGTTCGTGTTCGAGGATGGCTTCGGGTATGAGCGCTATGCCGAGTACGCGCTCGATGTGCCGATGTACTTCGTCTACCGCGAGGGGAAGTATATCGACGCCGCTGGCCTCTCATTCCGCGATTTCCTGAAGGGTGAATTGTCGGTGCTGCCGGGCGAGAAGCCGACGCTCGACGACTGGACCGATCATCTGTCGACGGCGTTCCCCGAGGTGCGATTGAAAACCTTCCTCGAGATGCGTGGTGCCGATGGCGGGCCGTGGAACCGGATCTGCGCGCTGCCGGCCTTGTGGGTCGGGTTGCTGTACGACCAGGGTGCACTCGATGCGGCGTGGGACCTGGTCAAGGACTGGACGATCGACGAACGCCAGGCGCTGCGCGATGCGGTGCCGAAGCTGGGGCTGGATGCGCCGATCGCGGGCGGCGGCAAGCTGCGCGATATCGCGGGCCAGGCGCTCGATATCGCCGGGGCGGGGCTGACGGCGCGGGCACGGTTCAACCGAGCTGGCGACAACGAAAGTGGTTTCCTCGATCCGCTGCGCGAGATCGTCCGCAGCGGCAAGGTGCCGGCCGAAGTGCTGCTTAAAAAGTATCACGGGGTCTGGGGTGGCGACGTCTCGAAGGTGTACGACGAATCGAGCTTCTGAGTGCTCCCTTCCCGCTTGCGGGAGGAGGATTAGCCGCGCAGCTTGGCGAAGAGCCGCGGCACCAAGCCGTTGCGGGTCATCCATTCGAAATAGACGCGGTAGTCCGGGTCGAGCTTCAGGTGGCGCTCCTCGGTCTTGGCGCGCCAGTAATAGACCCCGCTGACCGCCATCATCAGGAGCGTCGCGCGCACCGCGTCGACGACGCTGCCCACCGTCAGGATCGGGATGGTCGAAATCCACCAGAACAGGTTCTTCGATAGATACGCGGGGTGGCGCGAGACTGCGTAGGGGCCGTGCGTCAGGATCCCGCGGTTGGTGAGATTGGAGAAGCGGAAGCCGAACGCGATCGTCGCCCATGCATAGATCCCGGTCAGCAGTACCAGCACCGTGCCGATCACTCCTAGCACGACTGGATGCCATTGAAACCAGTGCGCCCAGTCCGATGTGCCGGGATGATAATCGAGCGGGCCGCCGGTGGTCATCAGAATGAACGGGGGATAGCACATCAGCGCGGGCATCCAGGCCGCTGCGAACGGGTTGGCGCTGCGGATGTGCGAGTCGAGCGGACGGAAGGTGAGCAGGTAGCCGACCGTCGCGAACGCCACGTCGACCAGGAACATCAGCGTGACGAGCCAGTTCGACAGCGCGACCGGATCGTGCAGCACGGTCGCGATGTCGCCGCGGACGAAGTCGCCGAACCCAGGCGGGACGATCGCCAGCATGAAGGCGAGGAAGAACGTCTTCACGCCCCAGGCTCGGAGATGCGCGTAGATCGCTTCCCGGTCGACACCCGCCTGCCCCGTCATCCAGGCGCCCAGATGCCAGGCGCCGTCGCGCGGCTCGACGAGATAGCGGTCGACCCAGAGGATGTAGGGGATCGAGACGACGAACAGGATCGGCGCGGCATTGGTGAAGCACCACATCGCGAACGCGAAATTGCCCTGCCAGTAGAAGCGCCCGATGCCGTAGATCACCGCGATCGCGGCCCATGTCGCCCACAGGCCGGCAAGCTTGGTCAGGCTGGTGTCGAGCGTCTCGCGCAACGTCTTGCGGGCGGACCAGTCGATCCCGGTGCTGGGGTTCCGGTGGACCTTGTCGACGACCAGCGACCAGACCACCATGGGCAGGCCGCAGGCGGCAACGTTGACGAGCGCGGAATAGGGACCATCCATGCCATAGGTGCGCGCGGTCATGATCCAGGCAATGACGCCGACCAGCCCTGCGAGCCCGGCACCGTAGCTGACCGCGGATTTCGGCCGGGGATCGGTATGGGCTGGTAGAGCAGGTGATGGAAAAGAAGGCGCGGGGTCGTGATCCATGTGGGAGGACTAGCGCAGAATGGTAATGAAGGCGTGAAGCATGTTCGCAAAAGCCCACGAGCCTTGCACGACACCGGCGCTTTGAATATGAGCGAACGTACTGTACCGATCCAACGTTGGAATTCCGACGGATGGATGTTGGAACGGTTTCGAGTAGTTGCATTGAAATCCAGCAATTTCAACGCGATGCGGGTATAGTACAATGGTAGTACAGCAGCCTTCCAAGCTGAATACACGGGTTCGATTCCCGTTACCCGCTCCACTCTTCGGACAGCTCCGTGATCAGGGTATCGCCAGCCGGCTGAGCAGCGTCACCATCCGTCGTCGACCCAGTGGCGTCAATCCGACATGCGAGCGGCGACCATCGCTGGTATCACGCGTGCGGACGATGAGATCGGCGTCCTGGAGCATCGCCAAATAGCGCAGCGCGGTGGCGGAGGGCGACCGCGCACCGATGCAGACGGCCGAGACGCTCAGCCGGCGCCCTTCATGATCCGAGATGAACAGGTCCAGCAGCATGTCCCAGGCCGGTTCCGAGAACAGCGCCTCGCCGAGCATCGCGTCGCGCTTCTGCCGGACCTCGTACAGGCGCTTGGCGACCTGGACGAGCGCAACGTGCGACAGCGCCGCCTGAAGCATCAGGTCGGACCCATGTGGGATCGCTTTCCGCGCGGACGCCGCGGGCTGCGTGCCGAGCGACTGGGAGCTCGGCGGATGGGAGACGAGCGGAGCGCCGAGCGGCGGCCCCGCGAGTGACGAAATGAGCGGCGTCATCAACGGCGCCGTGGAGCGAGCGTGAATCATGAAGGCCTTCCCGAATGGCGGTTAGCCGGTGCTTGGATCCTGTCGGCTCCAGTCGAGATCCCAGCCGCGAGCCTGGATCCGACGTGAATGCCTGACCGTGCCAATCAACAGCACAAGGACGATAGGATAGCTCCAGGCGGCGGCGAGCACGGCGTAGACGAGCCGGATCACGTCCGGACTGATCGCCTTGGCCAGATGCGCGCCCGATCCCAGCGCTTGCAGCGCCGTGATCCATACCGGCCAGAACCGATCGGCATTCAGGGTGATCGCAACCATCGCCACAAGGAGCAGCGTATCGACGATCATCACGCCTACCTCGACGCCCGAGAACAGCGAGGGACTGTCGCGCTCAAGAATGCCGGTCGACGCTGCCGCGAGCAGCAGCGCCAGACCGGTCAGGCGCTCTGGCGCGCCCCCGCGCACCAGAGCATAGCCCGACACCCCCAATTGGATCGCACAGAACAGCCAGACTCGATCCAATGCGTACCTCCGAAGCCGAACCCAGACCGTCCGTTCAGGCGACGGCCGCCAGGCGAACGGAGGCATCACCGATCGGCGCGCCGGTCGATACGCCTTCGTTGGGCGGGCACGGCGCCGTGTCGCCGTATCCGTAGAACTGGCCCAGCCCGATCTCGTGCCGAACCGCAACCAGCGCACGATGCGCTTCGACGAAGCGCTGGCGCGCGTTGATCATGTCGAGCGATGCCTGCGATACCATCATCAGCGCCGCGGCGCCGGTCCCGACCGGCAGGTTGGCGGCCACGCGCTGCTGGAGCAGGGTCGATACGCACGACGCGGTCAGCATCGCGGCTTCGTCGACCGCAGCCTCGGCCTTCAGGAATATCGTGGTCACCGTGTCGGTGGCGTCGCGTCGCTGTTTCAACATCGAAAGTCTCCCCGTTGGCACCGACGTTGCGGTGCCGATTATGGGGGCGGTGTTGCCGCGGTTCACCCGCAACAGCGTGGTCAACGTCATCGCCATGTTCACGAGCGCCATCGAGGTGATGGCGATCAAGCCCATGAGCCCGATCAATCGTACCAGCCTGTCGCCCGGCGAAGCCCGGTTGCGCGCCACCCCCATCGATCCGTCGACCGGGGACAGACCCAGGAAGCGGCGAACAAGCCCCCACGGCCCACTCGCAGCGATCCCTGCCGGTCGCACGGGGGAAATGGAAATGTCGATTGGTTCGGATGGGAGCCGTTCGTACGCGCGTTGCACGCCCTCACCCCCGCCCCCTGCCCCCGCACCGTCCTCCGCCCGCTCATGCTGCTGCAGGTGCCGCGCAGCCTCGAACCGCGTGCCGACGCCAAGCACCTGCACCGCGCGCTCGATCCGCTTGTCGATCGCCGAGGGCGACACCTTGAACTGCGCCGCGATCTCCTTCGAATTGTGATGGGTCAGCACCAGCCGCAGGCAGGCCCGCTGGGCCTCGGTCAACTGCGCGATGCGGGCTGCGGTCATGCCGCGATCGTAGCGTGATCGACCCGCGGTTGCACCTTTCGCGTGTCCGTCAAGCACACCGGCGCGCATGCCGTTGTAATTGGAAGGAAGTCTTGGTGCCCGACTGGCGGTCAAACCCTATCACCCAGGCAAAAGGCGAGGATGACGGTCGGTATGACGACGAACGGCGATCGAACGGCGGCATCGCGCGCGGCCCATCGCGGCCGCGCATCCGCAGGTCTGGCGGGTGCGCTGGCGCTCGTCATGCTGAGCGGGTGCGTCAACCCGGTCGCACGATCGCTGTACCAGCCGGCACCGCTGGCGGCGACACCGCCCGAATGGACCGGACGGACGCCGCGGCTGGTGGAGGCGATCGCCAAGGACGGCGTGCGATTGCGCGGGTGGTTCTGGCCGCCGGAAACCACGGGCGGCGCGGTCCTGATCTACCTGCCGGGACGCAGCGGCAACCGCGACGTCGCAGCCCGCGCGGCGCAGGCGTTCGCGCGCGACGGGCATGGCGTGCTGGTCGCGTCGTACCGCGGCTATGGCGACAATGCGGGCGTTCCCGACGAGCAGGGCCTGTACGAGGACGGCCGCGCGTTCGTCGACCTGGCGGCGAGCCTGGCGCCGGGCGGGACGCGGTTCCTGTTCGGAGACGGGCTGGGCGCCGCGGTGGCGCTGAACGTGGCGGGTAATGGCGCGGGTAATGGCGCGGGGAATAGTGCCGGCATCGACGCGGTCGTGACGCTGGGCGCGTTCGATTCGTTCGCGCGGTTCGTCCCGGGGCTGACGCGCGGCTTCTATGCGGATGCGTTCGACAACGTGGCGGCGATCCGGCGGGTGACGGTACCGGTGCTGATCATGCACGGGCGCAAGGACGAGGTCGTGCCGTTCGCCGCGGCGGAGCGGCTGCGCGCGGCGGCCGGCGGGAAGGCGATCGTCGTGCCGATCGACGGCGAGGCGTATCACAGCTTCGACCTGCGCCACATCGCGCCGGTGGTGTGGGCGGCGCTCGGCCAGATCGCGGCGGAGCAGGCGGCGGCACCTGCTGCCGCGGCCTCGGGCGGGACGAAGTAGCGGAGTCAGTCTGCGGCGAAGATCTCGGCGCGAGGGATCGTCAGGCCGAGCGAGGGGATGGCGAGGTCGAGCGAGGTCGAGAACAGCGTCTCGATCCAGCCGCCCTCGATCCGCTGGTGGACCGACAATGCCTCGGCATCGACGTCGATAAAGGCGATCGTGTCGACCGAATCGATCGCACGATATTCGTCCTTCTTGACGGTCAGGTCGGACTTCCGGGTCGAGGGGGACAGGATCTCGATGATCGCGCGGGGATCGGAAAGGGTGAGGTCGTCCGGTTGGTCGCCGGGGGCGCCGCAGTCGATGGTGAGATCGGGGTAGCGCACCGAGCGATCATGGGTGCGGACTGCCATGTCGGAGCCGTAGGGCGTGCAGCCGGAGCCGCGCAGGCCGTTACGCACCGCAACGGCCAAATTCACCTGCACCCGCGCGTGCATGCGGGTGCCGCCAGCCATCATGCGGATGACGCCGTTGTCGAGTTCGGCCTTCATGTCGGAGCCGAAATCGATCCGGAGGAACTCCTCGGCTGTCAGCAGCCGGTAATGCGGGTCGGTCGCCATGCGAAAGGATATACGCTGGTTGGGCGGACAAACAAAGGGCCGGGGATTGCTCCCCGGCCCTTTGTATTGGTCGGTGTTTGGCCTGGAACCGAGCATCGGCGAAGCCGCTGCTTTCGTCGGACGGGATCGGTCGCTTGCGCCGCCGACCCGCCGGCCGTCCTTGGGCGAGTCCGTAGCCATATGGCTACGGCCGCCCTTCGGACTGGAACCGAGCATCGGCTAAGCCGCTGCTTTCGTCGGACGGGATCGGTGGCTGGCGCCGCCGACCCGCCGGCCGTCCTTGAGCGAGTCCGTAGCCAAGGTGGCTACGGCCGCCCTTCGGACTGGAACCGAGCATCGGCGAAGCCGCTGCTTTCGTCGGACGGGATCGGTCGCTTGCGCCGCCGACCCGCCGGCCGGCCTTGGGCGAGTCCGTAGCCAGGGTGGCTACGGCCGCCCATTGGATCAGAAGTCCATGCCGCCCATGCCGCCCATGCCGCCGCCGCCCATGGGCATGGCGGGCTTGTCTTCGGCCAGTTCGCTCACGGCCGCTTCGGTCGTGATCAGGAGGCCTGCGACCGATGCTGCGTTCTGCAGCGCGGTGCGGACGACCTTGGTCGGATCGATCACGCCGGCTTCCACCAGGTTCTCGTAGGTGTCGGTCGCGGCGTTGAAGCCGATCGACGTGTCGTTGCCGTCGAGCAGCTTGCCCGAAACCACCGCACCGTCATGACCCGCGTTCTGCGCGATCTGGCGAACCAGAGCGGTCAGCGACTTGCGCACGATGTCGATACCGCGCGTCTGGTCCTCGTTCGCACCGGTCAGGCCGTCGAGTGCCTTGGTCGCGTACAGCAGAGCCGTACCACCACCGGGGACGATGCCCTCTTCGACGGCTGCGCGGGTTGCGTGCAGCGCGTCGTCGACGCGGTCCTTGCGCTCCTTGACCTCAACCTCGGACGAGCCACCGACCTTGATCACGGCAACGCCGCCGGCAAGCTTGGCGAGACGCTCCTGGAGCTTCTCCTTGTCGTAGTCGCTGGTCGTGTTCTCGATCTGCTGGCGGATCGCTTCGGTGCGGCCCTTGATCGTGTCGTGATCGCCGGCACCGTCGACGATGACGGTGTTGTCCTTGTCGATCGTGACGCGCTTGGCGGTGCCGAGCATGCCGAGCGTGACGGTCTCGAGCTTGATGCCGAGGTCTTCCGAGATCATCTCGCCCTTGGTCAGGATCGCGATGTCCTCGAGCATCGCCTTGCGACGATCGCCGAAGCCGGGTGCCTTGACCGCTGCGACCTTCAGGCCGCCGCGCAGCTTGTTGACGACGAGCGTGGCCAGAGCCTCACCCTCGATGTCCTCGGCGATGATCAGGAGCGGACGACCCGACTGAACGACGGCTTCCAGGATCGGGAGCATCGCCTGCAGGTTCGAAAGCTTCTTCTCGTGGATCAGGATGTAGGGATCCTGAAGCTCGACCGACATCTTCTCGGGGTTGGTGATGAAGTACGGCGAGAGGTAGCCGCGATCGAACTGCATGCCTTCGACGACGTCGAGCTCGAATTCGAGACCCTTGGCCTCCTCGACGGTGATGACGCCTTCCTTGCCGACCTTCTCCATGGCTTCGGCGATCTTCTCGCCGACTTCACGGTCGCCGTTGGCCGAGATGATGCCGACCTGCGCCACTTCCTTCGAACCCGAGACCGGCTTCGAGCGCGCCTTGACGTCCTCGACGACCTTGACGACGGCGAGATCGATGCCGCGCTTCAGGTCCATCGGGTTCATGCCCGCTGCGACCGACTTCATGCCCTCGCGGACGATGGCCTGCGCCAGAACCGTCGCGGTGGTGGTGCCGTCGCCAGCGATGTCGTTGGTCTTCGAGGCCACTTCGCGCAGCATCTGCGCACCCATGTTCTCGAACTTGTCCTTGAGCTCGATCTCCTTGGCGACGGTGACGCCGTCCTTGGTGATGCGCGGTGCGCC
>JAYVRZ010000009.1:0-13785 GCA_043775965.1 Sphingomonas sp.
TCTTCGAGGACGGCCCGTGTCTCGCGTGCTTATCTCCAGCAACGCGGCGTGGAACATCGTCAATTTCCGTAGCGGACTGGTGCGCGCGCTGGTCGCCGACGGGCACGAGGTGATCGCCGCGCTGCCCGAGAACGACGCGCGCGTGACGGCACTCGGCGTGCGGACCATCGTCGTACCAATGGCCCGCGGCGGGGTATCGGTCCTCGCCGATATGATGCTCGCGATCCGGTTCGTCGTGCTGATGCGGCGCGAACGGCCCGACGTGTTTCTGGGCTGGACGATCAAGCCGAACGTCTATGGCGCGTTCGCGGCGGGGGCGCTGCGGATCCCGGCGATCGTCAATATATCGGGCCTCGGCACGGCATTCATCCGGTCGAGCTGGCTGACCGCGATCGCCAAGTGGCTCTACCGCGCAGGCCTACGCCGTACCGCGACCGTCTTCTTCCAGAATGCCGACGATCGCGCGGTGTTCGTGGACGCAAAGCTCGTACCGACCGACCGTACCGCATTGCTGCCGGGTTCGGGGATCGACGTCGTCGCCTATGATCCGGAATCCTATCCGACCCCCAAGGCGAACCTGTTCCGCTTCCTGCTGGTCGCGCGCCTGATCCGCGACAAGGGCGTGTATGAATATGTCGCGGCGGCCCGCATCGTCGCGGCACGCCATCCGAACGTGCGGTTCGACATCCTCGGGCCGCTCGACGCCGACAACCACACCGCGATCGCCGCGTGCACGCTCCACGGCTGGTGCGAGGACGGCAGCATCACCTATCTCGGCGCCACCGAGGACGTGCGCCCCGCGATCGCCTATGCGGACTGCGTCGTGCTCCCTTCCTATCGCGAGGGGACGTCACGCGTCCTGCTCGAGGCCGGGGCGATGGCGCGACCGACGATCGCCACCGACGTACCGGGATGCCGCGACGTCGTCGTCGATGGCCAAACCGGCCTGTTGTGCCGGGTACGCGACGCGCACGATCTCGCCGCCAAGATGGAGACGATGCTCGCGCTCCCCACCGCGATCCGGGTCGCGATGGGCAAGGCGGCGCGCGCGAACGTCGCCAGGCGATTTGGCGAAGCCGTGGTGATCGATCGCTATCGCCGCGCGATCGCCGACGCGGTGAGGCCGTGACGGACCCCGCCGCGCCGCGCGTCGTCGTCATCGGGCTCGGCTATGTCGGCCTGCCGCTCGCGGTACACCTTGCCGCCTGCTACCCGACCACCGGGTTCGACATCGGCACGGCGCGGATCGCCGAACTGCGCGCGGGTTACGATCGCACGCGCGAGATCGACGCGGCCACGCTGGTCGCGTCCACGCTGACGCTCACCGACGACGTCGCCGATTGCAGCTGTGCGGACGTCTACATCGTCACCGTGCCGACGCCCGTCGACGACGCTCACCAGCCGGACCTGCGCATGGTGCGCGAGGCGAGCGCGATGGTGGCGCGCATGCTCGATGCTGCGCGCAAACCGATCGTCGTGTACGAAAGCACGGTCTATCCCGGCGTCACCGAGGATATTTGCGGCCCGATCATCGAAGCCGTCTCCGGCCTGGTCCGCGGTCGCGACTTCTTCCTCGGCTATTCGCCCGAACGGATCAATCCTGGCGACAAGGACCACACGGTCGATCGCATCACCAAGGTCGTCGCCGGTGAAAACGCCGCGGTCACCGCGAATTTGTGCGCGCTATACGGTCGCCTGACGACGGGCGGCACGTTCGCCGCCGCCTCGATCCGCGTCGCCGAAGCCGCCAAGGTGATCGAGAACGCACAACGCGACGTCAACATCGCCTTCGTCAACGAGGTCGCGCAGATCGCCGCCCGGCTTGGCATCTCGGTCTGGGACGTGCTCGCCGCCGCCGGCACCAAGTGGAACTTCCTGCAGTTCCAGCCGGGGCTCGTCGGCGGCCACTGTATCGGCGTCGACCCCTATTATCTCAGCCACTGCGCGACCGCGCTCGGCCATGATCCGGCGATCGTGCTGGCGGGACGCGAAACCAACGACGCGATGGCGGACTGGGTCGCGGACCGGTTGTGCGACGGCGTTGGCGGCCCCGTCGACGCGCTGGTGCTCGGGCTGACCTTCAAGGAGGACGTTCCCGACCTGCGCAACAGCAAGGTGGCCGAGGTCGTCGCCGGGCTGGTCGCGCGTGGCCACCGCGTCGACGTCCACGATCCGCGCGCCAATGCGGGCGAAGCGCTGGCCGAATACGGGCTGACCTTGCTCGATGCGTTACCGCGCGGGCGCTACGGCATCGTCCTGCTCGCGGTCGCCCATGCCGAATATCGTGCGCTCGCACCGGCAGCGCTGGCCGCGATGGTTCTGCCGGGCGGCGTGTTCGGCGACTTGCGCAATATCGTCGCGCCGTCGCCTTCGTTCGCGGAGATCCGTCGATGGACGTTCTGAGCGCAACCGCCAGCGAGCGTCATGCAGGGGAACGCCAGGCGTTGCAGGCGCGCTTCTGGTCGCGCGACAGCGTGCAACTCGGCGGCGCGATCCTGATCGCCACGATCCTGCCGCTCTGCGTCGCCGCGATCATCGAGCCATATCTGCTGCGCCTGTCGCTGTTCGCGGTCTCCGGCGTTGCCAGTATCGCGGGCATCACCATCGGCTTCTGGATATTCCGCAACCTGATCGCGTTTCCGGGCATCCGCGCAAGCTATTACGTGCTGCCGGTCTTTTCCTCGACGTTCGCGGCCATTTTCGTGGTGCTGTTCGCACTCCGGCTCCAGTACAGCCGCCCGCTGCTCGCCGCCGCGTTCCTGTTGTCGCTGACCTGGTATTACACGGTCTATTTCATGCTCCAGCGGCGTCGTCGGCTGAATATCGCGGTCGTGCCGTTCGGTGCGGTCGACAGCCTCTACGCGATCGACAGCATCGCCTGGACCCGCCTCGCGACGCCGGTTTTCCCGCGTCACTGCACGCTGCTGGTCGCGGATTTCGATCATGATCTTCCCCCCGAATGGGAACGTTTCCTCGCCGAATGCGCGCTCGCACGGGTATCCGTGGTGCATTACAAACAATTGCGCCAGTCGCTGACCGGACAGGTGCAGATGGAGCGATTGTCCGAGAATGCCTACGGATCGCTCGTGCCCAATCCGATCTACCTGACGGTCAAATATGTCGCGGACCTGACCATCGCCCTGATCGTCTGCCCGGTCGTGGCGCCGATCGTTCTCGCCGTCGCCGTCCTGGTGAAACTGGATTCGGCAGGCCCCGTCTTCTTCCGACAACGCCGGATCGGTTACGGCGGACGACCGTTCGCGGTCTGGAAGTTCCGTACCATGAGCGGCGCTCCTCCGGCCTCGCCGACGCTGGAAGTCGAAACCGGGCGCCAAGCCGCGATGACGGTCGACAGCGATTGTCGGATCACCAGGATCGGGCACACGCTGCGACGCACGCGGATCGACGAACTGCCGCAATGGCTGAACGTCGTGCGCGGCGAGATGAGCTGGATCGGTCCACGCCCGGAGGCCGAGATCCTGTCGCTCTGGTACGAGGCGGAGATCCCGTTCTATCGCTATCGCCACGTCGTCCGGCCGGGCGTGTCGGGCTGGGCGCAGGTGAACCAGGGCCATGTCACGGGGATCGGCGACGTCCTGAAAAAGCTCAGCTACGACTTCTTCTACATCAGCCGGTTCACGTTCTGGATCGACATGCTGATCGTCGTCCGCACGATCAAGACGCTGCTGACCGGGTTCGGATCACGCTGACATCCCCGCGCGTCGACGGTCTGCCACGCGCCGCAACCGTCTTCGCACGAGCAGCGGAATACGCAACACCGGGTACATCCAGCCGCACCCGCCCGGCAACGCCAACTGCCCGACGTCCTCGCTCGAGATTGCGAGCCGTCGCAGCGTCACCGCCAGGCTCCGAAAGCTCGGTGCGATCAGCAGTTTCGCCGCGAACTCCACCCAGCCGCGATAGCGGGTCGTCGACAGATCGCGCGCGCCGCCGCCCGCGGTCATCGTCCGCACCGACATCCAGAGCAACGCACCCAACCGAAGCGAACGCGCCGCGACAAACGTCGCGGGCAGCGAAGTGCCCAGAAAACGATGCGCCAGCAGTAGCGCGGACGCCGCCGCCAGGCTCGCCCCTGCCCGTCGCGATGCCCGCCAGTACGCGTCCCCCCCGTCTTCGCTGCTCGCCACCATGGCGCCGATATCAGCCAGCCATTTGAGCCGCGCCCATCCGTGCGCGGCCCCGTGCACGCAAAGATAGACGAACAGCGCCTCGTCATCGAGCATCGCCAGGCTCTGACCGGGCGCCACCGCGATCCTTCGCCACGTCTCGGGCGGTGGCGCGCTTGGGTTTGCGAGGTCGTCGGACAGGCGCCAATGCAGCTCGACGATCATGCCTGCCGGATGCCGATGACAACTGTCCTTCGCAACGCACAGGAACATGCGCAGCGCAGCCCCCGCCAAGCGACGCGCCGGAATTTTCATCGAATACCCTGCCGCGTCGAGAACCGCCCAGGCGTCCGCCACCCGGTGCGGCGAGACCATGATGTCGATGTCGACCGCGTCGCGGATACCTAGCGCACCATAGAGGTGCCGAGCGAGCGACGTCCCCTTGAGGAACAGAGGGTCGATTCCCGCAGCGGCGAACAGCCCGTCCAGCCGCACGGCTTCGCCCGCCTGTCTGAGCGCGGCACGACCCCGTCGGCGCGCATTCCGTTCCAGCGGTTGAGGAATCGGTACATCGGCACGACGCATCGCATCGGCGACCAGCCCGACGACCCCTTGCCGCCGTGCGATGCGGTGAACCAGGTCCCAGTCGGTGACCGTCCTCGCGGCGTGTCTGACTCGCTCGATGGCGACGGGTCGTATCGCGCAGGTCAGCGTCAGCGCGAACTCGGCCGTCAAAGCCTTTGCCTGCAACGACGTAGACGTTTTCGACGAACGGCGTTCACCCGGTTCGCGCGCGGTCGACTCTGCGTGAGCAGAGCCGATACGAGAATCGTCGCCGCCGTCCGCGCGACCGCGAGCATGGTGGCCGATCATCGTCGAAACACGGGTCAATACCACGCCCAACCAATTGGGCGGCGGCCTCCCCCCACCCATCTGAATGGTGCCGACCATGCCAATGAGCCTAGGAATAGATCGGTCGCGCAGAACGGGACGGGTATTCGAGTTCCAGACGAACGCCGGTTCCACCACTCGAACGGAAACCAAGCTTGAGATACAAGGCGAGGGCAGGATTCGCGCGATCGACGACGAGACCGACGCCCAGCGCCTCGATCTCCGTCCTGTCGATCACGGCCTGGAGGATCGCCGTCCCCAGCCCCTTGCCGCGCATGTCGGGCGACACCGTGATGTCGACGATATGCACGTGCGTATCGCGCGGCTGGAGATAGAGGCGGCCCACCGGCATGCCGTTGCGCTCGATCACCGCGAACCGGCAACCCGCGATCCGCGTTCGGTAATGGCTGCGTTGCGCGCCGAACTGCTGCGCGAGGAATGCCTGGCTCTCGCTGTCGGTCCATCCGGACGCCGCCATCTCGGCGGTGCGGGTCGTGGCATAGAGCGCCCGGAGAAACGGCACGTCGTCGTCGCATTCCTCTCGCAGCGCATAGCCGTCCCGAGCCATCGACGGGGGCAGCGTAAACCCCGCGACCACCGCGGCGATCGCCGCTGGCGCGGTCAATTGCGCGCCGGATAGATGCCTTGCAGCGCAATGACGAAGTTGAGCGCGAGCAGGGGTTGGCGGTTTTCGTGTGGTTGCGATCCCCCCACCGGACCGATCGCCAGCGGCGAAAACGCAACCGCGGGCGTCGTCACGTCGCTGAAGGCCATATTCGGGTTCGACGGACCGACCATCGCCTGCGACGTCGGCGCCGCGACATTCTGCGCCGGGTTCGGCGGGTTCAGACCGGCCGCGACCAGGCCGTGGTCGTGCGTCGGTATCTCGGCGATCATGAGCGAGACCGACGCAACGCCGCTTGTGTCACCGACCGTCCGCGGCTCCAAACCGGGACCGTTGCCGGCCCCCATCGGTGCCGCAGCCTGGAGATTGGGCAGCCCGAAGGTCGTCACGCCATTGCCGCCGAAGCGGATGCCGAGCACGGAGAACAACGCGCTGTACTGCGCAACCGACATCATCTGGCCGTTGCACACTGCATAGCCTTGCGGGGCGTAGGTAGAACCGACGATCTTGATCTCGCCGAGATAGGGATCGCTCATGACGATGCTCCGAATGAGAGATGCGCGTCGTTTGCGGGCGACGCCGGCCCGTCCTGCGCCGGGGTCAATTCTGGCTGGGGAAGACCCCCTGCAGCGCAATGATGAAAGACAGGCATTGCGACGGCATGAGGTTGGCGTGCGGTCCGCCGCCGCCGGTAAAGCCTATGCCGCCGTTCGCCATTGCGCCCGTCACGACGCCGCTCGTACCCGGCACGACATACAGGAAAGGCGTTACGCCGTTCGTCGGGGTCGCGGGCACCGCATTGGGGGCGGGGCCGTCAAGCGTGCCCGGGTCGGTGGAGGCAAGCAGCGCGTGGTTGTGCGCCGGCAAGCTCGGAATCGTCAGCGTCACCGTCTCGGTTCCGCTGATCGTGCCCAGTGCGCGCGGCGTCAGTCCGATGCCGGTGCCCTGGTGGACCGGCAGGCGACCGCGCAGGTCGGGCACCGCGAACGTCTGGACGCCGTCACCCCCATAGGTCGTGCCGATCAAGGCGTAGAGCGTGCTTTCCTGTGCGATCGACAACAGCGCACCGTCGCACAACGCCCATCCCACGGGCGCGAAATCGCCGCCGAACATGCGAACCTCACCGACAAATTGATCGCTCATAAATCCCTCCCGTTCGGACGGCCGCCCCGATCGTGCGGCTCGCCCCTGCGCCTGGCGTCGCGGTCAATTGCGCGACGGAAAGATACCGTTGAGTGCGATGCAGTAGTTCAAGACGAGAAACGGCTGCATGTTCGGGTGCGGCTGGTTGCCCCCGCTCAGCGTCACGCTGGCTGGAGCGAGCGGCACGAGATTGGTCGCAGGCGCGTAGAATTGCGTCACCGGCGACGTATCGTTGGCAAAGGCGTTACCGCGTGCCGGGCGGCGGTCGGCAACGGTCGAGGTGCCGATCAGGGCATGCGTGTGCGCGGGGATGTCCGCGACCGTCAGCGTTACCGCTTCGGACCCGGCGACACTCCCCTGCGGCAATTCGGTCGAAGCGTGGACCGGCACGCGTCCGCGCAGATCGGGTAGGGCGAACGTCGTCTGGCCGTTGCCGCCATATTGCGTCCCCAACAGCGCAAAGAGCGCCTGGTTCTGCGAGATCGGCATGAGCTGCCCATTACAGGCCGCATAGTTGCGCGGCGTTATGCCAAACCCGAACGCCTTTATCTCGCCGACAAACGGTTCCGTCATGAGCCCCTCCCAACACGCTCCGACTCGACGACAATAGCCCCGGCCGGTTGCGATAGAGCCTGGTTTTACCCGTTCGCCTTCGCCTAGCAATGACTCCATCCGGTAGAGTTTAGTCTATAACGGATCTTTTGATATGAGGGGCTACAGAACTTCCTCACTGTAACGAGCACTCCATCCGATTTGCGCCCCTGCTTCACGATTGCCGATTGGCAACGGATGTTATTGTACGGACCTCCCAAACGTGCAACGTCGTCGACATATCGGCATTGATGAACCGGAGGGGACAACGCGTGGCTTGCACGTCGAACGATACCAGTACCGACCAGTGTTCCGGCGCGCCGGGTTCCGGCCTCGTGCCCGGGGGCGATGCACCGTCGCGAAAGCCCTGGATGACGCCTCAGGTCATCGTCTCCGAACTGCGCAACGCAGGCGCGCAGGTCGGGGTCGGATCGGACGGCACCAGCCCGATCAGCGGCTACCAATACGGCTCGTAGTCGGCACCGCACGGATACGGCGTTCGTGATCAGCGATTCCGGCCATCGACCCAGGCGACGAACCGCGCCGTCGTGATCGCCAGCGTCGCGACGATCACCCGTCGATGATCGGCCAGCCGCGTTTCGTCGAGGTCGCGTAACATCGCGTCTACCTTGGCGAAGTCGACATAGCGCGACAGGCGCCCCTCGCGGTCCATCGCCCGCGCCTCCGCCAGCGCCGCCGCGGCGCCTTCGTGCGCGGTACGGAAAAGATCCGGCTCCTCCGCGTCGTTGCCGGGGCCGCTTGCGAGCAGCGCCGCGGGCAGGAGATCGGCAAACGCGGTCCGCGCGAGATGGCGTTCGAGCCCGTTCCTAAACTGCAACGCCTCGGGTATCGCCAGCGCGAACTCGACGATACGCCGGTCGTGAAATGGCCGGGTCAGTTCGAGGCCGTGCGTCGCGGCCAGCGTCTGCGCCGCCGGCGGCATGTCCGACGCGCGCCGCAGTAGGTGGAGCCAGCGCTGCCGCCAGCGATTGTGCACCGGCGTGGCCTGACGCAGTCGCATGGGGTCGATCGCGCCGTAAGCGAACACCTCTCGGGCAAACGCATCGGCGATCGCACGGCTCCGCCATAGCGGCACCAGTCCGCGACGCAGCGCATATATCGCGCTCCGCAGGCGCAACGGAGCAAGCGCGGGCACGATGTCGCCCCACAAAATCGCAGCCATCGATCGCCCGGTCGCCCGTCTGCGCGCGCCAACCTCTCGGCAGAACCGCACGACATGGCCGCGCAGCAGGATCCGCCCGAGCATCGCCTGCGCCCGCACGTTGACCGTGTAGTCGCCGCCATGGCCGTCGAGCATCGATCGCACGCCGGCCTCCGCGGCCATGCGGTACACTCCGCGCCGCACCGTCGATCCGCCACCCGGACCGTCGGTCTCGGCGAACCCGCGTTCCATATCGACGAACGGGCTCTCGTCGCGGCGCACGAAATAGCGGGTGTCGAGGTCGCCGCGGTCCACAAACGCCTCGACCGCGGCGCGCGCATCGCGGACGCGGCGGCGTTCGCCCACCGCCAGCACCGATGCGACCGCAACGACACGCCGCCCCGCCGCGGCGACGATCGGCCCCGCCAGCACCGCGATGCTGCCGCTGTCGAAACCACCGCTGAAGGACAATCCCGGCGCGCGGATCAGCCGTCGCACGCGGCATGCCACCGCTTCCTCGATCAGCGCGGCATAGGTGGCGACGTAATAGCCCTCGTCGCGCCCGACATGCTCTGGCGCGGCGTGCGGGATCCAGTACCGCCTGGTCGTGACGCCACCTGCTGCATCCAGCCGCAACACCGATCCGCCGGCCAGGGCGGCGATCTCCTCGAACAGCGTTGCCTCCGATCTGGTGTCGATCGGGAACAGCAGCCCCGCGGCGATCGCGGTTTCGGACACGCGCCGCGGCACGTCCTCGATCGCCCACAGCGCCTTCATCTCGCTCGCGAACGCCAGGAAGCCGTCGCCGACATGATAATAGACGCCGCGTTGCCCCATCGCATCGCGCGCCAGCAGCAGCACGCCGGTATCCGCATCCCACAGCGCGATCGCGAAATCGCCGATCAACCGGTCGATGCAGTCCGCGCCCCAACGCCGATACGCGGCGAGCACGACCGCGCTGTCGGGCAGCTCGCATAATTTCGCCGGTGCGATCCCGAGTGCGTCCGCGAGCGCCTCGCGGTTGTCGAGCCGGAGGTCGGCGACCAGGATCGCGCCGCCGTCCCGCAGCGGTTGCGCCTCGATCCCGTCCTCCGTCTGAACCCGCATCAGGCAGTGCCCGAGCCCGGCACAGCCCGTAACGACCGTCCGGCGTGCATCGGGGCCGCGGTGGCGCAGCGTGTTCGCCATCCGCTCGATCGTCCGCGGCGAGACGTCGCCACCATCGAACCGAACCATCCCGAAGATCGCGCTCACCGTGTCGATACCAGGCGGCGGTCAATCATCGCGCGTCGGCAGCCAGGCGATCGCGCGGTGCTTCGTCAGGTCCGCCAGAAAGGCGTCGACATCGGCACGACACAATTCGGGCGTGACCTCGAATTCGGCGGTCAACTGCGCGCAGATCGTATCCGGGGTAGCGTGCGAGTCGATCAGCTCCCAGATGCGCGCGCCGACCGCGTTCAGGCCGAGGTACAGCCCCTGCGCCGCGCTCATCATCAGGATCTCGTCGCCTACCTTGGCGGCCAGCCAGTCCTCTTGCTTGTGCACGGTCATGATCTCCTTGTCGTAAGCTGCGCGTGATCGGTCTCGACGAGCTTTCGGTACGATGCGGCGAGATGGGTCGCGG
The DNA here is from genome assembly GCA_043775965.1 of Sphingomonas sp. Taxonomy (GTDB): domain Bacteria; phylum Pseudomonadota; class Alphaproteobacteria; order Sphingomonadales; family Sphingomonadaceae; genus Sphingomonas. The sequence goes on from JAYVRZ010000009.1 coordinate 10,164, forward strand.
CCGCCGCACGCACCGCGGGCTTGGCGCCCCCTGCCTGCGCGCGGGGTCTGGCATGAAGGCGACGCCGGGGCGTTTCGAGTCGCGGCGCGCCGCGTTCGCCATCGCCGCGCGGTCGTCAGCAGTCACCGCGACGCCGAAATGCGGGAGTATCCGCGTGAACAGCGCGGCGGGCAGCGTGCGGTAGTCGACCAGCAGTCCGCCCGGCATCACGTCGCCATCCAGCATCGGCGCGACGATCTGCGCCAGCGCGGTCGCGACCTGCTCCTCGGGGGACAGCCGCTCGGCAAAGACCAGCCCGCCGATCCCGCCCGGCACCGTCTGCAGACCGCGCATCCGCATGTGCGACGCGATGACGTGGGCCGGATCGCGGTAGAGGAACACCCAGGGCGTCTCGGGAAACGCGGCGCGGAACAGCGGCAGCGCGGCGGTGTTCCAGCTGTCGAGCTTGATGAAATAGCGACCGCCCGGAGCGGTATCGCGACCTAGCGCGCCGATCATCGCCTGCAACGCCGCGACGCACACGGCTTGCGGCAGATCGATCCGGATCACCGTATCCACCGGCGGCGGCTCCGACACGACCCATGCACCGGCCATCGCTGCCAGCATCTGCGCGACCAGCGTCGAGCCGCAGCGCGACATGTGGAACACGAACCCGTCGGGCCGCGCCAACGGCGGTCGGCACGATCCGAGCCGCGATAGCCGCGTGTGCCAGGGGACCAGACGATTGAACGGTCGACGTCGCGCCATCCGGATCGAATCTTCGTAGAATGGCGCCGTCAGCGGCACCCCGCCGAAGTGGAGCCATTCCACCGCCCAACCGCCGTTTTCCGGGATCACCGCGACCGGCAGCCACCCGGTGCAGGGCCAGTTGCGCGCCGTGACGGACGGATCATCGATCCGATCGCGGCCCAGCCGCAGCGCGTCCCCGATCGTCGCGGGATCGAGCGAAATGCCACACTCGGCGGCATAGTCCGACGCGGTCGCCGAGAATACGGCGGCGTCCTCGATCACTGCCAGACGCCGTTGCAGGTCGGCATCGGCGCGGAGATGCATCCGAAAGCGATCCAACGCGGTCACCTGGCGCGCCGTGTACCGGACGCACCATTGCGTCCCGCCCGAGCCCGGATACGCTGCACGATACGCGATCGACGACGTGCCGATCCGACCAGGGGACGCCGATGCCCGCGATCCACGAGCCCATCGTCGCCGACCGGATCCGATTGCCGTTCGCGTTCGACGTCGCGCGCCTGAACGCTGACCTGGAGCGGGTCGCGCGGGCATCCGCCTGGATCGCCCATTTCGTGCCGCAGAACTATGACGGCGACTGGAGCGTGCTGCCATTGCGGATTGTCGCCGGCGCGACCCACCCGGTGATGACGATCTACGCGGACCCCGGCGCAACCGCATTCGAGGACGGGCCGCTGCTCGCCGATGCGCCCTATTTCCGCGCGGTGTTGTCGCAGTTCGCCTGCCCGGTGCAGACCGTGCGGCTGATGCGGCTGACGCCCGGATCGACCATCAAGCCGCACCGCGATCACGATCTCGCGGCCGAAACCGGTGCCGCGCGCATCCATGTCCCGATCACCACCAACCCCGGCGTCGAATTCCTGCTGAACGGCACGCAGGTCGTCATGGCGGCCGGCAGCGCCTGGTATCTGCGGCTCGCCGATGTTCATGCGGTCGCCAATCGCGGCACGACCGACCGCGTGCACATGGTCATCGACTGCACCGCCGACGCGTGGCTGATCGCCATGTTACGGGCATCGCACGAACCGGCCTAGTTCGATGAGCGCGGGATCGAGCGGAAACCCCGTAACCTGCACGCCGTCGGCATCGACCCAGGCATGCCCCGCCGCGAGCGATCCCCTGCCGACTCCGCGGCCGACTCCGCTCTCGATTCCGATCCCTTCCTCGATCCCGACCCCGATCCCGACCCCGATCCCGAAATGCACGACGGCGGGGATGCCGCGCCGTTCCAGCATGCCGCGCGCCGCCACCGCCTGCTGCACGCACGCCGCGCGAAACGGCATCAGCGGCGCGGCCGTCGCGATCGCCCAGCGCACCCGCCGCGCGACCCGCCGCTGTCGCATCGTAGCGGGCACGCCGGGCTGGTACCGATCGCCCGGCGGGATCAGCGGGCCCCACGCCGCGGCAAGTCGCGCGAACGGCACGAATGCCAGGACCAGCCGCGCGAGCAGCAGCCGGATCGCCGCTTCCGTCACCAGCATCTGGCGATCGATCCCCATCGTCAGCGCGGTGCGGATCCTGGCCGGCACGCCGTTCAAGCAGCCGAGTCCGGCATATAGCCCAGCGCCGCCATCATGCCGCCATGTGCGCGCTCGATCGTCGCGCACTGGTCCGCGGTCAGTTCGCTGCGCCAGCCGCCCGCCCTGCCGTTGCGAAAAAACCTCGGTGCGGCGGCGCCGCGGCGGCGCGGCGGTGCCTCACGGAATCCGCGGCTCCGCTCCTGCGCCTGCAGTTGCGCGAAATCGGCGAAATTCGCGGCGCGTTCGACTTGCTCGACCGACACGGGCTGTTCCGCGAAATTCAGCGCGCGCGCGAACGCGTCGGACACGTCCGCCTGGAGATCCTCGTAGCGCACGCGGTGGACCGGGAGGACGCGCTGGTCGATCCAGCTGGCGTGAAACCCGCTCCAGCCGCGCAACTGCTGGCGCAACTGATTGGGCTGGCGGTCGTCGCGACCGCAGAACGCCGCGTCCGGCCGCATCATGAAGTCGATCGCGGCGTCGACGCTCTGCCCGTTATGCCCTGCTAGCGACGACGCGATGTCGCGCGGATCGCGCACGATCAGGATCGCCGCGTCGGCAGCGGCAGCGCCCCCGAGCAAAGGTTCGCCGTCCGCGGTGATCGTCCAGGCGTCGTGCGTCTTTACGAAACGGACGTCGCCACGCGGCACGTCCACATCGTCCAGTTCGTCGCATGAACCGCTATCCCGGCGGGCCACGTGCACGCGCGGCCGCAACCGGTCGCATTCGTCGTGAGTCAGCAATCCCGCCGGAAACAGCATAGTATCGTCGAACCACCGGCGCGCGCTTGCGATGCCGCCGCGACCGGACAGGTCGTTGATATCGGCCGGCTCGTCGCGGCCAAGGTTGGCCAGCAGCAACCGGAACCACGTGTTGCCCGATTTGGGATAGGAGGCGAGCCAGATCGTCCGGGTCACGCCGCACGCCCGACCGCGTCCTGCGGCGGCTGCGCGCGTGGTCCCCGCGCCTCCGCCAGCGTGCGCCAATGCGCTTCGAGCCAGCCGGTCACCGCCGCCTGTCCGGAAAACTCCATCGCGCGGGTCAGCGTGAAGACGCCCGCATGCCGCGCGATCGCGGCCGACGCTTCGAAATACAGCGCCGCCTGCCCCATCCGCCCGATCAACGCCGGGCGGTACGCGTTGCGCTGGATCATCAGCGCAGCGTCGGCCAGGTTCGCACGAACGATCCCCGGCACCAGCGGCGGGCGCGCATCGCGCAGGATATAGACCGCGGCGATCGGCAGCGGCTCGGCGATCGAGGCCTGCGGTTCGACATAATATTTGCGCAACCGCGACCGCACCGGCCCCGCCCGCCGGTCGGCCAGCGACAGGCGATCGATCGCGTTCTGCCATAGC
>JAYVRZ010000010.1:0-3652 GCA_043775965.1 Sphingomonas sp.
GCCAAACCGCTCGACCGACGCTGCGATCCGCTCGATATTGCACAGGTCCGACCCCAGCCCGATGATCACGAGGCGGCCTGGAGTCGGAAGACAAAAGAATTTTTTCGCGCGGAGACGCGGAGACGCGGAGAGTGTGAGAGCCGCAAGCGCGGCGGAGGTGAGAAGCAAGCGGGACGGCGCCCAGTGGCCCCCTTCTGCTCCGCGCCTCCGCGTCTCCGCGTGAACAAAACTACTTGCTTACCGCGCCGCATCCATAGCCTCACGCATCAGCCGAACCGCCTCGCCAAGCCCGACGAACAGCGCCTCGCCAACCAGGAAATGCCCGATGTTCAGCTCGCGCACCTGACGGATCGCCGCGATCGGCGCGACATTGTCATAGGTCAAACCGTGCCCGGCATGAACCTCGATGCCGTTCTTCGCCGCCAGCGCCGCCGCATCGGTCAGCCGCCGCAGCTCCACCGTCCGCGCCTCGCCCGACAGCTCGGCATACAGGCCCGTATGCAGCTCGATCACCGGCACCTTGAGCCGCACCGCCGCCTCGATCTGGCGCGCATCGGGTTCGATGAACAGCGACACGCGGATTCCCGCCCCGCCTAGCGCATCGACCAGCCCCGCCATCCGGTCGTAATGCCCGGCAACGTCGAGCCCGCCCTCGGTGGTCAGTTCCTCGCGCTTCTCCGGTACGATGCACGCTGCACGCGGTTGATGACGCAACGCGATGCCAAGCATCTCGTCCGTCGCCGCCATCTCGAGGTTGAGCGGGATCGTCAGCTCAGCGGACAGCCGCGCGATGTCGTCGTCGGTGATGTGCCGCCGATCCTCGCGCAGGTGCGCGGTAATCCCGTCCGCCCCCGCCGCCGCCGCAACCAAGGCCGCACGGACTGGATCGGGATACCCCGCCCCGCGCGCGTTGCGCACCGTTGCGACGTGATCGATGTTGACGCCCAGGCGCAGGTCCCGGCTCATGCCGCCCGGCTGCCGGGCTTGATCGCCGGGATCGCGGCCAGTTCGGGCGGCAGAGCGTCGGCCGGATAGGTCGGCACGTCGAGCCGGATCAGCGGGAAGAACGGCACGCCCAGATCCGCTGTCCCGTTCGAGCGATCGACCAGCGCCGCCGCCGCGCCGGTCACGCCGCCCGCGCGGTCGATCGCCGCGATCGCCTCGCGCGACGACAGCCCGGTGGTGACAACGTCCTCCATCATCAGCACGCGCTGCCCAGGGGCAAGCCGGAACCCGCGGCGCAGTTCGAACACGCCGTCGGGCCGTTCGAGGAACATCGCCTCGACGCCGAGCGCGCGCGCCATCTCGTGCCCTGCGATCACGCCACCCATCGCTGGCGACACGACGACGTCGATCTGCGCCCGCAGATCGGCCGGAAGCGATGCGACCAGCGCCTCCGACAACCGAGCGCCCCGCGCCGGATCCATCAGCACCCGCGCGCATTGCAGGTAGCGCGAACTGCGCAGGCCGGAGGACAGGATGAAATGCCCTTCGAGCAGCGCTTCGGCAGCGCGGAATTCGGCGAGCACGTCGTCTTCGGTCATCGCGGGTCATCGCTCCAAATAGTCTGCCCGCGCTGATACGAGCGCACGAAACCGCACGCAACGACAACCGGCGCCCTCCCGTCATCCTGACGAAAGTCACGATCCGGGGTCGCGAACACCGTCCCAGTGGCTCTGGGTCGCGGCTTTCGTCGGGATGACGGAGGTTTAGAGACAAGACTTGAGGCTAGCCCCCCCGCCGGGTATAGCCACGAACAAATTATAAGCAGACATCCGCGTGTCCGTGATATCGGGTTCGCTATAAACCGGGGTCAAGAAAAACGATGCGCAAGATGGGGATGAGAGGATTTGCGATGGCAGCGGGGCTCGCACTGTCGAGTCTCGGTGGTGTCGCCGGGTATGCGGCCCAGCCCGTAGCGACTCCAGCGCCTGCGCCACAGGCCGCCGCCGCTCCGGCACGGGTGTCGAACACCGCGCCGACCACGGCTGCCGCGACGCCTACCGCCAACCCGTCCAGCCCTGAACTTGCCATGGACGGCGCGCCGGCGATGACGGTCAAGCCGATGATCGGCCAGCCGACCGACGGCTTGTTCGGCCTCCAGCCCCAGGTTACGAAGAATGGCCAGTTCGCGCACTGGATGCACAATTCGATCCTGGTGCCGACGATCACGGTGATCTCGCTGCTGGTGCTCGGGCTGCTGTTCTGGGTATCGTTCCGCTATCGCCGTTCGCGCAATCCGGTCGCGTCGAAGACCAGCCACAACACCTTCATCGAGATCATCTGGACGCTCGCACCGGTCGTTATCCTCGTGCTGATCGCGGTCCCTTCGATTGGGCTGTTGCAGGCGCAGTTCAAGCCCGCGCCGTCCGGTGCCGTGACGCTCAAGGCGATCGGCAACCAATGGTACTGGACCTACCAGTATCCGGACAATGGCGGCTTCGAGATCACCGCCAACATGCTCAAGGAAAAGGGTGAGGCCGCTGCCGGCGAGCGCACACGCACCGACGCGGACGGCCCCAAGCTGCTCGCCGCGGACAACCGCATCGTCCTCCCGGTCGGCGTGCCGATCCGCCTGATCACGACGTCGAACGACGTGATCCACAGCTGGGCGGTCCCGGCGTTCTGGATCAAGCTCGACGCAATTCCCGGCCGCCTGAACGAGACCAGCTTCACGATCGACAAGCCCGGCCTGTATTTCGGCCAGTGCTCCGAACTGTGTGGCGCGCGCCACGGCTATATGCCGATCGCGGTCGAGGCCGTTCCGCCCGCCGAATACGCAGCCTGGGTGAAGGCCAAGGGCGGCACGATGCCGACCCCGGGCAAGGCGTCCAACAAGGTCATTCCGCAGCCCGGCGCCGACGGCTCCGCGGCGAAGGTCGAGGAGGCGGCGGAAACCGCCAACGCGACCGGCCCCGTCGAGAACGTGACCACTACAGCCCCGGCGACGACGCAGGGCGCGACCTCAAACCCGGCCGGCGCCGGCAACGCGGGACAGTAAGATGACCGACACCGCTCTCCATCCGTCGGCGTTCGTAAGCCACGAAGCGCACGACCACCACGATACCGATCACAAACCGGGCTTCTTCGCGCGTTGGTTCATGTCGACCAACCACAAGGATATCGGCACGCTGTACCTGATCTTCGCGATCGTCGCGGGGATCATCGGCGGCTCGGTATCGGGACTCATGCGCGCCGAACTCGCGCATCCCGGCATCCAGTATCTCCAGGGCTGGGCATCTATGCTCCACGGCGGTCCCGCCAGCCTCGACGAATCGCTCCATCTCTGGAACGTCCTGATCACTGCGCACGGCCTGATCATGGTGTTCTTCATGGTCATGCCGGCGATGGTCGGCGGGTTCGGCAACTGGTTCGTGCCAATCATGATCGGCGCGCCGGACATGGCGTTCCCGCGCATGAACAACGTGTCGTTCTGGCTGCTGATCCCCGCCTTCACGCTGTTGCTGGCCTCGCCGTTCTTCGGAGGTGCTGGTAACGGCTGGACGCTCTACGCGCCGCTCTCGACGTACGGCGAGCCCGGGCCGTCGACCGACATGGCGATCCTCGCTCTGCATCTTGCGGGTGCGTCGTCGATCCTCGGCGCGATCAACTTCATCACGACGATCTTCAACATGCGCGCGCCCGGCATGAC
>JAYVRZ010000011.1:0-5241 GCA_043775965.1 Sphingomonas sp.
AGCCCGCGCCGCTATAGTTGGACGAGAAGCCCTCATAGTTGCCGGGCTTGTTGATGACCGCGTTCAGCGTCGTCTGCATGCCGGGCATCGTGTAGATCATGCCAGCGAGCGCAGGGATGTAGAACGCATTCATCACCGACGAAGAGGTCAGCTGGAAGCGGATCGGCCGATCGACCGGGGCAGCCAGCTCGTTGACCGTGGCGATGCCGTATTCGGGATAGATGAACAGCCACTTCCAATCGAGCGCGACGACCTGCACCTCGAGTGGCTTGCCTGCGCCACCGGCCTTCTGCTGCTGGTCGACCAGATTGCCGACCGGCACGTTGTTGGCAAGCGTCGGCGTATCGGGCTTGATCCGGCCGAGCGGACGATATGGATCGAGCAGATGCGTGCTGGTCCAGGTCAACGCACCGAGCGCGATGATGATCAGCAAGGGCGCCCCCCAGATCATCAGCTCCAGCCCGACCGAGTGATCCCATTTTGGCTCGTACCGGGCGGCCTTGTTCGACTGGCGATAATGGAACGCGAAGAACAAGGTCGCGCCGATCACCGGTATGATAATCAGCAGCATCAAGCCCGTAGCAATGAGAACGAGGTCGCGTTGCTGCACCGCGATATCGCCTGAAGGGGACATCACGACCCAGTTGCAGCCGCTGGTGAGCAGCGCAAGCGGCAGAGCGACAAGCCATTTTTTCGCGCGGGAAACGGTTTTCTCAACGATCATGCGGGTCCCCTACGCCTAGCGCGTGCCGCACTACAGTGGACAATTTGTCCAATGGGCGCTGCACTGCAACATCGGCATGGCCTTATCATTACATGGGGTAGCATAGATTGCCCCTGCCCGCATCCGCCGGAAAGGCGTATCGTCGGGTTCGCGCCCTGAAGAGCGAGTTGAAGAATGAGTGCTAACACGATTCCCGAAACGAGCTTCGAGAGCGACGTTCGTGATATTCACAGCGATGGCGAGCATGTCTCGCCGGGGGTGATCGCGATCGGCGTGGTGATCGGTCGCGCGTCGGAATTCTTCGATTTCTTCGTCTATGCGATCGCTTCGGTGCTCGTGTTCCCGACGCTGGTGTTCCCGTATGTCGACCGGCTGCAGGGGACGCTCTATTCGTTCGCGGTGTTCGCGCTGGCGTTCATCGCGCGACCGATCGGCTCGATCATCTTCATCGCGGTCGATCGCGCGTACGGCCGCAGCGTCAAGCTGACGATGTCGCTGTTCCTGCTCGGCACCTCGACCGTCGCGATGGGGTTCATCCCCGGCTACGACGCGGTCGGGAACTGGTCCGTGGCAATCCTGGCCCTCCTGCGCATAGGCCAGGGCATCGCGCTCGGCGGTGCATGGGACGGCCTGGCCTCGCTGCTGTCGCTGAACGCGCCCGAGAAGAACCGCGGCTGGTACGCGATGCTGCCGCAGCTCGGCGCGCCGTTCGGCCTCCTGGTCGCCAGCGGCCTGTTCGCGTTCTTCGTGGCCGCCCTGCCTACCGAGGATTTCTTCGCCTGGGGCTGGCGCTATCCGTTCTTCGTGGCGTTCGCGATCAACGTGGTCGCGCTGTTCGCCCGCCTGCGCCTGGTGGTGACGCCGGAATTCGAGGAAATGTACGCCAAGCGCGAGCTCGAGCCGGCGCCGGTGATCGAAACAGTGCAGTCCGAATGGAAGGCGATCTGGCTCGGTTCGTTCGTGCCGCTCGCCAGCTTCGCGCTGTTCCACATGGTAACCGTGTTCCCGCTGTCCTGGGTCGTGCTTTTTACCCGTGAAGCGCCCGGCCGCTTCCTGGTCGTCGAGATGGTCGGCGCGGTGATCGGCCTTGGCGCGACCCTGGTATCGGGGTTGCTCGCGGACCGGTTCGGCCGTCGCACGATGCTGGGGACGATCGCAGTGCTGATCGCGCTGTTCGCGATCGCGGCGCCGATGCTGCTGAACGGCGGCGACGTCGGCGAGCGCCTGTTCATGGGTATCGGCTTCCTGTTGTTCGGGCTGTCGTTCGGCCAGTCCTCGGGCGCGGTGGCATCCAGCCTCAGCCCGCAGCATCGCTATACGGGCTCGGCGCTGACGACCGATCTGGCGTGGTTGTTCGGCGCGGGCTTCGCACCGCTGGCGGCACTGTTGCTGTCGAGCAAGCTGGGCTTGGCGGCGAGCGGCGCGTACCTGTTCTCGGGTGCGGTATTCACGCTGATCGCGCTTGGGCTGAACAAGGAACTGGCTAAGCGCAACATCGCGCGGTGAAGGCATGATGTCCCGGCGGAAGTCGGGGTATCACGTTTGGCGGATGCCTTGGCCTAAACCGGGAGATCTCAGCTTTAGCTGGGATGACGGGGTTTGCGTAATGGCCGCCCACCTAATTCGCGTCATCCCAGCAGAAGCTGGGGTATCCCGGTTGGCGGACGCTGCAACTCGAACCGGGAGATCCCAGCTTTCGCTGGGATGACGGAGTTTGCCTAGCAGCCGCCCGCCTAATTCCCGTCACCCCAGCGAAAGCTGGGATATCCCGGTTATCGGACGGTGCGACCTGAACGGGGATATCCCGGCTTTCGTTGGAATGACGGGGTTTGCGTAGCGGCCGCCCGCCTAAGTCCCGTAACCCCAGCGGAAGCTGGGGTATCCCGGGGGGCGGAGGCTGCGACCCGAACCGAAAGATCCCAGCTTTCGCTAGGATGACGGACATTGGGGCGGTCCGTAGTTTTCGGGCTCGGCGGTCTTGGCGCTGCGTCGGGACTCAGGTGCGTCGGCGATCGAGCACCCACGACAGCGCCCAGATCGCGAAACCGCCCAGCGCCAGCGCCGTGCCGACCCAGCCGGTCGACGGCAACCCGAAGCCGCCGGCGATCGCCAGCCCGCCGAGCCACGGCCCGATCGCGTTCGCGGTGTTGAACGCGGAATGGTTGAGCGCCGCCGCCAAGGTCTGCGCCTCCTCCGCGACATCCATCAGCCGGGTCTGCAGGATCGTCGAAAGCCCTCCGCCACAGCCGATCAGCACGACGACCGGCAGGATCGCCCAGAGATGTGGTGTCGCGGGGGCGTAGAGCGCGAGCGCCCCTGCCCCGAACAGCAGGGTGATCCCCGCTGCCGGCATTAGCGCGACGTCCGCCGCCTTGGCGCAGACCAGCGTGCCTACCGTCATGCCGACGCCGAACAGCGCGAACGCGACCGGCGTGAAGGCGGACGAGACGCCCGTCACCTCGGTCAGCGTCGAGGCGAGATAGGTGTACACGCAGAAGATCCCGCCAAACCCGACCGCACCGATCGCGAGCGTCAGCCAGACCTGACCGTTGCGCAACGCGGCCAGCTCGCCGAGCGGGCTCGCGGCCTTGGCGGGGCGTAACACCGGGGCGAACTTAAGCAGCATCGCCACCGTCGCGGCCGCAATGATCGCGACGATCCCGAAGCCCCAGCGCCAGCCGAACCACTGGCCGATGCCATTGGCGAGCGACACCCCCGCGATCGTCGCGATCGTCAGCCCGAGCATCATCCGCGACACCGCGCGCGATCGTTTCTCGCGCGGCACCATCGACGCGGCGACCAGCGACCCGACCCCGAAATACGCACCGTGCGGCAGGCCGCTGAGGAAGCGGCACAGGAGCATCATATGATAGGTCGGCGCGAGCGCGGACAGGCCGTTGGCGATCCCGAGAAACGTCATCAACCCGATCAGCAGCACGCGCCGCTCGATCTTGGCGGCCAGCACCGCGATCGTCGGCGCACCGACCACGACGCCGAGCGCATAGGCGCTGATAACGTGGCCGGCGGTCGGCTCGTCGATCCCGAGCCCGCGCGCGAACTGCGGCAGGAGGCTCATCGCGGCGAACTCGGTCGTGCCGATCGCGAACCCGCCGACCGCGAGGGCGAGCAGGGCCAGGCGCGTGTTTACGGGGGCTGAGGGGGTGTCTGTCATGCCGCCGATTTCGCAGGTGCAGCATGGGGGTTCAAGGGGTTGCGGGTGGATCTTCGTGTTGGAGGGTGGAGCGTTCGGGCGGGTGCGGTACGTTGTTCGTTTGGCGGGCTAGCCGCGACCGGGAGTTGCGCGTGTCACCGGGTCACCACCCCGGCGAAGGCCGTTCCCCAATTGGGGAACGGAGGTAATGACAGACCGTCCTTCGTTACGACGACCACTCCAGTTGGGCCCCGGCCTTCGCCAGAGTGGTGGTTGGATTGGGCGACGAGTCTGCGAAGAGTTGGACGCCGGAACGAGTCCGGCATGACGGGGCGAAAACGAAAAAGCGGTTGCGCACTCCCGCCCGCGTTGTGCCCCCCGACGCCCCTACCTCACCGGTGCAAACGAGAAGAGCTGCGTCTTGATCGAAGCGGGCGCGCCCGGCTTGAACCAGTTGGTGTCCTGGATGTGGCTGGCGGTCACGTACATCCGGCCATCCGGACCTTCCGAGAAAGTGTCGGGCCAGCGCAGGCGCTTGTCGGTCAACACCGGCTCGACATGATCGCCGACCAGCCGGGTGATCCCGTTGGTAGTCGGCGATGTCAGGTACAGCGTCCCTGCCTTGCTCATCCACAGGCCATCCGCGACATGCGTCTGCGCGACCGTCTTCACGCCCGCCGCCCGCGCCGCCTCGCTGACCCCGTCGCGGAGCAACGACGTGTCGATCGAATACATCGTCTTGCCGGTCAACGCCTGGTAATACAGCGTCCTGCCGTCGTTGGAGATCGCGATCCCGTCGGCGGCGAAGGCGGGCTGGCGACCGTCCGGGCGGACCAGCGGCTTGCCGTCGGTGGTGACCGTCACGCTCTTGTCGATCTGCGTCGAGCCATGCCCGTCGAGCGCGCGAAAGCCCTTGCCGCTTTCGAGGTCGATGACGATGATCGCGCCGCGGGTGCCGCTGTCGGTGATATACCCGGTCTTGCCGTCAGGCGAAAAGCGGATGTCGTTCAAGTAGGTGCCCTGCAGCGCGACGTTGAGCGGCACCTTGATCACCTTGACCACGCGGTTGGTCGCGAGATCGATCTTCACCAGCTTGGGCGCGCCTTCGAGGATCTTCTCGTTACCGGGCGCGCCGGGATCGAGCACCCAGAGATTGCCGTGGCCGTCGGGGACGATCGACTGCACGCAGACGAAATAATCGCCGACCGGCAATTCCGTGGCGCGGGCGTTGCGCCACGCGTTCCACTTCGCGTCAGGATAGGGCTTTAGCGAGCCGTCCTGCATCACTTCGGCGACCGAGATCGGCGCATCATCGGTCCAGCGCGGAAAATTGACGAAGCGGCGACCATCGGCGGTAACCGCGACG
>JAYVRZ010000012.1:0-6036 GCA_043775965.1 Sphingomonas sp.
AGTTCGAGGAGGAGGCGGCGATCATCCTCTCGATCCTCAACGACGCGTGGAAGGACAATTGGGGGTTCGTGCCGCTCACACCGCCCGAGATCAAGGACGTCGGCGTCAAGCTTAAGCCGATCGTCTTCAACGACCTGATCCGGATCGCCGAAGTCGACGGCGTTCCCTCGGCATTCATGATCACGCTTCCCGATCTCAACGAGGCGATCAAGCCGCTGAACGGGAGCCTGTTGCCGTTCGGCTGGGTCAAGCTGTTGTGGTGGCTGCGCAAGCCCAAGGTGCGGACGGTGCGCGTGCCTCTGATGGGCGTGGTGAAGAGCATGCAGGCCTCGCGAATGGCGAGCCAGCTGGCCTTCATGATGATCGAATATATCCGCCGTGCCTCGGCAGAGCATTACGGCGCCACGCGCGCGGAGATCGGCTGGATCCTCGACGACAACCAGGGCATGCGCTCGATCGCCGAGACGATCGAGAGCCGGGTGAACAAGGTGTATCAGGTGTACGAACGGACTCTCTAGGGGGCGGAGAATCTCAGTCCTGCGCTCTGGCGGCGCAGAGCAACGTGTTCCCCGCGAAGGCGGGGAAGCGGCCTCAGCTCCCGCCTTCGCGGGAGAACAGGAAGCAGGAATCGGTGACCGTCGAGGATCCGCTACTCGCGCTTGCCCTTCCCGAACGGGATCTTGAGCGTCACGGCCGCACCTTGTCCGATCCCACCCGGCAGTTCGGTGCGGATCCCGTGGACGTTACCGGTTCCGCCACCGGGCAGGCGGAACGAGAGCGGGTCACCGCCCGGCAGCTGGACGGGCTCAGGCAGGGTCGCGAGGCGTTGGTCGGTCGGACGCCCGCAGACGACGATCTCGCCGTCGGGGTCGGTCTGGACCGGACACGGCATGGTCGGCCGTGCCGGACGCCTGCGGAGTTCAGGAGGAAGCGGTGGGCCCGCTACCGCCTGGAGCAGGAGCAGCCCGACCAGCATCTAGAACCTCCGCGCTATCCCCGCGTACAGCCGCGCATCGGGCGTATGATCGTTCAGTCCGGCCGCGCCCAACACGTCGAACTGAAGATCGTCGGTCGCCGACCATGCCAGCGACAATGCGGCGATCGCCTGCGTCGCGTGCTCCTGCGGATCATCGTCGCGCAATGCCTGCAGCTCGCCGGTCAGCGTGAAATCCTTGTTCAGCTTCATCGCGAGCCCAGCCGCGGTGCTGTAGGCGAGATGGCGACCATCGCCGTCCTGATCGACCGCTGCATCGATCTCGGGCGTGACGTCGAGAGAAACCGTGTCGGACAGTTCGTACGTCACGGGGACCAGAAAGCCCGCGCCCCAGTCACCCGCGCCGACCGACGAACGACCCACGGGTAGCGTGACATAGGGCAACACCGCGACCGACAGGCCCGAGCCGTCCGGATCGTGCAGATTGGCCTTGAGTCCCAGCGACACGTCGCCGACGCCGTTCACCGTGTCCACACCGGTCGAATCGCGCATCCGGTCATGGCCGAAGGGCGTCCAGCCGACGCGCGCCTCGATCGTATCGGTCACGCCGACGCGGACCAGCGTGTCGCCGATCAGGATGTTGTCGTCGCGCGAGCCCGGCTGGTCGTCACGCGTCCAGTCGGCGACCGACGTCTCGACCGACACCCGACCCTTGGCCATTGTGCAGGCCGGCGTGTCGATGCCTGGTCGCTCGGGGCAATATTCGCGATCCTGCGCACTGGCACTCGCCGCATGCAACGCCGCCAGAGACACCAGCGCAATCCCGAAAGCCTTCATCGCAGTTTTACCCATGTCGGTGCGTGATCGCTTGCCTTTTCGCGCCCGCGATACGCCTTGTCTACGCCCGCGTCGGTCATCCGATCGGCGGCCTGCGGACTGAGCAGCAGATGATCGATCCGGAACCCGGCGTCGCGCTGCCATGCGCCCGCCTGGTAATCCCAGAACGTCCAGACGCCGCCCTTCGGGAACTTGGTCCGCAACGCATCGGTCCAGCCCTGCGCGACCAACGCGCGGTAATGCTCGCGGCTTTCGGGCTGCATCAGCGCATCGTCCTGCATCGCGCGGACGGAATAGGTGTCGTCGTCGTTGGCGATGACGTTGTAGTCGCCCGCCAATACCGCCGGCACTTCCTCGGCCAGCAGCACGCGCGCGCGGGCGGCGAGGCGGTCCATCCAGCGCAGTTTATAGTCGAATTTCGGGCCCGGCTGGGGGTTGCCGTTGGGCAGATACAGCGCGGCTACGACAAGGCCGTCGATCGCGGCTTCGATGTAGCGGCTATGTTCGTCCTCGGGTTCGCCTTCGAGGCCGCGCTGGCGCACCTCGGGCGTGCCGCTCTTGGCGAGGATCGCGACGCCGTTCCACGCCTTCTGCCCGTGCCAGACCGCACCGTAGCCGGCGGCCTCGATGTCGGCGATCGGGAAGGTGTCGTCGCTGGATTTCAGTTCCTGCAGGCAGACGATGTCCGGCTGGTCTTCGGTCAGATATTCGATCAGCCGTGGCAACCGCGCCTTGATGCCGTTGACGTTGTACGTGACGATTTTCATGGCGCCGTCAGATCGAGAAGCTGGTGCCGCAGCCGCAACCGGAGGCGGCGTTGGGGTTCTCGACCTTGAACGCGGCGCCGGCGAGCGATTCGACATAGTCGACCGCGCAGCCGCGGACGAGATCGATGCTGACGCTGTCGACGACCAGGCGGACGCCGTCATGTTCGGCGACCACGTCGTCGGACTCGACCGAATCGGCGAACCCGAACTTGTACTGAAACCCGGAACAGCCGCCGCCATCGACCGAGAGGCGCAGGATCGCCGGCTTCCCCTGCTTGATGGCGATCGCCGCGACGCGTGCCGCAGCGGAGGGGGTGAGGATGATTTCGGGTGCCAGCGTTGCCATGGCTGGGAGATAGGCGGTCGCGCTATCCGCGGCAACCTTCGCGCGCTGGCGGAACAGTCGACATCCGCCTTCACTGTCAGTCCAGCGCGAGCCGGGATCTCATGTCGTAAGACCGTCCCTGCGGATTGAGATCCCGACCTTCGCCGGGATGACGGGGGTCGCGTTTAGTCCTGCGCGGCGGGGCCAGTGGTCGAGACGGGAATCGCGTTTACCGCGCGGTCCTGTGCGGCGAGCAGGTAATCCGCCGTCGTCAGGAACGGGATGGGATTGACCGCATGACCGTCGATCCGGACTTCATAGTGAAGATGCGGGCCGGTCGAGCGGCCCGTCGAGCCCATCAGCGCGATCAATTGGCCACGCGTGACGCGGGTGTTGTCGGCGACCAGGATCTTGGACAGATGGCCGTAGCGCGTCGCGATGCCCTTGCCGTGGCTCAGTTCGATCATGTTGCCATAGCCGCCCTGGCGACCGGCGTGCGCAACGATACCGTCCGCGGTAGCGTAGATCGGCGTGCCGACCGGGCCGGGGATGTCGACGCCGGCATGCATCGCCGCGGTGCCGCGGAACGGGTCGGAGCGGATCCCGAAATTGCTGGTGAACGACAGCGAGTGGACCGGCTGGACCGACGGGATCGCGATCACGCCCTGTTGCAGCGTGTCGAGCTTCTTCCAGGTCTGGAACAGCGTACGGAACTGCGCGTCGGCGCGGAGGTCGGCGCTGGCCTCCTCGCTGTTGGCGGCGATCAGCGGACCGCCCATGCTGGTCGCGCTCGCAGGCCTGGTGACGCGCTCTGGACGCAGTCCGAGCTTGCGGACGGTGGCGGTGGTATCGGCGTAACGCTGGTCGAGCAGCTTCTGCGCGGCACCGGCGATCCGGACCTGATGACCTTCGACCGCAACGAACGGCTTCACGACATCGGCAGCGAGACGGTCAGCGGCGGGATCGATCGAGGGCGTGGCGAGCGCCAGCGCCTTGGCGTCGCCGGTCCCGGTCAGCGCGGCGGCGATCAGGGCCTGGCGCTGGTCGACGCGCTGGGCATGCGCCTCGGCGGTGTCGCGGATCGTCGCGACGCGCTGGCGCATCTGGCCGATCTGGTGCTGCATGTGCGCGATGCGGACATCGCTGACGGTAGGAGCGACCACGCCGGCCGCAGCCGCTGCACCATAGCCCGAGAAACCGAGCGTGACCGCGCCGATCGCTGCCATGGCGGCCTGGCGCCTGGCGCCGAGGCTGATGCGACGGACCGAACTGCCGTCGTGAAATAGAAAATCGCGCGTCGCGAACACAGCCTTGAGGCGCGTCACGATGGCTGCTGCGGTAAAATCGACCATTGGTCCCCGACACAAAAATGCAGGGCCATTCGCCCCCAAGCGAACGGCACCGAAACTCTGTCCTGACTCGCAGCCCCTCCGCGCCCCAGACACTGCAGGTTAGGCCGGATGACGGCGCGATGATCAAGAGGACCGCGGCGATCGCGCGGCGGAGTGGCAGGCAGGTACGGCGAGTTGATGCCGCGGCGTTGGAACGATGACGTCAGCCCTTAAAAAGTCGGCGGATCCCGGCAATTTATGCCCGCCCGTTACCGCGTGATGCTCAGACCGCCTTCGCCGCTTCGAGCACCGCGTCGGCATGTCCCGGCACGCGCACCTTGCGCCAGGCCTTCACCAGCCTGGCGTCGCCGTCGAACAGGAAGGTCGCGCGCTCGATGCCCATCTATTTGCGGCCGTACATCGCCTTCTCGACCCAGACGCCGAACGCTTCGCAGGCCGCGCCGTCGACATCGCTCGCGAGCTTGACCGTGAGCGCATGCTTGGCGGTGAACTTGGCGTGGCTCGCGGGTGCGTCCTTCGAAATGCCGACGACGTTGACCCCGGCGTTCTCGAACGCGTCGGCGAGCGCGGAAAAGTCCTTGGCTTCGGTGGTGCAGCCGGCGGTGTCGTCCTTCGGGTAGAAATACACCACCAGCGGCGCGCCCAGGCTGGCCAGCCCCACGGCCGAGTCGTCGATCGTCACCGTCACGTCCGGAATCGTCGATCCCTCGTCCATGCTAATCTCCCGTCACCTGCGCCCAGAACCGGCGGACCCCCTGCCGCGTCGCCTCCAGCGTGGCAACCACCGCATCCCAATCCGCCACGCCGATGGCGCGTGCGATAAGCGCCTCCGTGGCGTGACCCGGCGGCGCCGCATCGGGTGCGACCAGGCGGAGCGTCACGAGCAGCCGGGTCAGCACGTCGTGCGCCGTACGGATCGTCGGTGGCGCAAGGCCCTGGCCGATCAGCAGGTCGATCGCGCGACCGAGATTGGGATCGAACCCGGCGCGGTTGACCAACTGGACGACGTGCACCGCGAATTCGAGGTCGACCAGGCCGCCTGGCAGCAGCTTGGCGTCGAGCGGTCCCTTGGGCGGTTTGTGCGCGGCCATCTCCGCGCGCATCGACCGTGCTTCGGCGACCACGTCGCGATCCGGGCGATCGCCTTCGAGCACTGCGCGGACGATCGCGTCCACCGCAGTGCGGGCCGCCCCGGATCCGAACACCGGTCGAGCACGCGTGAGCGCCATGTGCTCCCAGGTCCACGCGTCCTCGCGCTGATAGCGGGCAAAGCTGTCGAGGGTCACGACGAGCGGCCCCTGCCCGCCCGACGGCCGCAGGCGCGTGTCGATCTGGTAGAGCGGCCCCGCCGCGGTCGCCACCGACAGCGCAGCGGTCACGCGCTGCGCCAGACGATTATAGTAAAGTGTCGCGCCGAGCGGCTTCAGCCCGTCCGATTCGGCCGAGAAATCGCCCGTGAACAGGTAGATCAGATCGAGGTCGGAGGCGTGCGTGAGCATCGCGCCACCCATTCGGCCGAGCGCCAGCACGACGAATTCGCTGCCCGGTACGCGCCCATGCGCATTGGCGAACTCGTCGATCGCCGCGGACGCCAGTACGCCGATCGCCGCCTCCGCCACCCGCGCGTAGCCGGCGGCGACGTCGAGCGGGTCCGCCGCGCCGGCGACGATCTGTGCGCCCAGCGCGAACCGCAATTCGCCGACGACGCGGCGGACATGGTCGAGCCGTGCCTGGTAATCGCCGCCCGTCTCGCCAGCGCGCATCGCCGCTTCCAAGGCTGCGATATCGCCGACCGGCTCGAACGCGGTCGCGTCGATCAGC
>JAYVRZ010000013.1:0-1886 GCA_043775965.1 Sphingomonas sp.
GCGTCAAGATCGAGGGGTTAGAGGCACGCGGCGAGTCACGCCTGCCGATCGGCGTCGGCGTCCGCGTCGCCGCCTCCTATGCAAAGGGCACGATGCGGACGACCGGTGTCGCCGGAACACAGCCGCTCGACAGCATCGAACCGGTCAAGCTGGTTGCGGGCATCTTCTACCAGCCCGACGCCGGACCGTTCCGTGCCGAGGTTATCGCCACGCACTCCGCGGGCAAGAAAGTCGGCGACACCAACAACACCTGCAACACAACAGCGACTAGCTGCTTCACGCCGTCGGGCTTCTGGATCCTCGACGCCACCGCGTCGCTGCGCGTGATGGATCATGCGACGCTGCGCGCGGGGATCTTCAATATCACGGACAAGAAGTATTTCTGGTGGAGCGACGTCCGCGGACTGACCTCGACGTCGGTCGTCCGCGACGCCTATTCGCAACCCGGCCGCAACGCCGGACTCTCCTTCTCGCTCAACCTGTGAGGCGTACGATGTTCCGCTCCCTTATCCTCGCGACCGGGCTGACGCTGGCCGCACTCCCCCTCGCGCCGACGATCGCGGCCGCCCAAGCCCAAGCCATCTATGGTGACCAAGCCCGCGATCACGCATCGATCCTGGCGATGGCCGGCACCTTCAAGGTGACGTTCGACATGCGCGAGACCACGCCGCTGGTCACGGGCTACACGCCCTACCCCGCCAAGCTCAGCGGCGGCCACGAAGTCGTCCGCGCGATCGTGGATACACCCGACCACGTTGTCCTTCAGCATCTGCTGGTCGTCACGGACGGCAACGCCAAGACGGTGGTGATCAAGCACTGGCGACAGGACTGGACATGGCAGCCGGCAACCGTGCTGGTCTACACCGCGGCAGGTCGCTGGACGCTGCGCCCGCTCGCCGAGGCGGAACGGCATGGGGCATGGTCGCAGACGGTGTGGCAGACCGACGATTCCCCGCGGTACGGCGGGATCGGTCGCTGGCGCTATGACGACGGCGCGACCCGCTGGACCAGCGACGAAACCCGCCGACCGCTCGCGCGCCGCGATGCGACGCGCAACCCACCCTATGATCATTATATCGGCACCAACCGCCACGTGCTGACCCCCGCCGGCTGGGTACACGAACAGGATAACGCCAAGATCGGCATCAAGGACGGCAAGCCCGCCACGTACGTCCACGAATACGTCGTCAACACCTACGCCCCCGCGACCGACTTCGCGGTGGCAGCGGCGGACGCGTACTGGGCGAAGACCAAGCATTATTGGGCCGCCGTCCGTACCGACTGGGAGCGCGCGATCGCGAAAGGCTCAGGCCTGCACGTCGCGGAAGACGCGTCCAACGGATCGTCTACTGGTCATCAGTTGATGCTCCTGGCCGATGATATCGTCGCGGGCGACACCGATCAGACATCGGAGAAGGCTGAAGCCGCCAATCTGATAATGCGTGAAACCGGGACCTAGTCCGGTTTTCGCGGCGTCGGGGGTAGTTACACTTTCCAGGCCGTGAACCCATAAACGGGATTCCCACTGCCTTGGTCGCCCCCGAAATGGTCTCACGACCAAGATCTACGCGGTCGTCGATGCGCAAAGGCTCCCGACCCGGCTCAGCCTGACAGCAGGTCAGGCGCATGATGGGTCTGCCGCATACCGGCCTCGATTCGCGCACCATAGTCCTGGCCGACAAAGCTTATGACGCCGATGGGATCCGCGATCTGATCGAGGCGCAAGGCGCGGTGCCGAACGTCCCCGCCAAAGCCAATCGAAAATGAAAACCCTGCTTCAGCAAAGTCCTCTATCGCGAGCGTAATCTCGTCGAGCGCTTCTTGAGCAAGGTAAAGCACTTCCGGCGCGTCGCCACCCGCTACGACAAGCTCGCCGGAAACTTCCT
>JAYVRZ010000014.1:0-9697 GCA_043775965.1 Sphingomonas sp.
CGCATGATCTTTCCGCTGCGGGTCTTCGGCAAGGCATTGGTAAAGCGGATGTCGTCCGGCTGCGCCAGCGCGCCAATCTCATGTCGGACGTGCTTTTTCAGTTCTTCCTTGAGCGCTTCGCTCGGCACGGCATTACGCAGGACGACGAACACGGCGACCGCTTCTCCCTTTAGCTCGTGCGGCCGGCCGACGGCGGCGGCTTCGGCCACCTTGGGGTGGCTGACCAGCGCGCTTTCGATCTCGATCGTCTCGACCTTGTAGTGATCGGTTTCGGTCCAGGATCCCGCGAGATGCACATGCCCATCTCCCGACAGGAGGAGCGCATGAAAGTCGTCGCTCTCGATCCCCCAGCTCCAGTCCCTGGTATACCCGCCTGCGGAAAGCCATTTCCGCGTCGAGACTGGCGTCGGGTCTCGCCGGTCGCTGACCCATTTACCATCGGGCCGCGCCGGCAAGCGTTCGGCTAGGAGTTCCGAAAGCCTCTCCCGGTCATATTCATCCGCGATTGGAACACGATCGAGCAACTCGCCCAGCAGGAACGCCAAGGCGCTATCCGCCTGGTAGTCGGAAAGTCCGTCGGGGGTCAGCCGCGTGCGCTGATAGCGGCGGTAGACCGGATATTTCGACCGCGGGTCGTCGTCCCATCTCCGGTTCGGCGTGTTTGTGACATGCCGCCTGATGGCGGCGCCGACCGCTTGGTTGAACGCTTTTTCCTTGAGGCCGAAGGCGCGTCCGAGCGGATTACCCCAGTCCTTCCCGAGTTCGTGGGGTATGTAATAGGCCTGTTCGTCGACCTCACCGTCGGTTGCAGGGACCGCCTCGATGCCACCCGCGCCCTCGCCCCGCGGTGCCAGCTGCAGAAGGCGATCCCAGCCATCGACGGTCGCCTGGTCGGCTTCGTAGAGGCCATGCCCGACGAGGCTCTTCAGTGCCTGGCCCGAATAATAGCGCTCGAAGACGTGCAGGTGCGTGCGCGTTGCGTAGCTTACAAGGAAATCGGAGAATTCCGCGATGCCGCCCGGACTTTCATCCGCGGCACGGGCGAATGCCATCAGCAGATGGAGCCGGGCGTAGTGGAGATAGAAGGGAAAGCCTCTCGTCTGGAACCCGTCGGCCCGGCCATGGCGGCAGGCTTCGACGAGCGCCCGGAGCAGCTCGCCTTGGCCGAAGCGGACGAGGCGCCGCACGCAGTGCGTCGCGCGCCAACGGTCTTCCCTGTCCGGGTTACCGAGCTGCGCCCAGATCAACCCCGCGATCGCGCCGTTGAGCGTCTCGCCGCCGGAGAGGTCCGGTCCATAATCGCCGTCGCCATCGTCGGCCTTCAGAATGCGCTCGAAGCGATCGAGGGCGAAGCGGAGCACCGTGCGCGCCTCCGCTGGATCGAAGATCTCCTGTGAGAAGCGCTGGGCGAGCGAGAAGAGGCTCTCGGACGAGAAGTCGACGATGTGCGGACCGGCCTGCTGGGCGATTAGCTTCACGAGCGCCGCCACGCTGGTGTTGCCGATGTCCGCCAAGCGCGGAAGAGTGTCGCTCCACCAGTAGGTCGCGCTCGCCAGTTCCACGGCGCGCTCGGAGACCAGCTGCCTGACCGCCGACGTGAGGCTGTTCCGCACGGCCACACTGTGCGGCCAGCCTTCGCCTGCGCCGCCAAGTACCTTCACGAGGTCCGGTGTCTCCAGCGCCGTGCAGCCAGCCAGCGCTGCCACGTGGGTCGGCCACCCCGCTGCCGCGACCGCGGCCCGCATATGTGCTGCCCACTCCTCGATCGATGACTTGCCGGGCGCCACCATCCAGCGACGATGCGACTCCTCGATCCCCGTTCCTTCAGTGAGATCCAAACCTTCGAGCAGCCCGTCCCACTCCAGTGGCGCCGCGATTTCGGGCGTCGACCTGAATCCGGACGAGCTGTTCCGCCGATCATCCTGCTCCTTGCGGGCCTCGTACATGGCATCGAGATACGGCGTGACCAGGCCGTGCCGCAGACCGGCCGCGATCAATGCCCGCATCTCCCAGGACGAAGGCCGCCCGTCGATCACATCCTGCGCCAGGGTGGCGTAGATCGCGCGTTTGTCGTCCGATGGCGGCTCCAGCTGGTCGCCCAAGTTCTTGAACTTCCAGGTCCCGCCCAGCACATGCAGCGCCGCGGCCGTCGGCAGATTGATCAGGCCATCGTCGAGCAGGCGTTCCGCCACATCCGGAAGGGACCCGCTGAGATATTCCGCGCAACGGCTGTCGAGACGGCTGACAGCAGCGACCGTCGCGGGGACGGACAGGGACTGGGCCGCTCGAAAGACTGAGTGCCAGGGGAATTTATGGTTGTTGATCGTCTCGTAGACCTCGGCGATCCGGAAGAGCCGACAGGCATCTTCCGCCGAGGCACCGCCATCGGAGCCGGCGTGACGGGAAAGGCCGTTCAACAGGGCCAGTCGCTCGTGCATCTCCTGCCCGACGCGATCCGCCGTCTCGACACCCATCATGAAGTATCCGGACGCCTCCGGCTTGGAGATGGGATAGAGCGCGCGCGCCAAATCGGCATAGCTGTGTGCCTTCGAGCTCGCATCCTCATGCTCGACTTCGATCAGCCTGGCGACGCCCGACGCCAGCCGCAGCGCCTCGCCATGCATGGCGGGAAACTTAGCGAGCAACCGCATCACGCGGCGGGCTTCGTACGGATAGGGGCCGTATTGACCGGCATCCAGCCGCTTCTCCGCGCGCTCGAGCGCGGGCCCGTCGAGCGCACCGGCATTATGGAGGATATCCAGCTCGGCAAAGAAGCGGTTGCCGCGAAGACTGCGCTCGTCATGTTTCGAGAACGCAATAAAGCTGCGGTCCGCGGTCGCGTCCTTGATGCTCTGCTCGACTCTTTCGATTGGACCGATGAGCGATCGCGCGCGCAGCACGTAAATTGGGAGCAACCGATCGAGAATGGCCTTGAACTCGGCACTAGGCGCTTCTCGATCCTTCGAGGGCGATCCGTATCGACGCCAGAGCTCGGCATAATCGGGTGTGCTGTCGTCCAGCACCGTGCTCAAAGCATAGACGCTCACCGCAGCTGGGATGCTGTCTTGGACGTCAGGAAACGGATGGCTCGAGATCGACCAGGTTGTCCGGCCGATGATCGCTTTGGCTTCCAAGGCCAACCCAGCCGAAGCGCAGGCTTCCGCCATCGAGATAAGCGCTGCCCGCAATTCCCCCATTTCGTAGCTGGCGACATCCGGCGGCAACGCCGTATCTACCAGTTCCGCGCCGGTCCGGGCGACCGCCTCGCGGTTTATTGGAAGCCTACGTGAGCGAAGAGCGGCGTTTGCCGCCAGGCGGATGAAGAGGTCGGGCGAACGCTCGAACACGGTGTCGACGATTTCGACCTTTCCGGCGTCGAGGAGCCTCTCGAACGTGCGCGACGCGATCCTGAAGCGGAAACTGTCCGATTGCGCGCGCCGGATAAAATCTGAGAGACGGGAGGGCTGGTCGAGCATCGCGATGGCGAAGGCCATGGCCGCCATGTCGCCCACCTCGAGGGGCTCGTTCTGCCTGGTTTTCTCATCCGATCGGACCCACTCATCGAGCCAGCTCTCCGCCAGCCCCAAGTAGGTCCTCGCATCGACGTCGCGCTCTGGCATCGTGGAGAGCATTGCGGCATTATAAGCATTGCCTGATCCGAACCACGCGCCGCCGGCCCTTCGCCGAAAAACGAAATCGTCCACCGTTGCCGGTCCTGCGAGCAAGGCGACGAGGTCGCAATTCTCCGCCAGGAACGTCGCCTGCCGCTCGCTGGCTGCGGTCTCCTCGCCGGCGCGGATGAGCAGCTTCGCGACATCCTTGAATGCATTTCGCGCAAATGCGGATTTGAGCGCGAAGCGGACGCGATGCAGGATGATGAGCCGGCGCTCGACCGGATCAGCCTCGAAATCGTCGCCATCGCCAAGTGCCAGCGCGGTGAGCTCCGCGTGACGCCCAGCCTGCTCAAGTAGCTGGGGCATGGCAAGCGCGGCATAGCTGCTGCGCTCTGAGATTCGTGCGATCCTATCGGCAAATTGCGACGCCTGCTCGCGACTCGGCATGAACCTCGCCGTGAACCAGTGTTCGACCGGCTCGTCGCGGAACTGGATGGCGTCCTTGCTGAGCAGGATCGGTCTGCCACCGGCGAAATCGGCTGCGAAGCTCTGGATGGCACTGGCATCCGCACCCGCGACCTGCGCGAGTACGTTAATTGGGATCAACGGCGGAAGTGCCGCCATTGCGGCACACAGACCGTCGATGTCCGCCTCGGGCTGGAGCGCCCTAACCGCCTCAATACCATCGGCAAGCTGAAGCTCGATGAGATCATCCACCGTAAGTCCGCCCGGCCCAAGTCTCTCCACCGCGTTTGTCAGGCTGGTCGCCGCCGCAAGCTGGTTAGCCTGGACGCGAGGGTTGCCGAAAGTCAGGTGATGGAAGGCCTGCACCGCCGTCCGGGGTGCCGCTCTGGTATGGAGGGCGATGTGGCCACGGGTCTCGGCCAAGATGAATGGCGCAAGCTCGAAGTGCGGACCCTGACCAGAAAACTGGAGATCGGCGACCCGGTTGGGACGAGCAAAGCTGACGATGCGACAGCCTTCCGGTGCCTGCTCGGCCATGAGGTCCGCGACAAAGCATCTGTCATGCTGCAGCCTCGCGGCGAACATGCTGTTGTCGGCCGCATCCAGAACGATCACGACGAGGGCATCGGAGCTTCTCGCGCGCACCATCGCCGCGGCCTGGGTCAGACGGCTGCGAAAGCTGCGGAGAAGTACGTGCGGAGGGGCGGCGCTAGGCAGGAGCACGTCGCACAGTCCGCGCGTTGCGAGCTCGTTGGCAATCTGGACGAGGCCGACGTCATGCCGATGCCTGGCCTCGGAACGGGCCCGGTAGCCGCCGCCGGCAAAACCATCGAACGTCACGACCTCGGAGCCGGCGGGCATCAGCGAAGCAATGCGTTGCGTGGTGATCGATTTGCCGACACCTCCTGGAGCGGTGACGAGGAACGGGCCCGGCGCCTTCCGGATCGCGTCGAGGAGGGCGGCGTCCTGATCCCGTTCGACCGTCGGGCCGACCTTCTCGAAGTGCGCTGGCGCCGGCAATAAATGAGCCGGGTCATCGACATCGAAGGTGCGAAGAACCGTTTTGATGCGAAGGACCGGATCGTCCGTGGCGGACGAGGTGCCGAGCGTGCGGATCAGTTCCTTCAGGCGGGCAATCGACGAATCCGGGGCACCCGGCTGGACCCGCGCTACCTCCGCGGCAAGCCAGGTTTGCTGATCGTGGCGCGACGCCTGATTGCCGCGCAGCTCGAGGGTGCCAAGAAATTGCCTGAGCCGGAGATCTTGGAGGCCGAGCTTCGTCTGAAGTTCCCGGGACGCGCTCCTCGCGCTGCCATTTAGGCTGTCGACGCCGCCGTGGATCACGGCATCAATCGCCTCCAGCACATTCGGTGAGATCGGGCGGTTGGTTACAAAGCGATAGCGGCCAACCGCGATCGCATGACGGATGCCATATTCCTTGGCGTTCGCAGCAAATCGCGCCGCGAAACCAATGATGGTGTCCGAGATGCCAGACCAAGGCCAGGGCGTGTCGACGTTCTGGGTCGAATATTTGAGCTGATTGACGACCACGCGCTCGGCGGTGCCAAAAGTCTCGCTGCCATAATATTCCACGGTATCAGCCACAAGCAGACCTGCGCCGATACGTTTTCCCTGCAGCCGGTCGTTCACCGATATGCCTTCGACCGCAACGGCACGCAGGCGGCTCGTGGGCGCGATCATTCTGACAGCACGCCGGGCCGTCCAAAGCACATGGAAATCATCACCGTCGTTGCGGAAGCGAACGAGATCAAGATGCTCCGTATGGTCCCCCAAGGCCGTCATCGAGCGACTCTTTGCCATGGTGCCTAAGTGGCGCAACAGCAAAATGGTCCGCGGAGGTCGACGGTTGCGAGCGCGCTGGCGACCACGAGGTGTGACCGCTACGCTGGCGGGATGAAACTATGCCTCCTCATCGACACCTGCGTCTGGCTCGATCTGACCAAGGATCCTCGCCACCTGCCTGTGCTCGACGCGCTGTTCGCCATGACCGAGGCGGATGAGGTCCAACTTATTTTACCGCAGATCATCCTCGACGAGTTCGCACGTAACCGCGACCGGGTGATGGCTTCCAGCCGCGCGAGCCTGTCAAGCCACTTCAAGCGAGTGAAGGACGCCATTGTGCAGTTCGCGCGGGAGCAGGGACGCGACCACATCATCAGGCAGTTAAATGAGGTTGACCATAAGATCGCCACCGGCGGCGAGGCAGTGAACGAGGCGGTGGGGCTAATCGAAAAGCTGTTCGCCACGACTGACCCCGTGCCGGTTAGCGACAAAATCAAGGCTCGCGCGGCAGACCGCGCCATCGCTAAGATCGCACCGTTCCACCGTCAGATCAACGGTATCGGCGACGCAATCATCATTGAGACGTATGTCGATGCCCTGTCTGAGAGGCACGATGACGATGTGCTCGCCTTCGTCACCCACAACATCCACGACTTCAGCCAAAAGGGAGCCGATACCCGGCTGCCACATCCCGACCTAGCGCCACTCTTCGACGGAAAGCACTCGCGATACTCGACGAACCTCGGTGCGCTCGTCAGCGAATTAGCCAGCGAACTGATCGAAGAGATCACTTTCGACCGCGAATATAGCCAGGAGTCTCGAGCCCTCTCGGAGCTGCTAGAGGCGGAGGACAAGCTGACCACCCAGATTTGGTACGGTCGGAAGTGGGGCATCATCGATGCTGTGGAAAGCGGCCGAGAGAAAAAGGTGCCGCGGAAGGTCTGGGAGGCGGCTTCGCGGGAGGAGCAGCGCGGTATGATCGTAGACGAGATCTGGGACGGCATGATCGCGGCCATGAAGCGTGCGGAAGAGCAGTACCCGGATGACCTTGGCCCGTGGAGCGACTTCGAGTGGGGGATGCTCAGTGGGAAGCTGTCTGCGATTCGATGGGTACTTGGAGATCAGTGGGATATGCTGGACACGTGAACGACCGCTGAGTTGCCGCTAGCCGCCATCTGGATCCAAGGGGCCCGACGGATCATGGGCGGACTCATATTCAACGACCCAATGCCTGACGGAGAGGACGCGACCTCCCTCTAACGGCCGAATGTGCACGTTTAGGGCGCCTTTCCGACGGTCGGTCTGCGCAAGCCGAAGGGCCGGTTTCAGCCGAAGCCGTCGTTCACGCTAGAGGTTCCAAATGTCTTGAGTTGGTCGAGACCCGTCCTTCTAGCTTGGCGGAAGGGACCCAAAAGTTGACATTCGCTGGGTGGTTTCCGCTTCCCAACTTCGGCCCTTCGTTCATGTCGAAGCGGGGCTTATGCCGCACCTATTCCCTATCCGACGGCACGGCAAGTTTCTCGAAAAGGATGGTCGATTGCGAACCGCGAAAGCTTCTCGGAAACCGTCGGCTCAAACGAGTGGGGGCGATCAATTCCGTACGGGCAAGTCATGAGAATGGACGGAGCAAGAAAGTTCTGGATCAATATCCGATGGCATATCGAATACGATACAGTCTCGATCGTGCAACCGGCTCTCTACCACGCGACCGCGGCGAACAGTCTCGTCAATGCCCAGCGATCCACCATCGTCGCATCGGGATGCCAGACATCGCCTATGAGCACGACGCGAGTCTGCATGCTTGCGTTATTTGCCTCGTGCTCGGTCGTGTCGTCGAAGACCAGCGCTTCGCCGGGCACCCAGCCCTTGATCTGCTCGCCCACCGTCAGCGAACACATGTCGGGGATGATCAGCGGGACATGCACGACCACCCGCGCATTGGTGACGCCGACATGGCGGGGAATATGCGTCTGGGGCTTGAGGATCGAGAACATCAGGTTCGGCGAGCGGTGCGCGATGGCTGGCACTGGCAGCGCAGCGAAAGCCGCAACCGTCCTGGGACAGGCGGTAGCATTGTCGTCGACGACCACCCCGCCGCGTGACAGATGCGCAGCACTCCACGCGACACTATTGTTCAGCGTGGCCCATTGATCGAGCGGAACGCCGGTCGGATGATCGACATAGGGGGCGGATGCGCGATCGTTCGCGGTGA
The DNA here is from genome assembly GCA_043775965.1 of Sphingomonas sp. Lineage (GTDB taxonomy): Bacteria > Pseudomonadota > Alphaproteobacteria > Sphingomonadales > Sphingomonadaceae > Sphingomonas. Next base: position 8,095 of record JAYVRZ010000014.1, read on the forward strand.
CCAGCGCTAGATATTCCGCGGTATAGTCCGCGTGGTGCGCCGCGATTGTGGGCAGCCCGGGGATGCGGGCAGGATCGAAGAATTCGGCATGCGGCAGATCGGGAAAAATCAGCGCGGTGTCGCCGCTCGCGATCACGTCGGCGAAACGGTCGATCCGCGCGGCTTGTCGGGCATCGAGGGAAAACCGCTTGGATGCTGCGTGCAGCACGGGTTCGAGGCGGTGCCGACGACGTGCGATCGCCGCAGTCTTGTAGCGCTCGGCATTGGCGAGCGGACGAAGCAGCGCGGGCGGGGTCTCACCCAGCGCCTGACGGATCACCAGCGCGGCGGCATAGGGCTCTTCGGCGTCTTCGCCGAGCGCTTCGATCAGCGAGCCTTTCATCAGCAGACCGAGAAGATCGCGCGGTTCGAGCGCGAGTGCCGCGGTAATCGCGGTGATCGCCGCGCGCGGATTGCCCGTCGCGCGGTGCATTGCCGCCAGCCGTTTCCAGGCTGACGCGTCACCGGTCGACCGGGCGGTCAAGTCCGAGAGGAGCCGCACGGCGCGGGGGAAATCCCGGCCGGCAGCCGCCATATCGGCCTGTTGGGACAGTTCGCTCGACCGTAAATCCATGATTTGTTTAAGACCGGCGGCGGAGTCATCCGCCGCCGGTCTTACCTTGGTTTAGAAGTCTACGGTCACGCCGGCGAAGATGTACCGACCCATCGCGTCATAGACCTGTGGGTAAGTGTTGCCGTTGCCGAAAGTACCCGACAGGTTGTTCGACCCGACGAGCGGCGGATCGCGGTCGAACACGTTGTTCGCACCGACATGGAACGAGAACTTGTCCGCGACGCGGATCGATGCCGAGATGTCGATGTAATCGAACGAAGGTAGGCGACGATCCGACGCGAACACAAGGGTTGGCGATGCAAGGAAGCTGTTCGTGCTGCCGTGATCGACATTCACGCCCGACAGATGGCGCCAATTGACCGAGATCTGGCCGTTACCCGGTGCGTTGTAGGTCACGCGCAACTTGCCCCGATATTTCGGCGAAGGAACGCCGCAGATAGTACCAAAAAGCCCTTTGCAGTCGTACGATTTCGTACCGTCCGCCAGCGTCGTACCCGGACCAACCTCAAGCTTGTCGAGGAACGTGCCGGTGTAATCGAGACCGATCGAGCCGGCATTGTTCAGGCCGATCCGGCTGAAGTCGAACCGGTAGCTGCCCGAGACGTCGACGCCACGCGTCCGCAGACGACCGACGTTCAGGTTGGTGTTGACCACCTGGCCGGCGGTGCCGAGGAACAGCGAGCCGTTGCTCGGATCGCGCTGGACCTGCGAACAGAAGGTCTGATTGCCGCTCGCAAGGCACTGGTTGAGGATGATCTGCGCACCGACGGTACCAATCGTGTTCTTGACCCGGATGTCGAAATAGTCCGCCGAGATCACCAGTCCGTGCAGGAAGCCGCCCGGCGACAACACCGCGCCGGCGCTGTACGTGTCCGAGACTTCCGGCGTCAGCTGCGTGTTGCCGCCGCTGAACTGGTTGTACTGGTTCGAGCTGTTGGCGACGATGTTGCCGAACTGCGCCGCGGTTACGCCGGTGCGGGCGCACTGTGC
>JAYVRZ010000015.1:0-24155 GCA_043775965.1 Sphingomonas sp.
CGGTGTCGCCCGACGGCAACACGTTGAGCGCGACGATCGTCGCCAACAGCCCGATGATGACGATCACGACCATCAACTCGACCAGGGTAAAGCCAGCCTCGCGACGCTTCTGTTTCTGTTCTGGACGCATGTACGACCTCATTGTCCGGCCAGCGTGTTGAGCTGGAGGATCGGGAGCAGGATGGATAGCACGATCGTCGCGACGATGCCGCCCATCACGACGATGATCAGCGGTTCGAGCAGCGACAGCGCAGTGGCGGTGAAACGGTCGAACTCGCGCTCGAGATAGTCGGCGGCGCGCTCCAGCATTTCGTCGAGCCGACCCGCCGCCTCGCCCGATGCCGCGAGATAGGTCAGCAGCGGGGGGAAGACGCCGGCGCGGCGCATCGCAGCGGAGAGCGAGCCACCGCCGCGGATCGCCTCGACGATCTGGTCGGAGGCGAGGCGGAGGCGGCGGTTGTGGATCGTGCTGGCGGTCAGGTTGAGCCCATCGAGCAAAGGCAGGCGGCTCGCGACCATCGTGCCGAGCGTGCGCGCCATCCGCGCCGCGTGGAGATCGCGGATCAGACGGCCCAGCAACGGGATACGCAGCGTCCAGCTGTCGAAGGCGAGACGAATCGTCGGATCCTTGAGCGCCTGCCATCCGGCGACACCCGCAACGATCACGATGAGCAGCATCACCCACCAATAGCCGACGAGAAAGGCCGAGAATGCCATCACCATGCGCGTCAGCAGCGGCAGTTGCTGGCCCACCGTGTCGAATTGCTCGACCACCTGCGGCACGACGAACATCATCAGCGCGGTGACCACGCCCATCGCGACCAGCGCGAGGATCGCGGGATAGGCGAGCGCGGTGATGAGCTTGCCGCGGATTTCGGCCTGGCGTTCGAGCAGCGCGGCGAGGCGATCGAGGATCGTCGGCAGCGAGCCGGAACTCTCGCCGGCCGAGACCATCGCGCGGTAGAGCGGCGGGAAGCTTTTGGGCTCGCGCGCCATCGCGTCGGCGAGACGGCGGCCCTCGACGACGCCGGCATGGACGTGCTGGACGATCGCGCGGACGCTGTCCTGTTCGGTCTGACGCGTGATGGTGCGGAGGGACTCTTCGAGTGGCGAGACACGGTTGAGAGTGGCGAGCTGGCGAGTGAAGAGGGTGAGGTTCTTGCCCGACATCTTCGGTGTGCCGAGCTGGAGGTCGAACAGCGGGCGGCCCTTGGTCGCCTGTGGCGGCGCGCCGGGGGTGATCTTGACGACGTAGAGTTTCCGCGCGTCGAGCGCGGCGCGGGCGACGTCGATGTCCGCAGCCGCGACATGGCCGCGGCGTTCCGCGCCTTTCGTGTCGATAGCGAGATAGTCGAAATCAGCCACGACGCACCTCGTTACCCCGGACCTGTTCCGGGGCCCACGATCCCGCAAACTCGAAAGCAGCGGGCTTTGCGGCACCGTGAATGCCGGAACAGGCCTGGCATGACGGGGCGGCGCGGTTACGCACTTGCCACCTCGTCGACGACTTCTGTGGTGTCGCGGCGCGATACGCGGACGGCTTCTTCGGCGGTCGTCTGGCCGGACAGAACGAGGTCGCGGGCGGACTGCGCGAGGTTGGGGGACTTTGCGAAGGCGTGCGCGGTGATCTCGGATTCGTGGCCATCGGTGTTGATCAGGCGGCGGATGGTGTCGTCGATGCGGACCGCCTCGAACACGCCGATGCGGCCCCTGTAGCCGGTCTGATTGCAGTCCTCGCAGCCTTGCGCGACATAGACGATCGCGTCCGGTGCGATCCCGAGCAGCGGGGCTACCGTATCCGACGCGGGCACCGCCTTGCGACACGTCGGGCACAGCCGGCGCACGAGGCGCTGGGCGATCACCGCGCGGAGCGTCGAAGCGAGCAGGAAGCTCTCGACCTTCATGTCGCGCATGCGCGTGATCGCGCCGATCGCGTCGTTAGTGTGGACCGTCGAGAGGACCAGATGGCCGGTCAGCGATGCCTGCACCGCGATCTCGGCAGTCTCGCGGTCGCGGATTTCGCCGACCATGACGACGTCGGGATCCTGGCGCAGGATCGCGCGCAGGCCGGCGGCGAAGGTGAGGCCGACCTTCGGGTTCACCTGGGTCTGGCCGACGCCATCGACCGCGTACTCGACCGGGTCCTCGACAGTGAGAATGTTGCGGCTGCCGTCGTTGAGCAGGCGCAGCGCCGCGTAGAGCGACGTCGTCTTGCCCGAGCCGGTCGGGCCGGTGACGAGGATGATGCCGTTCGGTTCGCTCAGCGCTTCGTTCAGCAGCGCGAACAGTGCGGGCGGCAGGCCGAGCGCCTCTAGGTCGATGCCGGCGTTTTCCTTGTCGAGGATACGCAACACCACGCGTTCGCCCGCCCGACTGGGGAGCGTCGAGACGCGAACGTCGAGCAGCTTGCCGCCCAGCGTCAGCCCCATGCGGCCATCCTGCGGCACCCGGCGCTCGGCGATGTCGAGGCGGGCCATCACCTTGATGCGGCTGACCACCACGGGCGCGACGTTGGGCGGCATCCGCAGCGTCTCGCGCAGCACGCCGTCGATCCGCATCCGGACGACGAGACCGGTCTCGTAGGGCTCGATATGGATGTCCGACACGCCGTTGCGCGCGGCGTCAGCGATGATCCCGTTGATCAACCGGATCGCGGGCGCGTCGTCGGCGGTGTCGAGCAGATCCTCCGCGGTCGGCATGTCGCCGGCGAGCAGGTCGAGTTCGTCGCCCATGCCGACCGCGGCGAGCGCGTTGGCCTGGCCGTCCATGGCGTAGACGTTCGACAGCAGGCGGTCGAACGCGACCTGGTCGACGAAGGCGACGTCGAACGGACGGGCGAGGTAGCGGCGGAGTTCGAGCAGGACTTTCGGGTCTGCGCCGGCGCGCATCGCGATCGTGAGGTGCGAGTCGAGGTCGGTGTGGTCGATGACGACGCCGAATTTCCGGGCGAAGGCGTAGGGGATCGTGATTTGGGGGAGGTCGATCTCACCCCCCTCCCGCTTGCGGGAGGGGGGAAGGAAGGTCGATCTCGTGGCCTTCGCGAATGATCATTTCTTCGGTCGCGCGATGATCGTCGAGGTCCGGACCGGAACCGCGACGCGGGGGTCTTCGATGTTACCGGGGATCGGCGCGCTCGGGATCGGCGGCGCTGCGCCCATATAATCGCGGACGAGCTGGTCGATCGATGGCTCGACGCCCGGCTCCTGCAGGCCCTGCTGCAGCCGGACATAGCCATAGCGCTGCTCGGTCAGCGTCCGGCTGTCCTCCGCGGTGCGCAAAATCGTCGGGCGGATGAAGATCATCAGGTTGGTCTTCGACCGCTGTTTCGCCTTCGAGGTGAACAGGTGGCCGAGCACGGGCAGGTCGCCGAGCAGCGGGATCTTCTCGATCGTCCGGCGCTCGTTGTCGTCGAGCAGGCCGCTGATCACCGCGATCTGGCCGTCGTCGACGGTCCGGACGGTCTCGACCTCGCGCTTGTTGAGGATCAGGTCGCTGTTGTCGCTCGACACCGGCCCGGCGATCGAGCTGACCTCGAGGCGCAGGTTGAGCTTCACCGTGCCGCTCGAATTCACCTGCGGGCGCACGGTCAGCTCGATGCCGACATTCTGCCGCTGCGTGGTGCGGAAGGCGTTGTCGAAATTGGTGCTGAGCGCCTGCCCCGTGGTGATCGGGATTTCCTGCCCGACGAGGCTGTGCGCTTCCTGGTTGTCGAGCGTGACGAGGTGCGGGACCTGGAGCAGGTTCGAGGTCGTATCGCTCTTCACCGCGTTGATGATCGCGCCGAAGAACGTGCTGCCGATCTTGCCGCCGAACCCGCCGAACCCGCCGGTCGCGGCCAGGATCGAGGCGATCGCCGACTGTTGCAGCGTATCGGCCGCGGCACTGGTGTTCTTGGTGACGGTCGTGCTGCCGTCGGTATTCGTTGTGGTCGTGCTCGACGTGTTCAGCTGGGTCGCGCCGATCGCGCCGGCAATCTGCAGGATGTTCGGCGCGGAGTTGGAAAAGGTCGACGCACCGAACGCGCCGCCGCTCGGGTCGCCGACGATGAACTGCGCGCCGAGCGTGCGGGCGGTCGAATCGGAGACTTCGGCGACGATCGCCTCGACCAGCACCTGTTCGCGCCGCGTATCGAGCTGGCGGACGACCTCGTTCAACTGGCGCTGGATCTCGGCGGGGGCGGCGATGACGATCGCGTTGGCGCCGGCAAAGCGCGTAACGACCACGGCCGACCGGCCAGCAGACGTGATCGCGGCCTGGCCGGAGCCGGACGCGCCGCCGGAGACGGGGCCAGACTGCGGGATCTGCGGCTGAGAAACGTTCGACTGTCCGCCCGACGCCCCGTTGGTGCTGCTCGATCCGAAATTCGAGCGGGACAGCGCCGTCTGCACCGGCTGGGTCGGGGTTTGGCCGACGAGTTCCTGCAACACCGGCAGCAGTTGTTCGGCATCGGCGTTCTCGAGGAAGACGACCTTGATCTCGGTGCCGTTGCGCGCCTTCTGGTCAAGATCGACCGCGACCTGTGCAAGCCGCGCGACGGTGGTCGGATCGCCGCGCAAGGCGACCGCGTTCGAGCCCTCGACCGCGACCACCGATGCGCTCGGGCCGGTGGCGGCCGCACCGCCCTGCCCGCCGCCCGTTCCGGTGCCGATCAGGCCCTGAAGCGCGGTCGCGATTTCCTTCGCGCTGGCGTTCTTGAGCGCGACGACGCGGGTCGAGGACGTGTCGGTGTCGATCCGGCGCAGGACTTCGCGGATGCGGCGGATATTGTCGGCGAAATCGACGACGACGAGGCTGTTGCCGCCGCGATTGGCGCTGACCGAGCCTTGCGCGCTGACCAGCGGTCGGACCGTCTCGACTGCGGACTGCGCGTCGATCGCGCGGAGACGGACGATCTCGGTCACGTAGCTGTTGCGCGCGGCGCCGGCGACGCCGATCCGGCTCGGCTGCGAGGCGGCGTTGTCGAGCGGCTGGACGCGGAACGCGCCGTTCGACGTCGGCACCGCGATCAGGCCGTTGGCGCGCAGGGTCGAGAGGAACACCTCGAAATATTCGGAGCGGCTCAGCGGGCGATCGGTGACGACGGTCACCTTTCCGGCCACGCGGTTGTCGATGATGAACGTCCGTCCGGTGACCTTGGCGGCATCGGCGATGAACGCGCGGATGTCCGCATCGCGCACGTTGAGCGTGGTCTGCGCATGGACGCCTGCCGCCAGCGCAAGCGCTACGACCGGACCGAGAAACAGTTTTTTCATTGAGCCGATTTCATTGGGGGGGCGCGATCGTGATGGCGAGCGGCAGGGTATCCTGGCCGCGTTCTACGGTGATGGGGACGTTGCCGCCGCCCGCGAAATCCTTGGCGATCCGGTCGAGGTCGCCGGGACCGGAAACGGGCCGCCCGCCGATCGAGGTAACCACGTCGCCATCCTTCAGCCCGGCCGAACGGAACGCGTTGCCCGATCCCTGCGACCGGACCGTCAGCCCGCTGATGCGGCCGCCGTCGATGCGGGGGATGAAGCCGATTTCGCTGCGCAACTGTGCGACGGGGATCCCGACGACGGGGGCAACAGCACCGGGCGCACCCGCCGGTGCCGCGCCGGGGACTACCGGCGTGACAGCGCCAGACTGGTCGAGGAACAAGTCTTCGTCGGCGCCGCCGCGGTCGATCGTGACGTGGTCGAACGCGACCGCCTTGAGCCGAACGCCCGGCTGGATCTCGTCGCCGACCGCGACACTCTGCTGGACACCGTCGGGGCCGGCGATGATCGCCGAACTGCGGCCCATCGCCTCGTCCATGCGCGTGCCGAACAGGGTCAGCTGAAGCGACGTGACGGTGGCCGGCGCTCCCGCCGCACCGCCGAGGCGAAAGAACGGATCGAAACCGCTCAGGATATCGGCGGGCGAACCGACCACCATCGGCGCGGCCGGGCGCCAGTCACCGAGCGGCGTGATCGGCGTCACGACGGTCCACGCCAGCCGCGCGCATTGCACCGCCAGCCCGGCGAGCAGCGCGAGTTCGACGACACTATAGACATTCACGACGGGCATACGCCGCAAGATACGGCGCGCCCGCGCGTCCAGCTTCAATCGCATGCGCGACCCACCCCAATTTCCCGCTTCCTGCCGCGTAGGCATGCCATGTTACAAATCCGCGTCAATGCCTGTCGCATCAATAGCTTCGCGATCACGGGGTAGCGCTGGGGCGGTGCGGTCTGCAAAAGGCGGACATGTCCGAGCATCTCCCATCCAGCGGCTGCGGCCTGCCCCCCGAACCAGTGATCGCCCGGTTGTCGGTCCCCGGCGTACAGCGCGTGCCGAGCGCGAAGCTCGATTTGTTCGTGCGGCGCGACTTCCTGCCGCTCGCGCTGTGCACGGCGCTGATCGAGCGGATCGATGCGGTGCGGCGGCCATCGACGATCTCGGATTCGAACGGCGATGCGAGCTATCGGACCAGCGAGACCGGCGATCTTTCGGCGGACGATCCAGCAGTGATCGATGTCGAGCGCCGAATCGCCGCGCTGACCGGGCTCGACGGCCGCCACGGCGAGCCGCTGCAGGGGCAACGCTACGCGGTCGGCCAGGAGTTCAAGGGGCACACCGATTATTTCGAGCCGAACGGCGTCGATTATCAGCGGTATTGCGGGATCGCCGGCAACCGGACGTGGACCGTGATGATCTATCTCAATCAGCCCGAGGCAGGCGGGGCGACGCGGTTCAAGGCGATCGACAAGATCGTCCAGCCGGAAGCGGGCAAGCTGCTCGCGTGGAACAACCGGCGTGCGGACGGGAGCCTGAACGCGGCGACCCTGCATCAGGGGATGAAGGTGCGGTCGGGGATGAAGTATGTGATCACGAAGTGGTTTCGGGAGAAGGAGTGGCGGTAAGCCGCTCGGCCGCGTCGAGACGCGCTAGCAAATGCCACCCCGGCGGAGGCCGGGGCCCAATTTGGGGACGGCAATAACGAAGCGCGTCGCTCCGTTACATCCACCTTGCCAATTGGGCCCCGGCCTTCGCCGGGGTGGTGCCGGAGAGCGGGGCCGATCCTAGAACTGCACGCTTGCCCCCAGCGTGAAGACGCGGCCCAGCTTGTAGCGGTTGATGTCGACCTCGTTGCCGTTCGAGAAGGTCTGGTATTCGCGGTAGCCGGTGCCGGTCAGGTTACGCGCCTCGAACTTCACCTCGATCTGCTTGCCCGACACCGCGATGCCCTGGCGCGCGACGACGTCGAAGCGGATGCCGGGCTTCTCGATCAGGTCGGGCAGGCGAACGCCGCCGCCGCCGCCGACCGGGCCACGATTGGTCACGCGATTGCTGGCGTAGTTAAACAACAGGGTAAGCTGCGACAGGCTTGCCTTGTCCTCGATCCCGAGCTGCAGGTTGACCAGGTGATCCGACTGGCCGGTCAGCGCTGCGCCGTCCTGGAACAGCACGCTCGCGGGCCGCAGGCTGGCGGTGGTGCCGTTGCCCTGGATCGGGCTGGCGATCAACTCGTCGCCGATCTTCAACTCGGAATGCGTATAGGTGTAGTTGGCGATCGCGACGAGGCGACGGGTCGCGAAGAAATCGCCGCCCAAGCCGTCGAGCGGGACGTATTTCTGAAGCTCGACCTCGCCGCCGTACAGGTTCGCACGCGGCGCGTTCGCGAAGCCGGTCTGGAGCGTGTCGCTGCCGGCCGGGAAGAACGCGACTGCTTCGATCGGGTTGTCGATCCGTTTGTAGAAGCCGGAAAGGTTGAACTTCTGGTCGCGCGCGAAATACCATTCGTAGCGAAGTTCGCCGTTGTAGAGCTGCGAATCGGTCAGGAACGGGTTGCCGAAGAACAGGCGATCGCTCTCGAAATCCTGGTAGAGCTGCGGCGCGAGCTCGCGGAACTGCGGCCGTGCCAGCGTCTTCGACATGTGCCCGCGAAGCTGCATGTCGGATGCGAAGTTCCACGTCACCGTCACCGCGGGCAACCAATAGGATTTCGCCAGGTTGGTCTGCGCGAACGAAACGCCTGCGCCGCCGCCCGGCAGCACCGTCTCCAGGGCGTCCTCGTACCGGATCCCGACATTGGCGCGCAGGCCGTCGGCGATCTCGCCCTCGAGCTGCGCATAGGCTCCGTGGATACGCAGCGACGCGTCGTAGGTCGGGGCGCAGGTCGGCGCGACGCAGGTGTTGGCCAGGCCGATGCCGTAGGTCTGCAGGTTGAAATCGGAGAGCAGGAAGTCCGGGCGCTCCTGTGCGACCGCGTCGTTCAGCGCGACGTTGCCCGTGGTCTGGTAGCGAAAGGTGTAGCGGCTCGATGTGCGATCGGTGTCGCTATACGCATAGCCGACCGAGAGCGCGAACGGGCGGTCGAACGGCGCGTTCCAGGTGAGGTTCGCCTGGCCGGACCACAATGTCTCGTCGAGTTCGCTGAACGCGACCGTCGCGCGCTGCAACCCGCTGAGGTTGTTCGTGTAATCGCCGACGGTCGCGTTGTACTGGTAGGTGAACTGTCGCTCGTACGGCGAATTGCGCTCGGTCTTGGCGTAGCTGCCGCGGGTATCGAGGGCGAAATCGCCGAACTTGAACTCGCCGACCAGCTGCGTGTCGATCAACTGGCGTTCGAACCAGCTGGTGTTCTGGACGATGAACGGCTGGATGCCCGAAACGTCGCCGATGTTCGAGGTCGAGCCGGTGCTCAGGCGCCCCTGCTTCAACGTGTCGTGGATGTAGAGATTGGTCCAGCGGATCTTGTTCTCGCCGAACTCGGCGCCGAAGCCGAGCAGGCCGTTCACGATCGAGCGGTTGTCGGTCAGTACCGTGTGGAAATCGCGCGTGAGGATACCGCCGACGTCGTCGGTCGACTGCTGCAGCGTGTCGCGCGTCCGCCAGGTGTTGCTGATCCCCGCCGCCGCGATCACGCCGACGCGCGTACCGCCGAGGTCGACCGACGTGCCGAAGCTCGTTTCGCCGGACAGATTGGCCGGGATCTGGTTGTTCTGCTGGAGAAGCGTCGTCTTCGCGTTCGACAGCGCGGTGATCTGCGCGCCGGTCAGCGAGGTGCCGTTGGCGCCTGCCGTCGTGATGAAGCCGGGGACCTTGCGCTCGCCGCTGTCGAAACCGGTCCAGTCGTGCTTGCCGCCGTCATAGACATAGCCGAGTTCGCTGGTCGTGACCGTGTCTGCGCCGACCGATCCACCGAACTGGAAGAAGGTCTTTTCAGGGACGGCCTTGGTCGTCAGGTTGATCACGCCGCCGCCGAACTCGCCCGAATAATTGACCGAATAGCTCTTCTGCACGACGGCAGACGCGATCACGTTGGTCGGGAAGATGTCGAGCGGGACGACGCGGCGCAGCGGCTCGGGGCTCGGCAAGGGCGAACCGTTGAGCAGCGACGAGGAATAGCGATCGCCGAGACCGCGGACATAGACCAGGCCGTTGCCGACGACCGACAGGCCCGTGACGCGCTGGAGCGCACCGGCGATGTCGCCTTCGCCGGTCCGCGCGATGTCGGCGGACGACAGCACATTGACGACTTCGGCGGTCGCGCGAACCGCGTTGGGGACGTTGCGCCCGACGACGACGATGTCCGCGCCGTTCGAACTGCCGCCCGGCGTCGAGATCTCGACCTGTTCCTGCTGCTGCTCGGCTTGTGCCGCCGGGTCGGTGCGCTGCTCGACGGGCGTGCCGGCTTGCGGCGAGACGACGCTGCCGGCCGGGGCGGACTGCGCGAGCGTATGGGCTGGCACGAGGGTCGTCGTCCCGAGAAGGACGGAGACGAGAACGGATGACTTCATGGCTGCCCCGGCAACAAGAGGAATTCTGGAAATGCGACGATGCGCGGAAGGGCCCCCGCCCCTCCGCGCCACCGTCGGTCTGGCTGAGATCAGCTGGTCGGCAGGGCGGTGCAGGCGCCGCTGGTCGTGCCGAAGTTCGCGCGGTTCGAATTGCACGTCCAGCCGCGATACCAGGTGTCGGTGGTGCCGTTGACCGCGCCGACATAGCTGGTGTTGACCAGGAACGCGGTGCCCGCGGGGTTGAGCGTGGCGGCGTTGAAGCCGGTGGTCGTGGTCGACACGCCGGCGGGCAGGAAGATGCCGGTGACGGCCGAGCCGACAGCGGCGCTCTCGGTGTTGTTGGTGCCGGCACGGAACAGCGCCTGCTGCTCCGCGGTCGTGACGGTCACGGCATTGACGGTCGTCTCCGCGTACGGCGTCAGGCAGCTGAACACGACCGAGTTGAACACCGGAGGCCCCTTGTCCTGCAGGTCGGTATTGGCTGCACGGATCGTCGTCTTGCCGCCCGCATCGGCGCCGGCGATGACGTTGAGGCACGCGCTGTTCGGGTTGCTGACGATGCCGTTGACGAAGGTCGCATCGGCCCCGCCACGCAGGCGGATCGCCGCGTTGGTCGCGCTCGACGTCTCGATGAACGTGAAGTTGGCCAGGGTATAGGCCTGACGCGGCAGCGCATCTTCCGATCCGTTCGAGTCGATCTCGGTCGAGTAGTTGTCGGTCTGCGTATTGGTCGGCTTCTGGATCGCGAGGACGAACTGCACGAAGCCCTGCCAGCCGACATCGGTATCCAGGCCGTCGTCGTCCGACCCGGTCAGCGCCAGATAGCGCAGGTTGCTGCGGCCGCCGAAGATCTCGATCCCGTCGTCCGAGCTGTTGTGGATCTGGATGTGATCGAGCGTGGTGCCCGAGCCGGTGCCGCCGAGCGTCAGGCCCTGAAGCTCGTTGTTCGGGCTGATGACGGTGCCCGAATAGCGGATCTGGACATAGCGGACGCTGCCGCTGCTGTCGGTCGGCGTCGCGCCGCCGTACAGCGCCGTGCTGGTGCCCTCGACGACGTTCTCGCAGGCCGCGTTGCCGCCGGCGACGGTCGTGTTGCAGTTCGAGATCGGCGCGCGACCGGCCAGGATGATCCCGCCCCACAGGCCCTGCGATTCGTCGGTCACGCCGCCGGAGATGTTCGCCTGCGCTGTGAAGATGATCGGCTGAGTCTCGGTGCCCTCGGCGATCAGCTTGGAACCGCGATTGACGACCATATAGTCGTTATCGGCGTTGGTGGTGTTCGCGTAGATCAGCGACCCCGCGGCGATCGTCAGCGTCGTGGCGATGCCGCCCGGTGCGCTGCCCGCACCGCCGATGTCGACACCGACATCGACGCGGCCGTTGATCTCGTACGCAACGCCCGCGACCTTCGGGAGGCTGAGCGCAGAGGTGATCAGCGACGGCAGGCGGCACGAGCGGTAGGTGCCGAGGATGCCGACGTCGGTGGTGCCGGTGGGGCACGACGTCGCGGGCGTTCCGGTGCTCGGCGTGGGCGTCGGGGTCGGCGTGGGGCTCGGCGTCGGCGTCCCCGGCACGACGATCACGCCCTTGCCCGGCGACGCGACGCTGTCCGCACCGTCGCACGCCGACAGGGCGAGGCTGGCAGTGCCGGCGAGCAGGACGAGGCCGAAGCGCTTGAAGAGGGGCGCGTGCGTGATGGTCATTCGGAAGACTCCCGGTCGGATCGTTGATCTGATGGATCGACTCAGGCTCCCCCCTGCCGACCTCGACTGGGCGACTAGGCTGGCTGCGTGACGCTACGATGCGATTCGGATGACGTCTTCGTGACTATGATATGACAGTTCGATGACACCTAGCCGGCCGGCGGGTTGAAATCGTGCCTTGCGAACACATCTCTTCCGATCCGGCGCGCGATGATTTACAGGCGCTGCCAGAGTCACCGCAAACGCATTCCTGCGTTCGTGCGGCCAGACCATCATTACAGGATTATTCGACGACAATGGCCTCTTTCAAGGACCCCAGTTTCCAGGACCGCACGAGCAGCGCAGCCGCCGCCAAGCAAAAGGCACTCGAGGCACTGCGCGCCAAGCCTCCGATCGACGAGGCGGTCGTCGCCGAGCGCCTCGCCGCGCGCGAAGCCAAGGAACTTGCCGAGCGCGAGAAGCGCGCTGCCAAGCGTGCGGCAGAGGACGAGGCCAAGGCCGCGAAGAAGGCCGAGGCAGAAGCCGCGGCAGCGAAGAAGCGCGAGGCCGAGGCCAAGGTAGAGATGACCGACGCGGAGAAGAAGGCGATCCGTGACGCCAAGTATGCGGCGCGGAAGAACAAGAAGAAGTGAGGGTGCGGGGCGGCGTGAGGCTGCCCCTGTTTTGTGACTTGACGACTACTCGCTGAAAGCACCTGCTGAAAAGACTACCACCCCGGCGAAGGCCGGGGCCCAATTGGCTAGGTCGCATTGGTGAAGTGCACACCTAGGTTACCGACGTTTCCCAATTGGGCCCCGGCCTTCGCCGGGGTGGTGTTGTAGCTCGCAGGCGCCCTTCCCTGCTACTTTGTTCTCCCGCGAAGGCGGGAGCCCAGACTGGGCTCCCGCCTTCGCGGGAGAACAACAGCGCAGGTAGCGGCGACAGCGAAGGGTAGCGAACCTTACTCCGCCTGCTCCCAACCGCCGCCCAGTGCCTTGAACAGCGCCACCGTCAGCTGCCGCAACTGTGCATCGCTCGCCACCAGCTGCTCACGCGCCGACAGCACGTCCGTCTCCGCATTAAGCAACGTATCCTGTGCGACGAAGCCGGTGCGATACTGCGACTCCGCCGCCTTTGCACTGCTCTGCGCATCGACCACCGCACGTTGCAGCGCGGCGTTCCGCCGACGCTCGGCGGCGATCTGTGTCAGCGGGTCTTCCACGTCGCGCAACGCCTGCAACACGGTCGAGCGATAGCGGAGATACGCCTGCGTGCGATCCTCCTCGCGCGACTTCACGGTCGACTTGCGACGGCCCCAGTCGAGCAATGGAAACTGCGCCGCGCCGCTCGCGGTCAACTGCAGGCTGTCGCCCGAAAACAGATTCCCGAGCGCGGTCGATATCAGCTGGCTCATGCCCGTCAGGCTGAACTTGGGATACATGTCGGCAACGGCCACGCCAATGTCCGCGGTCGAGGCGGCCAGGTCGCGCTCCGCCGCGCGGATGTCGGGGCGACGGCGCAACAGTTCCGACGGTAGCCCCGCCGGGATCGTCGGCACCCCCAGCGGCGCGTTCGCGGGTTGGGCGAGTTCCGTCATCAGAGTTGCCGGCGGCTCGCCAAGCAGGATTGCCAGCGCATGCATCCGCACGTCGATGTCTGCGCGGACTGGTTCCGCACGCGCCTGCGTCGAGGTAATCGACGCACGCTGGCGCGTGACGTCGATCGGCGGCACTAATCCGACTTTGGCGATGTTGCCGGCGATCGTCAGCGCCCGTTGCTGGTTGAAGATCTCACTTTCGATCGTCGCGAGCTGCGCCTGATCGAGCCGAAGCGCGAAATAGGCCTGCGCGACCTCCGCCGCCAACGTCACCGCCGCGTCGCGCTTCGACCAGACCGCAGCCTCGGTCCGTGCACGCGCACCTTCGGTACTGCGGCGGACGCCGCCGAACAGGTCGAGCTCCCAGCTTGCATCGAAGCCAACCGAGTAGGTCGTGATCCCGCTGCCGGGCAGGGCAATGCCGCCGGTCGAGCCGGTGTCGCCGGCTCCCGTACCGCCACTGAACGCGCGGGCGATCGAGGAGAGGCCGGCGTTCTTGCTGAACTCTACGTGGCTGGGAGAGGCGCTGGCGTTGACACTCGGCAAGCCTTGCGACCGCGCGACGATCTCCTGCAGCCGCGCCTGCCGCACGCGCGAGGCAGCGATGGCGATGTCGGGATTGCCCTTCAGCGCGCGCTCGACGAGGCCGTCCAATTGCTGATCACCGAACGCCGACCACCAGCGGGCCGGATCGACCGCCGCCCCGACGCCAGCACTCGCGGGGGCCTGCTGCGGCCCGACGAACGCAGGCGGCACCGGCATCTCGGGCGCCACATAGTCGGGGCCGACCGTACAGCCGGCGAGCAGCGCTGCTCCAAAGAGCGAAAACCGCGCACGCATCAATGCATCCCTCCCGAGGGGGCGCTGCCGGTCTTGCCGGAGCGCATGAACAAAACCAGTGGCGCGACACACAGCACGACCACCATCATCGCGCGGAACACGTCGAGGAATGCGAGCATCGTCGCCTGCCGCTGCATCTGGCTGTAGAGCACGGCGAGCGGCGTCGTGGTCGGATCGCCCTGCCCGCCGAACGCGCTCGCCGCCTTCTCCATCCAGTCGTTATAGTTCGGATCGAGCGGGTTGAGGGTCTGCGTCAGTTCCGACTGGTGCCGCTGCAGGCCGGTCGCGAGCTGCGTCTGCGCGAAACAGATGCCGATCGTCCCGCCGAGATTGCGCGACACGTTGAGCAGGCTCGAGGCCTGCGCCGTCTGCGTCTGCTTGAGCCCGACATAGGCGATCGCGTTGATCGGCACGAACAGGAACGGCAGCGCCATCGCCTGGAACAGCCGTGCGAACGCCGCGTCGGAGAACGCGATGTCCGCAGTCAGATGGCTCATGTTCCACAGCGCGAACGCCTGCACCAGCAACGCCGGGAACAGCAGGAAGCGGACGTCGATCACGCCGCTCAGCCTGCCCGCGAACGGCACCATCACCAGCGTCGCGAGCCCACCGGCGGTCAGCGCGAGCCCGGCATCGAGCGAGCTGTAGCCGAGCACCTGTTGCAGCATCTGCGGGATCAGCTGGGTCGTGCCGAACAGGATCATGCCGGTGACGCCCATCACGCCGATCGTCAGCGCGAAGTTGCGGTTCTTCATCAACTTCAAGTCGACCACCGGATCCTTGTGGTTCAGCTCCCAGATGACGAGGCTGATCAGCGACACCGCGGCGATGATCGCCGACATGACGATGAAGCCGCTGGCGAACCAATCCTCGCGCTCACCGCGATCGAATGTCAGTTCGAGGAAGCCCAGACCCAATGCGACCAGGGCGACTCCGACATAGTCGATCGTCAGACCGTTCTTGAAGCGCTCGTCGCGGTCTTTTTTCACCTGGTCCGGCTCGTCGACGAAGACATCGACCAGGAACCAGGCGAGGATGCCCACCGGCACGTTGATCAAGAACACCCAGTGCCAGCTCGAATATTCGACGATGTAGCCGCCCAGCGTCGGCCCGAGCACGGGGCCGACGACGACGACGATCGCGAACGCGGCAAACGCCATGCCGCGTTGCTTGGGCGGGAAGGTGTCGGCGAGGATCGACTGTTCGACCGGGGCGAGACCACCACCGCCGATGCCTTGCAGCACGCGCGCGACCACCAGCGTCCCGATGTTCGGCGCGAGGCCGCACAGCAGGGATGCGAGCGTGAACAGCGCGATCGACATCAGGAAATAGCGTTTCCGCCCGATCGCGTCCGACAGCCAGCCCGAGATCGGGATGACGATCGCGTTGGCGACGAGGTAGCTGGTCAGCACCCAGGTCGCCTGGTCGGTCGTGATCGACAGCCCGCCCGAAATATGATCGAGCGCGACGTTGGCGATCGAGGTGTCGAGCACCTCCATGAAGGTCGGGATCGAGATGATCGCGACGATCAGCCACGGGCTGTACTTGCCTGCGGCCGACCGGCTCGGCGACCATGTGTGGCCGCCGCCCGCGTCTGCCTTAGCCCCGGGCTTGGAGGCAGCCTTGGCCACCTCAGCGCACCTTGACCGTCGGCACCACCGACATGCCGGGGCCGATCGGATAGCGCTTGGGATCGGGGCCGTTCTTGGCGTCGAACATGATCCGTACGGGAACGCGCTGGACGACCTTGACGTAGTTGCCGGTCGCGTTCTGCGGGGGGAGCAAAGCGAACGCCTGGCCCGCGCCGCGCTGGATCGAGTCGACATGACCCTTGAACTCGACGCCGGGATACGCATCGACATGGATGTCGACCGGCTGGCCGATCTTCATCAGGGTGAGCTGCGTTTCCTTGAAGTTCGCCGTCACCCACATCGTGTCCGGGACGATCGCCATCAGCTGCGTCCCCGGTGCGACATACGAACCGATATTGACCGAGCGGTTGACCACCTGCCCCGCGACCGGCGCGGTCAGGCGCAGATCGCTGATGCTGACATTGGCCTGATCGACCTGCGCGCGCTTGGCATCGATCACCGACCTGGCCGCACCGACTTGCTTCCGCGCAACCGCGATCTGCGCCGTCGCCGTATCGATCTGCTCGCGGGCGGCGGCGGCATCGGCGGCGGTCTGGCGTGCGGTCGAGCGCGCCTGGTCGAGCTGCTGCCCGGCGACCGCATTGGGATCGAGCCGCAGCAACGCCTCGTAGCGCGCAAGGTCCTGCTGTGCCTTGATCGCGGCGGCGAGCGGCACGCGGGCCTGCGCCGCGGCCTGCTGACGCTGCGCCTCGGCGGCGGTGACCTGCGCCTGCGCCTGCGCATATTGCGCGCGCGCCTGCTCCTCGTTGGCCTGCGCCTCGGCAACCTGGGCATCGCGTCCCGACGCCTTGATCACCGCGAGCAGACGCCCGGCCTCGACGTGGCGGTTGTCGATGTCGGCGACCTGCACCAGCGTCCCCGCGACCTGCGGCGCGAGCCGGACGATGTGCGTGTCGACGAACGCATCGTCGGTCGACTCGAACTGCCGCGCGTGCAGCCAGTAGAATACGCCGCCGATCACGAGAGCGGCGACGACCACGACCAGGATGATCCAGAACAGCGGCTTCTTGAAGACGGACGGCTTGTCGTCGTCCTTAGAATCTTCGTCGTCGGACGAATCGTCCTGGTCTTCGGGCCGCTGGTCCTCGCCCTTCGGATCGTCCTTACGGCCTTCGTCCTCATGGTCGTTGCCGGGATGGTCTTTGGTCTGGTCGGTCATGCCTGGCCCTGTTCTGCAGCACGCATCGAATCGAGGATTGCGTCGATGTTGGCGTCGATCCGCGCCTTGATTTCGACGATGTCGGAGGGCTCGAGCGTCTCGCGCTCGAGCAACTTGAGGCAGGTCGCACGGCTGGCGCGTAGCGTGATGACTTGTCCCATCAAGGTGATCGTCGCGATCCGCGCCGCGCGGACCTGGGCATGGCCAGTCGCGACACAGACGAGATCGCCGAGCTTGCGCACCATCTGGCCCATCACGCCGCTGTAGATCCGCTCGAACGCCTCGCCCGGGTTCATCTGCTCGCGCAGCACGAACAGCGTCCAGTCGGCGCTCTCCGCGCTGGCCATCTTGTCTGCGAGCCGGCCGAGAATGCGGTGGATCTGTGCGCGTGCACCCGGTGCGTCGTCGCTGGCGATCTCGTGCGCGAGTTCGAGCGGATCGCCCATCACCGCAGACATGCGATCCGCGATCCGGTCGGCGGCGGCGAGGTACAAGCCCTCCTTGCCGCCGTAATGATAGGTGATCGAGGACATCGCCGTCCCTGCCGCGGCCGCGATTCCCCGCGTACTTGCCCCTTCAAGGCCTTTGGCACCGAATTCGCTGATCGCGATGTCTAGGAGTCGGGACTGGACCACGCGCGGCGTCTAGTTCGATCGAACGAATGAGCCTAATGAAGAAGATGTCATGTTTGGTCGGGAGGTGAGCTTGGTCGGCAGCCGAGGCCGGGAACCTACCGCCAATAATTGTCATCCCCGCGCAGGCGGGGATCCATACTGGCGAACGTCACGCGTCGATCGCTCGTCCTTGAGTGTATAGGTTCCCGCCTCCGCGGGAATGACGGCGGTTCGTGCGCGCCAGAAAAAGCAACGCCGGCCCCTTCGTACGAAGAGACCGGCGTATGATCTGGTGGGCGCGGCTGGGATTGAACCAGCGACCCCACCCGTGTGAAGGGTGTGCTCTACCACTGAGCTACGCGCCCGAAACTCGTTCGGAAGCGGGCCATTAGGCAGACCCCGTCCGCCTGTCCAGCCCCTATCGACGCCGGTGCTAGTTGACCGCGTCCTTCAGGCCCTTGCCGGCCTTGAACTTGGGCTGGGTCGAGGCCTTGATCGTCATCGGCTCGCCGGTGCGGGGGTTACGGCCCGTCGACGCCTTACGCTTCGAGATCGAGAACGTCCCGAACCCGACCAGGCGAACCTCGTCGCCCTTCTTCAACGATGCTTCGATCGCCTCGAACACCGCCTCGACTGCCTTGATCGCGTCGGCCTTCACCAGACCCGAGGTATCGGCGACCGTCGCGATCAGCTCCTGCTTGTTCATTTTATCCCCCGGAAAATATCGATTCGGTCGCGATACGCCCGCGGCCGCCGTCAGCGCGCAATAATGCGGCGGCTCCGTCTGCTGTCAAACGAAACCGCCGCATTTTATCGATTGAATCCAAACCTGGATCAGTGGTGAAGGCCACCCCCGACCGGTGCGATCGGTGCCGGCGGCAGTGCCGCCAGCTCATCCGCATCCGTCCATTCGATCGCCACGAGCGGCTCGGTCAGCGCCAACCGGAGTACTTCATCGACGTGCGACACGGGAATGATCTTCAGCCCCGCCTTGATGTTCGCCGGGATCTCCGCGAGGTCCTTCTCATTCTCCGCCGGGATCAGCACCGTCTCGATGCCCCCGCGCAGCGCGGCGAGCAGCTTCTCCTTGAGCCCACCGATCGGCAGCACGCGACCGCGCAGCGTCACCTCGCCGGTCATCGCCACCTCGCGCCGCACCGGCACACCGGTCATCGTCGAAACGATCGAGGTCACGATCCCCACGCCAGCCGACGGACCGTCCTTGGGCGTCGCACCCTCGGGCAGATGGATGTGAATATCCTTGCGGTTGAACAGCGACGGCTTGATTCCGTAGCTCGGGGCGCGTGCCTTCACATAGCTGAACGCGGTCTCGATCGACTCCTTCATCACGTCGCCGAGCGTGCCCGTCAGCTTGGCGGCGCCCTTGCCCGAAACCGTGACGCTCTCGATCGTCAGCAGCTCGCCGCCGACTTCCGTCCAGGCGAGGCCGGTCACCGCACCGATCTGGTGCTCCGTCTCGCTCAGCCCATGGCGATATTTTTGCACGCCGGCATATTCGCCGATGTTCTCGGGCGTGATCGTGACGCCGGTCGTCTTGTTCTCCAGAATCTGGCGCAGGACCTTGCGGCACAGCTTGGCGATCTCGCGCTCGAGCGTCCGGACGCCGGCTTCGCGCGTGTACTGCTGGATCAGCGTGCGAAGCCCCTCTTGCGTCAGCGTGAACTCACCCGGCTTGAGGCCATGTGCCTCGATCTGCTTCTCGACCAGATGCCGCTCGGCGATCTCGACCTTCTCGTCCTCGGTATAGCCCTCGAGACGGATGATCTCCATGCGGTCGAGCAGCGCCTGGGGCAGGTTGAGCGTATTCGCGGTGCAGACGAACATCACGTCCGACAGGTCGATATCGACCTCCAGATAATGATCCTGGAACTTGCCGTTCTGTTCCGGGTCGAGCACTTCGAGCAGTGCCGAAGCCGGATCGCCCCGGAAATCCTGGCCGAGCTTGTCGATCTCGTCG
Organism: Sphingomonas sp.; assembly: GCA_043775965.1. Lineage (GTDB taxonomy): Bacteria > Pseudomonadota > Alphaproteobacteria > Sphingomonadales > Sphingomonadaceae > Sphingomonas. The sequence goes on from JAYVRZ010000015.1 coordinate 19,284, forward strand.
AGCAGGAACAGCGGATTCGACGTGCCAGCCTTCTTCAGGTTGGTGACGATCTTGCCCGGCAGCGAGCCGATATAGGTGCGACGATGCCCACGAATCTCGGCTTCGTCACGCACGCCGCCGAGCGACTGGCGGATGAACTCGCGCCCCGTAGCCTTCGCGATCGATTTGCCGAGCGAGGTCTTGCCGACGCCCGGAGGACCGACGAGGCACAGGATCGGCCCCTTGAGCTTGTTGGTGCGCGCCTGCACCGCGAGATACTCGACGATCCGGTCCTTGACCTTCTCGAGCGCGTAATGATCCTCGTCCAGCGTCACCTGCGCAGCGGCGATGTCCTTCTTGATCTTCGACTTCTTGCCCCAGGGGAGCCCGAGCAGCACGTCGAGATAGTTGCGTACGACGGTCGCCTCGGCGCTCATCGGCGCCATCGTCTTGAGCTTTTTCAACTCGGCGGTGGCCTTGCCGCGCGCTTCCTTGCTCATCTTGAGCGTCGCGATCTTCTGCGTCAGCTCGGCGATCTCGTCGCCTTCGCCTTCGTCACCCTCGTTGCCGAGCTCGCGCTGGATCGCCTTCAACTGCTCGTTGAGATAATATTCGCGCTGCGTCTTCTCCATCTGGCGCTTGACGCGGCTCTTGATCTTCTTCTCGACCTGCAGGACGCCCAGTTCGCCCTCCATGGCCGTCATCGCCATTTCCAGGCGCTTCGACGGGTTGGTCTCCATCAGGATCGCCTGCTTCTCGGCGACCTTGATCTGGACGTTGGCGATCACCGCATCGGACAGTTTCGAGGCCTCGTCGATCTCCGACAACTGGACGGTCGTCTCCGACGAGAGCTTGCGGTTGAGCTTGGCGTAGTTCTCGAACTGGTCGACCACCGTGCGCATCAGCGCGATCAGCTCCGGGCCTTCGACTTCGGCGTCGGCGACCGGCTCGACCGTCGCGGTCAGGAACTCGCCCGATTCGTCCAGCGTCTCCAGCGTCGCACGCTGCTTGCCCTCGACCAGCACGCGGACGGTGCCGTCGGGGAGCTTCAGCAGCTGCAACACAGTCGCGGTGACGCCCATCGAATACAGATCGTCGCGCGACGGATCGTCCTCGGCAGGATCGACCTGCGCGACGAGATAGATCTCCTTGTCCGCCGCCATCGCCGCTTCGAGCGCGGCGACGGACTTATCGCGGCCGACGAACAGCGGCACGATCATATGCGGGAAGACGACAATGTCGCGAAGGGGAAGGACGGGGTACTGGGTCATGAACGCTCCGGTGGGTGCCTGCATGGGGGCATAATCTACCGCTTATATGGTGAGGATGAACCGTCCATCAATTGGTTGGCGGTGGGATCGGTACGATCCGGTCCGAAGCGATGCCGCGAAGACCCGGTCACCCCGGACCTGTCCCGGGGTCCACGGTTCCGCGAACTCACGTCTATCGAGCGTGCGGAACGGTGGATGCCGGAACGAGTCCGGCAAGACGGAGGCACGGAGGGGGACTTGTGTCGCCTTGATCGTCGCGCGAGAACGCGGTGCATGATTGCACGCCTTTTCCTCACCGCCAGCGCCATCGCGCTTCTCGCTGCCGCTCCGCTACCGAAGAAGGGCGAACCCACGATCACCGCGCAGACGCAGCGCTCCGGAGGTGTGCTGACGCCCGAACAGACCGCACTCCAGTTCGACAGCGCCGATCTCGCGTTCGAGGTGCTGCCTGAGACGGAGAGCCTCAACGGTGTGGCGACGCTGGTATTTACCGCAAAAGCCCCCCTCACCCGCCTGCCGATCGACCTCGACCGCAATCTGCCGGTCAGCGCGATCGCGATCGACGAAGTGCCGCTCGCACCCTCAAGCTGGAGCAATCCCGAGGGACGGCTGACGATCACGCTGCCCAAGCCGGTCGCGGCGGGCGGCAAGGTCACCGCGAAGATCACCTATGGCGGCACGCCGCACGTCGCGGTGAAGGCGCCGTGGGATGACGGGATGGTCTGGTCGAAGACACCCGACGGCCGCACGTGGTTCGCGACGACCGCTGAAGGCTATGGCTGCGACCTGTTCTGGCCGTGTCTCGATTTCCCGACGGGCGAGCCCGCGCTGGTGACGCTGCACATCACCGTACCGAAGGGGCTGAAGGCGCCGTCGAACGGCGTGCTGCTCGGCGTCGATACGCTCGCCGATGGCCGGACGACGTGGAACTGGCGCGCCAAGCATCCCAACACCTATGGCATCGCGCTCAACGTCGGGCCGTACGAGGAGATCAGCGGCACGTACAAGAGCCGCTTCGGCAACAGCATCCCGATGTATTACTGGTATCTGCCGGGCGAGAAGGTGCAGGCCGAAAAGCTGTTCGCGGAGTTCGCGCCGACGCTCGATTTCTTCGAAAGCATGATCGGGCCCTACCCGTTCGGCGACGAGAAGCTCGGCGTGGTCGAGACGCCGCATAAGGGCATGGAGCACCAGACGATCAATGCCTATGGCAACGAGTATGCCAAGGCGCCCGAGGGGTTCGACTGGCTGTTCCAGCATGAATTCTCGCACGAGTGGTTCGGCAACCAGCTGACCGCCGCCAACTGGGACGATTACTGGCTGCACGAGGGCTATGGCACCTACATGCAGCCGCTCTACGGCCAGTGGCGAGAGGGACGTGCGCGCTACGCAGCGATGCTGCAGACCGAGCGGACCTCGATTCTGAACCTCAAGCCGATCACGCAGCAGCGCGTGACCACCGAGGAAGAGGTGTACGAGCTCGACAAGGGCGGCGCGGGGCAGGACATCTACTACAAGGGCTCGTGGATGCTCCACACGCTGCGCAGCCTGATCGGCGACAAGGCGTTCTTCGATGTCACGCGGTTGGCGGTGTACGGCCGCTCGGATCCCAAGCCGGGCAATTTCGCGCCGCGGTTCGGGTCGACGAAGGAATATGAAGGGCTGGTACGCAAGGTCACGGGCAAGGATTACCGCTGGTTCTTCGACGTCTATCTCCGCCAGGCCGCGCTCCCCGAACTGGTCGAGACGCGCACCGGGAATACGCTGTCGCTGGCGTGGAAGGTGCCCGGCAACGGCCCCTTCCCGCTGCCGGTGCAGGTGGAGGTCGACGGCAGGATCCGGACGGTGCCGATGACCGGCGGCAAGGCGAGCATGTCGGTGCCGGCCGGCGCGCACGTCGTGATCGATCCGGATGCGCTCGTCCTGCGGCGGAGTGTCGCGCAGGAAGAGGCCGCAGCGTGGAAATCCGCGCAGGCCGCGAAGGGTAAGCCCCAATGAGCGACGCATCACCGTTCCCCCGCGAACGCGGTTGCCCAGGAGCAACAAGCACCAGCGCACGTGACCCTGGACTCCTGCGTTCGCAGGAGAACAGGTGGCCCGCGCGGGCTGCGGAAATGGCGGCGATCTTCATGGTCGGCGACGGCCTGATCGGCCTCCTCCAGCCGCGTCGCCATGTCGACCTCTGGAAGGAAAACGCGCTCGGCACCGAGAAGCTCGTCGCACCGTTCGTCGATCGCCCCGGTCGCCGGCGGCTCTACGCGGTGATGCAGATCGCCGCGGGTCTCGCCTTGGCGGCGCGTCAAAAGCGATGAAGGTCGCGGCCTGGGTTCTGCTGGCTCTCGCGCTGGCCGGATGCAGCTCGGGTCCGACCGCCGCAGGCGACCAGATCGCCGACGGCAAGCGCGTGTTCCAGCGCTGCACCGCGTGTCACACGATCGGCCGCGATGCCACCGACACCGACGGCCCCAACCTCTACGGCGTGATGGGCGGACCGATCGGCGAGCGACGCCCGCGCTTCTCCTACACCGCCGGCCTGAAGGCACTCGGCGGCAACTGGGACGCGACGCGCATGGATCGCTGGCTCACCAACCCGCGCCGCATGGTTCCCGGCACGACGATGGCATTCGCCGGCATCCCCGACCCGAAGGACCGCGCCGCCGTCATCGCCTATCTCGCGACGCAAGGCCCCTGAGCTTACGGCACGACCGTCGTGAACAGATACGCCGCAAAGATCACGAGGTGGACCACGCCCTGCAACACCGTCGTCCGCCCGGTGCCCAGCGACAGCGTCGCTACGAACAGCGACAGCGCGAGCAGAGTCATGCTCTTCGCATCGATCCCGAGCGCGATCGGCAGATCTAGCACCAGCGACACGATCGCCACGCTGGGGATAGTCAGCCCGATTGTCGCCAGCGCGGAGCCGAGCGCGAGGTTGAGGCTGGTCTGCAGCCGATTGCGCCTTGCCGACTTGTAGGCGGCAAGGCTTTCAGGCGCGAGCACCAGCGCTGCGATCACCACGCCCACCACGGTCAGCGGTAGGCCGGCACCGAGTACCGCGGCCTCGATCGTCGGCGACAGCGTCTTCGCGAGCAGCACCACCGACACCAGCGCCACGAGCAGCGCGGCGAAGGCGATGCCCGTAGCGCGACCCGATGGTGGCGCGGCGTGATCGTCCTTGTCGTCGGTCGCGGGCAGGAAATAATCGCGGTGGCGGACGGTCTGGACCAGCACGAACGTCCCGTAGAGAATCAGCGAGACGACCGCGACGAACAGCAATTGCGACGGCGCGTAGGTCGGCCCGTCGGTCGACGAGGTGTAGTTCGGCAGGACCAGCGACAGCACCGCCATCGCCGCGAGCACGCCGAGTGCGGCGCTCATGCCCTTCAACGTGAAGCGCTGCTCATGATGCCGCACCGCGCCCGCGAGCAGGCAGAGCCCGATGATGAAATTGAGGATGATCATGATCGCCGCGAACACCGTATCGCGCGCCAGCGTCGCCGAATCACCTGGATTGGAGAGCATCAGCGAGACGATCAGCGAGACCTCGATCACCGTGACAGCGATCGCCAGCACCAGCGTCCCGAACGGCTCGCCCACCCTGTGCGCGATCACCTCGGCATGA
>JAYVRZ010000016.1:0-5663 GCA_043775965.1 Sphingomonas sp.
TCGGTGAGCGTGGTCTTGCCGGCATCGGGATGCGAGATGATCGCGAAGGTGCGGCGGGGAAATTGGGTCATGATGAGGTCCGGGGAGCGCGGGCGACCGGCTCGGGAAAAGAGGATGCGCGCTCTTGGCAGATGTGGGTCTTGGAGGACAGGGGGCGCTGGCAATGGTGCTCGTCCGAAGCAGCCTCTCCCGCACTCTCCGTTCCTCCGCGAAGGCGGGGGTCCAGGGTAACGGGCGGTAACGCTTGAGACCCTGGCCTCCCGCTTTCGCGGGAGAACAGTGTTTGTGGTTAGCGGGTGGTGGCCACCAGCGTCACGCTCATCTCGATGCGCTTCGTGTCACCAGCCGAGATCTCGAACACGCCGGGCTTGTCGCGGTAGTCGCCGGTATAGCCTTCGGGATCGGCGATGCCGTGCCAGGGCTCGACGCAGACATAGGCTGCGCCGGGCTTGGTCCAGATGCCGAGCTTGGGCGTGTCGGGGAAGGCGATCTTCAGCTGCGGGCCGGTCTCGGCGCCGTAGGTGACGGCGTCGGAGCGGACCGAGTCCCAGACCAGCGCATCCTTCGCGAACAATTCGTCGCGCAGGGCCAGCGTGCGGCCCGACAATGGCGAAGGGCGCTCGCCTTCGGCGATCGTGCCGTCGGCGGCGATCATGCGGAGCGCATCGGGCTCGTCTGCGGCAAAGACGATGCGGTGGTCGGCGCGGGGCTCGCCATACGGTAGCGGCCAGGCGAAGGCGGGGTGGAAGCCGAAGCTGGCGGGGAGCATGCCGGTGCCGGTGTTCCGGATCGCGACGTCGACCGTCAGCGTCGCCACGTCGATCCGGTAGGTGATCTCGAGCACGAACGCGAAAGGATAATGGATACGCGTGTCGGCGCTATCGGTGAGACGGAAGGTGACGCTGCCGGGCGCGGTGTCGACCACCGCGAACATCGCGTGACGCGCAAAGCCGTGCTGCTTCATCGGATACTCGGTGCCGTCGACGCGGATGACGTCGCGATAGGGGCGGCCGACGACCGGGAAGAGGATCGGCGCGTGGCCGGTCCAATAGGCCGGGTCGGCGTTGGTCATGAGCTCGCGGCCGTCGGCGTCGCGGAGGTGGGTGAGTTCGGCGCCGTGGGGGTTGATCTGCGCTGTGAGGTGGTCGGTGGCGATGGTGATCAGGTCGGTCATGGGGTTCCTTCCGGAAGCTTCAAACGCGTGAGTCGGTGAAACGCTCACCGCATCGCCTGCGGTGCTACCACCCGCGGTACCTCCACCCACGGCACCACCCCGGCGGAGGCCGGGGCCCAGTTGGGAAGGTCGAAGTAACGAAGGGCCGTCCGCCGTTACATCTGTTCCCCAACTGGGCCCCGGCCTTCGCCGGGGTGGTGTTGGGGCGCTGATCGCCCCCCGTGCCCTCACCCTCGCCGCCTTCGGCGTCTCTCCCTCTCCCCTGTGGGGAGAGGGAAGGGGCCCGCGGCCGCTTGGCCGTGGGAAGGGTGAGGGCATGTTAGACGCGGAGGCTTGCGCCTTGCTTGGCCGCCGCCGCTACCACCTTGTCGGCTACCGCCTTCAGTTCCTCGTCGGTGAAGCTCTTGTTGGTGGGTTGCAGGACGATCTCGACCGCGACCGACTTGTGACCCTCTTCGACGCCTTGCCCAGTGAACACGTCGAACACGCGGGCCGAGACGATCGCGGCCTTGTCGGCACCCTTCACCGCGCGGACCAGCGTGTCGGTGGCGAGCGCGGCCGGCACGAGGAAGGCAAAGTCGCGGCGCACGGCCTGGAGCGCAGGCGGCGTGTAGGCCGGGCGGGCAAAGCCGGTGGCGCGCTTGGGCGGGATCGCGTCGAGGTAGACTTCGACCGCGGCAACCGCGCCGTCGAGGTCGAACGCCTTGAGCACCGACGGATGGAGCATGCCGAAGCTTGCCAGCACCGTCTTCGGGCCAAGGCGAAGCGTGCCCGACTGGCCGGGATGCCACGCGTCGCCCGCCTCCCCTCCTTCGGCTGCGCTCAGGACAGGCATGACTTGCAGGTTATCGACCGGCGCGCCTGATGCGGCGAGAAGCGCAATCGCTTCGGCCTTGGCGTCATAGGCGTCGAAGCTCGCAGCCTTGCCTTCACGCCAACCCCTCGCGCGGCGGTCGCCGGCGAGGACTACGCCTAGCGTGGGGCGCTCGGCCTCGGCGAGATACCGGCGGCCGATCTCGAACAGGCGTACCGTCTGCGCGCCGCGCTTGAGGTTGCGGCCGGTCGCGGCGAGGAGACCGGGAAGCAGCGAGGGGCGCATGACCTTGAGGTCTTCGCTGATCGGGTTGGCGAGCGTCCAGGCGCCGCCGCCGAAGGGAGCGGCTTCGGCGTCGGAGAGGAAGCTCCACGTCACCGCCTCGTCGAGGCCACGGGCGGCGGCCGCTCTGCGCGCCCTGCGTTCGAGCTTCTGCTCGGGGGTTGCGGTCGGCTTGGCGACGCCGGGCATGCGCGGGAGCGGCGTCGAGGGGATCGAGTCGATGCCTTCGATGCGGACGACTTCCTCGACCAGGTCGGCGGGGCCGTCGACGTCGCGGCGCCAAGTCGGGATCGTCACCGGCCATTTGCCCTCGATCGTCGAGAACAGCGCGTCGCTGAACGCGTCGGCGGATTTGATCGCGCCGATCGTGAAGCCGAGCGACAACAGCGTGCGCGCCTGGCATTCGGGGGCGACGTGGAGGCCACCTAGGTCTGCTGACAGGCGTGGGTCGTAGTGCACGACGCGGGGTTCGAGCGGGGGTTCGCCCGAACGCGTGACTTCGCTGGCCGTGCCGCCGCAGATGTGGAGCACGAGTGCGGTGGCGATCGCGAGGCCGTCTTCGAGGAAGGCGGGATCGACACCGCGTTCGAACCGGCTGCGCGCGTCGGAGGTGAGCGTGAGCTTCTGGCCGGTACGCGCGATATGGTCGGGGTCGAAATAGGCGCATTCGATCAGCACGTCGGTGGTGTCCGCCGAGACGCCCGAATGCTCGCCGCCCATGATGCCGCCGATGTCGTGCACGGCCACGTCGTCGGCGATGACGGTCATGCTGTCGTCGAGCGTGTAGGTCTTGCCGTTGAGCGCGACGACCTGTTCACCGGGCTTGGCTTTCCGCGCGATGAGGCCGCCGGAGAGTTTCGCGCGGTCGTAGACGTGCAAGGGGCGGCCAAGGTCGATCATCAGATAGTTGGTGATGTCGACGAGCGCGGAGATGGGCTTCTGGCCGATCGCCATGAGGCTGCGGCGCATCCACTCGGGGGACTCGCCGTTGGTCACGCCGGTGACGGTTTGGGCGTAGAAGGCGGGGCAGCCTTCGGGGTCATCGGTACGGACGTCCGGCCCGGCCCCACGTCCGTCATTCCCGCGAAGGCGGGAATCCAACTCACCGTCCGCGCTTGCCGCACCTTGGGTCCCCGCCTCCGCGGGGATGACGGCGGGGTTGGGAATGACCAGCGGAGTCAGCGTGCCTAAACCCGCTGCCGCTAAATCTCGGGCGATGCCGCGGACGCCCATGCAGTCCTGGCGGTTGGGCGTGATCGCGACGTCGATGACCGGGTCGGTGAGGCCGGCATAGTCGGGGTACGGCGTACCGATCGGCGCGTCTTCGGGGAGTTCGATGATGCCGTCGTGATCCTCGCCGAGTTCCAGCTCGCGCGTCGAGCACATCATGCCGTTGGATTCGACGCCGCGGATGCTGGCGAGCTTGAGCGTCACGTCGAGGCCGGGGACGTAGGCACCGGGCGCGCCGAACACGCCGATGAGGCCGGCGCGGGCGTTGGGGGCGCCGCAGACGACCTGGAGCGGGCCGTTGCCGGCGTCGACCGTCAGGACCTGGAGCTTGTCGGCCTGCGGGTGGCGTTCGGCGGTGAGGATCTTGGCGATCTTGAACGCGGCGAGCTTTTCGCCGGGGTTCTCGACGCCTTCGACTTCGAGGCCGATGCGGGTGAGCGCCTCGACGATCTGGTCGAGCGTGGCGGTGGTTTCGAGGTGCTGCTTGAGCCAGCTGAGGGTGAACTTCATGCCAAAGCGTCCGTCATATCGATTACTGCCGTCATCCCAGCTACTGCCGTCATCCCAGCGCAGGCTGGGATCTTCGTGGGGCGGTTGCTGGGGATCGCAACGGGGAGACCCCAGCTTGCGCTGGGGTGACGGGAGTTGGTTGGGGTGGGGTGGCGGAGGGAGCCCGCTTCCCGATCGATGATGCTCATGCGCCGACTCCGCCGGATAAGGTGGGGACGTCTAGGCTCGAGAAGCCGTAATGCTTGAGCCAGCGGATATCGCCGTCGAAGAACGGGCGGAGGTCGTCCATGCCGTATTTGAGCATGGCGAGGCGGTCGATGCCGCAGCCGAACGCGAAGCCCTGCCATTCGTCGGGGTCGAGCCCGCAGGCTTCGATCACCTTGCGGTGGACCATGCCGGAGCCGAGGATTTCGAGCCAGCCATCGGGCTCGGCGCCGCCGACGACTCGCTTGCCCTTCACCAGCGTGTAGCCGACGTCGATCTCGACCGAGGGTTCGGTGAACGGGAAGTAGCTCGGGCGCATCCGCAGCACGATGTCGTCGCGCTCGAAGAACGCCTTCACGAACGTCTCGAGCGTCCATTTCAGGTGGCCGAGCGTGATGCCCTTGTCGATCACGAGGCCCTCGACCTGGTGGAACATCGGCGTGTGCGTCGCGTCGGAGTCGGAGCGGTAGGTGCGGCCGGGGGCGATGATGCGGATCGGGGGTTTCTGGCTCAGCATCGTGCGGATCTGGACCGGCGACGTGTGCGTGCGGAGGAGCGAAAAGGTCGTCTTTTCGTCGGCGGTGCCGGCGGCCTTCGCATCGATCCCCTGCTGGAGGTAAAAGGTGTCGTGCATCGCGCGCGCGGGGTGCGTCTCGGGGATGTTGAGCGCGGTGAAATTATGCCAGTCGGTCTCGATCTCGGGGCCGGTCGCGACCGCGAAGCCGAGGTCGGCGAAGATCTCGGCGAGTTCGTCCATGACCTGGCTGACCGGGTGGATCGTGCCGGCGGGGGCCGCGTCGGCGGGGAGCGTCATGTCGAGCGTTTCGCTGGCGAGGCGCGCGTCGAGCGCGGCGCGTTCGAGCGTGGCTTTGCGGTCTGCGATACCGTTGGCGACGGCTTCGCGCAGGCCCTGGATCTGCGGGCCTTGGACGAGGCGTTCTTCCGGCGTCATCTTGCCGAGCGTCTTCAGGAGCAGCGTGATCGTGCCCTGCTTGCCGAGCGCCTCGACCCGGCACGCGTCGAGCGCGTCGAGGCCGGACGCGGCGCCGATCGCCGTCAGCATGTGGTCGCGCATCTGGTTCAGGTCTTCGGTCACGTCATACTCCCAGGGCGGGTTCGGTCAGTTCGGGCAGGCGGGGCAGCCCGAGACCGATACCCAGATCGTCCCAATTTTCGTTGCGCGCTTCGATCAGCTCGATCTTCCACGCTCTTCGCCATTCCTTCAGCCGCTTCTCGCGAACGATTGCGGCCTCCATCGTGTCGAACATCTCGTAATAGGCGAGACGTTTGATGCCGTACCGGCGAGTGAAGCCGGGGATCAACCCCTCGCGATGCTGAACCAGCCTTGCGAGCAGATTCGAGGTGACGCCGATGTAGAGCGTGCCGTGGCGGCGGGAGTGGAGGATGTAGACGCACGGCTGGAAGGTTTCGCGCATGATGCTCCCCTGA
>JAYVRZ010000017.1:0-4039 GCA_043775965.1 Sphingomonas sp.
CGGCTATGATTACGTGCTGGTCAACGACGACGTCGACAGCTGCATCCGCGGCGTGAAGACGATCCTGGCCGCGGAACGCCTGAAGCGCTCGCGCCAGACCGGCCTGATCGGCTTCATCCGCCGCCTGACCCGCTAGTTCCGCCCCACCCGGAGCAAGCCGTCCGGAGCAGCCGTCCGGAGCAAGCCGTCCGGAGCAAGCCTTCATCCCAGCGAAAGCTGGGATCTCCCCGTTCCGGGTCGTTGCGCTCGCCAAGCGGGAGACCCCAGCTTCCGCTGGGGTGACGGATGAGGGGGCGGGCAGAAGCGCCGTTGACTACAGCAGCCCCAGAAACTTCACCCCGACCTCGAACTCCGCCCGCTTCGCCTCGCGCAACTGGGTCGCCTGCCAGTCCTCGCCCCACATCTCGACCGACCAGTCCTCGTCGATTCCCGCCGCGCCCCACGCAGCATCGGCATCGATCTCACCCTCGATCAGCGCGAGTCCTATCACCAGCGAGCCGGTCAGCGTCACCACCGGCGACAGCCCGGCCAGCCGAAAATCGTCATACGCCGCAACCGCGTCGTTCAGTCGCGCGATGGTCGCCGGCGGTTGCGCGACGTGCATGACGCCCGCGGTCACCGCGAACGTCACGTCGTAGCGTGCGCGCGCCCAGCGCAGCAGCGGATCCCAGGATGCGGCCTGCCGCTCGACCAGCGGCGGCGGGCCGTCGGCACGGTAGCAGAGCAGGTCGGTTTCCCCGTACGCCGCCAGCCGGGCCGCGAACTGCGCCGGATCGCTCGCGATCGGATCGGTCGCCGCATTGGCAAGTCCGGTCAGCGGCATCGTCCGCGGATCGATCGTCTCGCCGACCGCACGCCATTCCTCCGCCACCGCCTCGGCGAGCGCATCCGTCGGCAACGCCAGCGGCCGCCGCCCGGGAGTCCGCACCGGCTTGCCGTCCAGCGTCACCACCCGGTCGGCATCGATCGCTACGTCTGTCCAGAACCGCTTCATGCGACGTTTCCGTTCATCGGGGCGGACTCCGCCAGCGATGCGCGAGGCTGCGCGGCACGATCGCGATCAACGCCATCGCCGACAGCACGATCGCCGTTCCGAGGATCTTCGGGCCCAGATCATGCGCGCGCGCGATCAGGATCAACCCGAGCAACGCGCCCGCGACCCCGGCCAGCCGCACCCCGACCAGCGCGAACCAGCGCCGTTGCGCCACCCGGTCCTCGTCGCTCATCGCGGCGCAACCAGGTGCGGCAGGTCCGGCACCGTGGCCGCAACGACGGCCGCGCCGGCATCCGACAGCTCGTGCACGTCGTGATAGCCCCAGGCGACACCGACCGCATGGACGCCGGCCGCCTTCGCCATCGCCATGTCGAAGCTGGTGTCGCCGATCATCGCGGTCGTCTGCGCGGTCGCGCCGGCTTCGGCGATCGCCGCGAACAGCATCGCCGGGTCTGGCTTCGACGGGTGCCGGTCCGCGGTCTGCAGCGTCACGAAGCGATCGGTGATCCCGTGCGCGGCGAGGATATGCGCGAGGCCGCGGTCAGACTTGCCGGTCGCGACACCCAGCGCCCAGCCGTCTTCGGCCAGCGTCGCCAGCACCTCGGTGATCCCGTCGAACAACGGCTCGTCGGCCAGTTCGCCACTCGCCCGCATCGCGTGGAACGCACCCTTATAATCCGCCGCCAGCGACCGATGCAGCGCGTCGTCCGCGTCCGGCAGCAACACCTGCATCGCCTCGACGAGACTGAGCCCTACGATCCGCCGGATGTCCGCGCGCGGCGGCGGGATCAGCCCGGCTTTGTCGAACGCACGCTCGCACGCGACGCAGATATTCGCCTGGCTGTCGACGAGCGTCCCGTCACAGTCGAACACGGCAAGACGGGTCATGAAGGTTTCCGGAAAAACATGCCGCCTCGTAGATCACGGGGCGCGGCGAGGGAACGCCAAACCGGCATTACGCAGGGGCGACGCCGTCCGCGCTGACCAGATCGACACCGACGAGCGTCCCTCGCAGCCGCACGCGCTTCTCGACCAGGTCGACCGGCGTCCGCTGCAGTTCCAGTTGGTACCGGCCGCCGAGATCGCGACGCAGATAAAAGGCGCCGCCGTCACGGATGAGCGTGCCGGTCTCGTCGATGATGGTGCCGATCGCTGTCATGCCCGTGCCGATACACAGCGACGTCGCGCGTGTCGCCCCGCGATGGTCGCTCGGGGATCTTGCGGTAAGTAATTGCGAAAGCTGCCTATGCGTTTATCCGCAATTCCCATGACGATAGCGAGCGACTGGCACCGGCCCCGCCCTGGGCTGAACCTCATCCTGCGCGGCGACGTGCCGCTGGAGCGGATCCAGATCTATGGCCAGCGGTGCAGCGGGACCAACGTCGTGACCAAGACGATCGCCGCGAACCTGGCGGATGTGAGCCTGACGGAGGATTTCGGGTTCAAGCACTGGTTCGTGCCGCCGCAGACATTGTTCACCAAGGACAGCCTAGTCGTCGTGATCGCGCGCGACGCGTTCGACTGGGCGCGCAGCCTGCATCGCCAGCCCTGGCACGCGCACCCCGAACTGAAGGCCAAGCCGTTCGGAGACTTCATCCGCAGCGAATGGCACAGCTATTGGGACGAGCATGTCGATCATATCGAGCCGGGCCACCCGATGCTGGGCGCCGAGATGCTGCACGAGCGCGACCCGGCGACCGGCGCGCGCTTTGCCAATTGCATCGCCAAGCGGACGGCCAAGCTCCGGCACTGGACCGAATTGCCGCAGCGGGCACACAATGTCGCGCTGGTCAGCTACGACGCGTTCGTCCAGGCACCCGACCAGTTCGTCGCCGACCTGGCCGCCGCGGTCGGGCTCGCGCAGCCCGCCGCGTTCATGCCGGTCACCAGCTACAAGGGGCAGGGGCATTTCGCCTATGCCGCGTCCGCCTATGACCCACTGGCGGCCGACGACGTCGCGCATATCCAGCAGTGGCTCGACCCGGACGTCGAGGCGAGGTTCGGCCTGTCTGCGCAGTGCCACGGCGGCGAGCTTCAGTCGGCGGGCGACGCGGTATCGACGGTCGGCAGATAGCGCGGCGCCGTGCGGGCGTTCGCACGCTGTTCATAGGCATAGCCGGCGCCGAGCACCGTCTCGTCCGCATTCTTCGTCGCGATGAACGACAGCCCGACCGGCAGGCCGCGCACCGAACCCATCGGCACGGTCAGATGCGGATAGCCGGCGACCGCGGGCAGGGTGGCGGCCGATGGCCCGTCATAGGTGTCGCCGTAGATAGGATCGCTGAGCCAGGCCGCCGCATAGGTCGGCTCGACCAGGATCTGTGCGTTCGCGGTCTTCAGCATGGCGTCGATCCCCTGCGCGCCCGCCAGCCGCAACGACGTCGCGCGCGCGGCCGTGTAGGCGGGGTCGTCCAGCCCCTTGGTCTGGTCAGCCGCCTCGAACAGTTCCTGCGCGAAGAACGGCATCTCGGCGGAAGCGTTGGCGCGATCGAACGCGATCACCGATGTCAGGGTGCGCGTCTTCACCGCGGCGGGCGTGGTGGCGAGGTAGGCGTTCAGGTCCGCCTTCAGCTCGGTCTTCAGCACGGCGAGTTCGGCCTCGCCCAACCCGTCGAGCTTGGGCGCCCTCACTTCGACCAGCACCGCGCCGGCTGCGCGCAGGACGTCGAGCGCGGCGGCATAACGCTTGGCGACCGCCGCCGACAGATTGCCGGGCCGGATCACGCCCACGCGCATGCCCGCAAGAGCGCTGGTCTTCAGGCCGGCGGCATAGTCCTTCGCTTGCGCCCCCCTGGTCGCGCCATCCGCGGGATCCGCGCCGACCATCCCGGACAACAGCATCGCCGCGTCGGTCACGCTGCGTGCCATCGGCCCCGGTGTATCCTGGCTATGGCTGATCGGCACGACATGCGTGCGGCTGACGAGGCCGATCGACGGCTTGAACCCGACCAGGCCGTTTATCGAGGAGGGACAGACGACCGATCCGTCGGTCTCGGTGCCGACGGCGGCAGCCGCGAAGCTGGCCGCGACCGCCGCGCCCGATCC
>JAYVRZ010000018.1:0-13710 GCA_043775965.1 Sphingomonas sp.
TGCGCGGGCGGGGCTAGGCACGACGAAGGACGATTGCATTCGATGCGAGCGGTGCCGGGTTTCTCCTCAGAAGTCGCTGCCGATCGAGAATGCGAGGCCGGAGCCGGGCCGCGCGGCACCGGCGATGCGTTCGCGCCAGTCGAGCGTCAAGCGGACCGACTTTCGCGCGACCGGCACCGTCGCGACGATCGACGGACCGACGTCGAACCGCTCGGCGGCCCGTTGCGCACTGCCCCAGGCGCCCAAGCCAGCATCGACCCGCACGCCGGCCAACGTCCCGAGCGGATGGGTGAGGCGCGCGGAGGCATCGACGAAACCCTCGACACCGTTCCCGCCGCCCCCGCCCCCACCGCGGGCGATCGCACCCGCCTGGCCATACGCCTCGAGCCGCAGGCCCCACGCGATGTCGGACGGACCATAGCCCCCGATCACGCCCACCGTCGGCCCGCCGCGGCCGCCATCGAGCACGAAGCGCTGCTCGGCGATCAACCGGATCGGCAGCCGCGTCGGTTGCCACTCGACCCCGAGCGCCGCCTCGCGCCCTGCACCCTTCAGCGGCGCGGCGATTCGTGCGGCCAGCGCGAACCGCCGTCGCGTGCCCAGCGCATAGGTCAGCCGCACGCCTCCTTGCGACGCACCGAGCTGACCGCCCGACACGGTGCCGGCCGGGCCGCCCCGAACGAGCACCCACGCGCTGCCGTTCAGCCGACTCTGGCCACGAACGGCAACCGGTGGCGCGATCGCCGAGGGAATATTGTCGACGCGGCGCTCGGCTTCCAGTCGCCGCGCGAAGGCGATGATCGTTGTGGTCGGCACGGTCTCCATGACTCGCGGTCGCGCTGGCAATGCGTCGACCTGCTCGATCGGCGCAGATGCTGGCACGATCGTCGGTGCAGGTTCGATCGGTACTTGCCGGACAGTCGAGCGAAATCCCGCAGCGGCGACATCGGGTACGAGCACCTCGATCATGCGCGGCAGTATTTCGGCGGCCGGCATGGAACCGATCTCGGGCAGCAGCATGGCGATACGGATCAAGACCCACCCGCCCAACGTCAGTACCAGGAACCGTAGCGGCCTGCCGCCGGTCATCCCGTCCCGCCGGTGGCGCAAGACGCGTCGCCCGGCACAGCGTCCGGCGTTGCGGGCAGGTCCGGAAATTCGTGCCGCGTCTTGTCCCACACCGGCGCTGCGCCGCGCAGCATCCCGACATACAGCATCACCGCACGCGGGGCGGCAATCAGCGAGACGACATTGCCAACCAGGAAACGCGGCAACGACCACAGCGCCTCGCGCACGCCGTAGCTGCGACCGGTGAAGATCATCCGCGTGCCGAGGCGCCACCCGAGCAGCACGGCATTGGCGATCAGCAGCCAGAATCCCAGCGGATACGCGGTCACGGAATAGGCGAAGGTCTCGCCCAGGCTCCAGTGCAGCGCCAACGACGCACCCCAGACGGGGATCGCAATGTAGGCGAAGGCCAGGATCACGACCGCCAGCGGCGCGCGACGATCGCGCATCCGCATCCAATGGTCGGCGAACGCGCGCGGCCGGGCCCAGCCGGTCCGGTCCCAGCCGGCAAGCGCGATCCCCGTCATCCAGCGAGTCTTCTGGCGCACGGACGCGGTCATCGTACCCGGAAAATAGGCGCGGACGGCAACCACGCCGCCGGCATCGTCCGCTGCCACCCGCGCGAAAATGCTGCGCGCGCCGAGTTCGGCAAGCCGCAGGCCAAGCTCGTAATCCTCGGTCAGGCTGGAGGCTTCGAACGGGTCCCCACCGCGCGCGCATGCGATCAGCGCCAGCACGTCGGGGGCGATCGCGCATCCGGTCCCGGCAAGCGGCATGCCGGCGCCCAGAGCGGTTCGCACGATGATCTGCTTGGCGTGCGACTCGGCGAATTCATCCGCATAATGGCCGGACACCAGCCGTGCGCCGGCATGGACCAGCGGCAGCACTGGGAGCTGGACCACCGCGTACCGGTCGATCAGGCTGTCGAACACGCGCAACTCCTGCGCGTGCACGACGTCTTCGGCATCGTGCAGGACGATCGCCTTGGTCCGAAGGTCTTCGCGCGCATCGTCGCGGCGCAGCGCCGCCCATAACGTATTGAGGCAATCGGCCTTGGTCGTCGGCCCGTTGCGCGTACCGATCACCAGCCGGACGCGGGTATCGTGCTCGGCGACGGTGGCCACCGCGTCGATCGTCCCGCGGTCATTGGGGTAGGCGCCGACGTAGATCCGGTAATCGTCATGCTCGTAGCGATCGAGCGCGGTCGACAACATCCCGCCGATCACCGCCTCCTCGTCCCACGCCGCGACGAACACCGCGATACGTCCGGGGGTCTGAGGCGGCGGCAGGGTGGCGAGGCTCAGACGCGGCCGGCGACCCGACCGCAGCCGGTGCACGACGAATATCAGGTCGACCAGCAGATCATCGAGGCCGCCAAAAAACAATCCGACGCCTGCAAACAGCAGCGTCTCACGTGCGAACGCGTCGATCATCCACAGCGACTCGCCCAAGCCACACCCCCGGCCGGAGCGTAACGAAGGTTAACGCGGTTTCGGATTCAGTCCGGTCGAGATCGAATGTTTGTCACCCACGGAATCCGGTTTCGACGCGAACGCCGGATCCGAACCCAAGCCCGGTATTACGGCCGATCGCGACCGCCCGGTGCGCCGCCGCTGCCGCCGGCACCCGCCGCACCGACCGTGCCGATGTTGCCGAACAGGTCTTGGAAGAACCCGCGTTCGCGGCCAAGCGTCGGCGTCGTCTTGCCATAGGGGCTGATCGAGGCGACCTGGTCGAGCCCGCCGCGACGGATCGCGGTGACGGTGCCCTTCTGGTCGAAGCTGATCTGCAGCGTGATCTGCGCGTTCGGGCGTGGATTGCGGAACGCAAGGTTGCGGCTGTCGCGCGCGAGGTAATACCAGTCGCCCTGGTCGAACTGCCCGGCGAGCGTCGGCTTGCCCAACGTCGCCAGCACCGACTGGCGGTTGTCGACGCCCGGCTGGACCGAATTGACCAGATCGGTATCGACGACATAGCCCTGGTGCGAGCGCAGCTGGGTACAGCCCGCACTCGCCAGCGCGACGAGGCCGATGGCCGCGACCTGGACGATACGGGTGGAAACGACGCTCATAAACTCTCCCGGGGCATATACTCTGCCGAGACTGGGTCACGCGGAACACGCGGCGACCGATTGCATCGTCCGCCGATCGCCTCGATATGCGAGGTTGCGCGGGCAAACAAGCCGAAGCACGGCTGCGATTCAGAGGACGACGGATTTTGAGCTGGTTCGGACGATTGCTGGGCGAGAAGCCGGACGAGGCGCTGCCGCTCTACACCGCGGTCGTGGCGCGCGCGCGCGCGGAACATTGGTACCTGGCGGGCGAGGTGCCCGACACGGTCGACGGCCGGTTCGACATGATCGCAACCTTGCTCGCGATCGTGATGCTGCGGCTCGAGACGGAGCCTGCCGGTGGCGAGCCCGCGGCACGCCTCGCCGAACGCTTCGTCGACGACATGGACGGTCAGTTGCGCGAGATCGGGATCGGCGACATCATCGTCGGCAAGCATATCGGCAAGATGATGAGCATGCTCGGCGGCCGCCTCGGCGCGTACCGCGATGGCTTGGCGGCAGGCGACATCGCGCCGGCGCTGGTCCGCAACCTCTACCGCGGCGCGACGCCCGACGATGCCGCGCTTGCGCACGTCCGCGCGTCGGTGACGGCATTCCACGCCGCGCTGGCTACGATGCCGCTATCGGATCTGCTTGCAGGAGACCTACCGTGAAGCCCGAATTCAGCCGCCCCGAGCGCCTCGACACGATCGGCGAGCGTGAGCGAGTCATCGACATCGCCGCGACCGACGCCGAGCGCGCGGCGCTGGCCAAGCGGTTCGCGATGGTCTCGATCTCGGCGCTGGCGGCGCGGTTCACGATCAAGCGCACCGAGGCCGGCATCCTGCTGAAGGGCCGCGTGACCGGCGCCGCGGTGCAGGCCTGCTCCGTCACCGACGAACCGCTCGACACGCGCATCGACGAGCCGGTCGCGCTGCTGTTCGTCGAGCAGCTCCTGGCCGAGGGCGACGAGGTCGAACTGTCGGACACCGCGCTCGACATGGTCGCGATCGAAGGCGGTACGATCGATCTCGGCGAAGCCGCGGCGGATACATTGGCGCTGTCGATCGATCCGTTTCCAAGGGGGCCGAACGCGGCCGCGGCGCTGGCGGCGGCAGGGGTGATCAGCGAGGACGAGTTCCGGCCGGCGAATGCGTTCTCGGATCTGAAGGCGAGGATGGCGGGGAAGAGCTGAAGTCTGCTTGGGACGTAGGTTGAAGGCATGCCGTTCGCGCACATCCGTCACCCCGGCGAAGGCCGGGGCCCAGGTGGAAAGGTCGCAGTAACGAGAGACTGCCCTTAATTAGCAACGTCCCCCACCTGGACCCCGGCCTTCGCCGGGGTGGCGTTTGATTGGTTAGGAAGGCGCGCGTACTTATTGTTCTCCCGCGAAGGCGGGAGCCCAGTCTGGATCCCCGCCTTCGCGGGGAAACAGGTTAGTCCGCATCCGGCCCTAGCGTCGGATCCAAGTCGCGCGGGCGGATGAATCGGGTCAGGCGGGCGGTGCCGGTCGTGACGGCTCCCCAGTCGCCGATGTCGAACTGCAGTTCGGCAATGCTGGCTGTCGGGTATTTGTCCTCGACCGCGTCGCGCAACGGATCCGCGCCATCGGCCACCAGCATCAGGACGAGGTCTTCGAGGCCAGGATTGTGCCCGATCAGCAGCGCGCTCTCCGCCTCCGCCGGAAACCCGTGGACGACATCGAGCAATGTCGCCGCCGACGCCAGATACACACGCCGGTCCAACGTCGGTGCGATCGTGCGGCCATAGCCCGCCTCGATCTGCTCTAGCGTCTCCATCACGCGCATCGCGGGCGAAGCGATCGCGTGGTCGAACGTCAGGTCTAGACTGCGCATGTGCCGCCCGACCATCGCCGCGGCACGCTTGCCCTTGGCATTGAGGGGACGATCGAAATCGCGCGCGACCGGATCGTCCCAGCCGGACTTGGCGTGGCGCAACAGCGTCAACGTCTTCATGGCGATCCTCAAGCCGGTTCGTGGCTTTCATGCCCTACGCTGGCGCGCGAGGAAAGCCGGCTTGCGACTCGGGCCACCGCTTCTTCGAGCGTGACGCGCGCGATCGGCACACCCGGCGGGAAGGCGCTGAGCAGGCGGGAGGGCATCGCAGCGGACAGCATTACGAACACGCCCGAATCGTCGGCACGGCGGATCAGCCGGCCGAACGCCTGTGCCAACCGCGCCCGCACGAGCCGGTCGTCATACGCCGAGCCGCCGCCCGCGAGCCGCCGCGCCGCGTGGAGGACGGAGGGTTTCGCCCAGGGCACGCCCTCCATCACCACGAGTCGCAACGATTCGCCCGGCACGTCTACGCCGTCGCGCAGCGCATCGGTGCCGAGCAAAGACGCGCCCGGATCGTCCCGGAAAATGTCGACCAGCGTGCCAGTGTCGATCGGATCGACGTGCTGCGCGTGAAGCGGCAGGCCTTCGCGCGCGAGTCGGTCGGCGATGCGGCCATGCACGCCGCGCAACCGTCGGATCGCGGTGAACAGCCCGAGCGTGCCGCCGCGGCTGGCGACGATCAGTTGCGCATAGGCGTTGGCGAGCGCGCCGATATCCCCGCGCTTCACGTCGGTGACGATCAGCACTTCGGCTTGCCGCGTATAGTCGAACGGGCTCTTCGCCTCGAACCGGGCGGGCGGGCGCAGCAGATGCGGCGCGCCGGTGCGCGCTTCGGCCACCTCCCAATCGCCGCCGCCGGTGAGCGTCGCAGAGGTGACGAGCGCGCCGTGCGCGGGCTTGAGGACGATCTCGGCGAAGGGCCGCGTCGGATCGAGCCAGTGGCGGTGGAGGCCGATGTCGAACTCGCGGCCTTCTATCCGGTCGACCGCGAGCCAATCGACGAAATCGCCATCGACCGGGCCGCCGACGCGCGCGAGCAACGACAGCCACGACGCGACCGTCTCCGCGCGCCAGCCGATCGAGGCGATCGCGCCCTCGATGCGCGCCCGCGCCGGGCCGTCCATCCAGTCGGGCGCTTCGGCGAGCACGGCTTCGAGGCGGCGGCCGAGCGTGACGAGCGGCCGCACCAGTGCGTCGAGCGCCGCGGCGGCGGGCGCGGCGGCCTCGATCAGCGTCGCGTCGGGTTCGGCGAGTTCGGTTTCGAGTCCATAGCCTGCGTCGCCTGGCTGCTCGGCCCGCGCGTAGGTGAGCCCGCGGACGGCAGCGAGCAAAGTCTCGATCGGTCCGAACGGCGCACCTTCGCCAAGGCGTTGCAGCCAGCCATCGGACGCCAGAGCCCCCGCTGCCGTGACCGCGTCTGAGATCGCCCTCGCCCCCTGCTCGTCATAGCTCGCAAGGTCGGACAGGCGCGCGGCGAGCCCTCGCCGCCGCCCGCGACCGGTCGATTCGGGGCCGAGGATCCAGCGGCGCAGTTCGATCGTCTCGGCGCCGGTCAGCGCGGTCGCGAACATCGAATCGGCGGCGTCGAAGATGTGGTGGCCCTCGTCGAACACGTAGCGTGTCGGCCGGGTCGCGAGTTCGCGCCCTCTCGCGGCGTTGACCATCACCAGCGCGTGGTTGGCGATCACGATGTCGGCATCGGACGAGGCGCGGGCGGCGCGCTCGATGAAGCATTTCCGGTAGTGCGGGCAGCCGGCGTACACGCACTCGCCACGCCGGTCGGTCAGCGCGGTCGAGCCGTTGCGACGAAACAGCGTCGGCAACCAGCCGGGCAGGTCGCCGCCGACCATGTCGCCGTCCGCGCTGTAGGCGGCCCAGCGCGCGACGAGATGCGCGAGGATCGCGGCGCGGCCCGCGAACCCGCCTTGCAGGGCGTCTTCGAGGTTCAGCAGGCAGAGGTAATTCTCGCGGCCCTTGCGCGTGACGACCTTGGCCTTGCGGATCGCGGGGTCGGGGAAGAGGCGCGCGGTCTCCTGCCCCAATTGGCGCTGGAGCGTCTTGGTGTAGGTCGAGATCCACACCGCGCCGCCGGCCTTCTCCGCCCAGAGCGAGGCAGGCGCGAGATAGCCCAGGGTCTTGCCGATCCCGGTGCCCGCCTCGGCCAGGACGAGGTTGGGCGTGTCGCGCATCGCCCGCGGCGCGAACGCGGCGGTCGCGGCGCCGGCATAGGCGCGCTGGCCGACGCGTTCCTCCGCGCCGTGCCCAGTGAGGTCGACGAGCCGCGCCTCGGCATCGCCGGGTTCGATCGTTACGGTGCGCGGGGCGGGGCGCGGCGCGTGCTCCTCCCATTCGGGGAGCCGCGAGAAAAGCCAGCGTTCGTTGACCGCCGGCTTCTTCAGCCGCTCGGCGACGACCGGTGCCCACGGCCAGCGCAGGCGGAACAGAGATTGCGCCGCGGTCCAGGCACCTTCGCGCTCGGGCCAGTCGCCATCGGTCAGTGCCAGCATCGCTTCCGCCGCGCGGAGCAGGAACGGCGCGACCTTCGCATCCTCGGTCGGCACATCCAGACCGGTCACGCGCGCAATACCCTTGGGCGTCGGCACGGCGAACTGGGCAGGGCGCAAGAACGCGTAGAGTTCGAGCAGGTCGAGCCCGGACAGATCGGGGTAGCCGAGCCGCTGGCCAATCAGCGGCGCGTTGAGCATGATCACCGGCGTATCGGCGGCGATCCGGATCGCCTCGCCCCGCCCGATCGGCCGCGCACCGTCCGCGCCATCGTCGTTGGTCGCGATCCAGATGCCGGCGTGGCTGGCGTGGAGGGCGGGATAGCGAAGCACCGCACGACCTTGCGGGACGAAGAACGAAAGGGCAACCTTTTGTGGATTGAATACGCTCCCGCCCTTGTCGGAAGACGGGTCGTGCCCTTGAGGGTGAAGCCGCCCTCCCCGTCGTCTCAGCGAAAGCTGGGATATCAATGGGGCGAGTGGGGCGGTCTCCACGGGGATATCCCGGCTTTCGCCGGGATGACGAAGGCGGGGCCGGGCCGGCTGGAGCCGGAGGCCCGACGCGGGCCAGTTTGCCAAGAAGGCGCGCAGGACGGAACGTCCGGCTGACCACGGAGCCAAATCCCCAGCATCTCGCGTCCCGGTCCGCGGTCACGCAACCACCACCGTGCACGCGCGTTGCGCATTCTATCGATGGGACTTTATCTACATCAACAGGGACGATGATCATGCGGAAGTTTCTCATGGCGCTCAGCGCGCTCTCGCTCGCGATACCGACGGTCGCCGTGCTGCCAACCAGCAAGGCCGAGGCGCGGTCGAAGCGGGTCTATCGGGGTCACGACCGCCGCTACCAGACCCGACGCTGTCGCCATTCGAGCGGCACGACCGGGTTGGTCGCAGGCGGCGTCGGCGGTGCGTTGCTCGGCCACGCGGTCGGTGGCGGTTTGCTGGGGACGGTTGCAGGCGCAGGCGCGGGTGCACTTGGCGGACGCGCGATCGATCGGTCGATGACGGCAAAGGATCGCTGCCGCTGATACCCCTCTGACCGAGAGGCGGCGGTGGGGTGACGAAAACGGGCGCAGGCGCTAATCGCCGAACGCTATGACCGATGACACCCGCACCGCCGCTCTCCGACCTGCCGCCCTCGAATCGAAGGCTTGGCCGTACGAGGAGGCGCGCAAGCTCCTCAAGCGCTATCCGAACGGCAAGTCGGGCGCGCCGATGCTGTTCGAGACCGGCTACGGGCCGTCGGGCCTTCCGCATATCGGCACGTTCAACGAGGTGTTGCGCACGACGATGGTGCGTAACGCCTTCCACGCGCTGAGTGACACGCCGACCCGGCTGATCGCGTTCTCCGACGACATGGACGGCCTGCGCAAGGTGCCGGACAACGTGCCCAACGGCGACATGCTCGCCACGCATCTCGGCAAGCCGTTGACGCAGATCCCCGATCCGTTCGGCACGCATTCGAGTTTCGCCGCGCATAACAACGCGATTCTGCGCGAATTCCTCGATCGCTACGGCTTCGACTACGAGTTCGCGTCGTCGACCGACTATTACACGTCCGGTCGCTTCGACGAGGCCTTGAAAGGCGTGCTGCGACACTTTCAGGGTATCCAGGACGTCATGTTGCCGACGCTGCGGGCGGAACGGCGCGCGACCTATTCGCCGGTGCTGCCGATCTCGCCGACCAGCGGGATCGTGCTCCAGGTGCCGATCGAAGTGATCGACGCCGAAGCCGGGCTGATCGCGTTCGAGGATGAGGGCCAGCGGCTCACGCAGTCCGTTCTGGGCGGCAAGGCCAAGCTCCAGTGGAAGGTCGACTGGGCGATGCGCTGGGTCGCGCTCGGCGTGGATTACGAGATGGCGGGCAAGGACCTGATCGATTCGGTGACTCAGTCGTCGAAGATCGCGCGCGTGCTCGGCGGGCGGCCGCCCGAGGGTTTCAACTACGAGATGTTCCTCGACGAAAATGGCGAGAAGATCTCGAAGTCCAAGGGCAATGGGCTGAGCCTCGACCAGTGGCTGACCTATGGCCCGCAGGAGTCGCTCGCCTTCTACGCATACCGCGAGCCCAAGAAGGCGAAGTCGCTGCACATGGGCGTGATCCCGCGCGCGGTGGACGATTACTGGCAGTTCCGCGGCAACTACGCGGGCCAGGACCTGAAGCAGAAGCTCGGCAACCCGGTCCATCACATCCACGACGGCAAACTGCCCGACGGCGAGCTGCCGGTGACGTTCGGGCTGTTGCTCAACCTCGTCGGCGTGATGGGCGATGCGAGCAAGGAGCAGGTCTGGGGGTATCTCGCCAATTACGTGCCGGACGCGTCGGCCGAAAAATACCCCGAGCTCGACAAGCTGATCGACCATGCGCTGGCATACGGCCGCGATTTCGTCGCGCCGACGCTGAAGCGCCGCGCGCCCGAGGGCGTCGAAGTAGCGGCGCTGGAGCGGCTGGATGCAGAGCTCGCCGCGCTGCCGGCGGGAGCGAGCGCGGAGGACATCCAGAACATCGTCTACGAAATCGGCAAGACCGGCGACTTCGAGAACCTCCGCGACTGGTTCAAGGCGCTGTACGAGACGTTGCTCGGCTCCGAGCAGGGTCCACGAATGGGCAGCTTCATCGCGCTGTACGGCGTGGCGAACTCGCGCAAACTGATCGCGGAGGCGTTGGCGCGGTAAGGCCAGATGCCGCCATCAGCCTTACCGCCACGCAAGATCGGAACGGGAACCTTCCCTGTCTCATTTCAGTGGGCGACCGAAACCACAATCTCACAATTATCTCCGTTCAGCGCGATTACGGCGATGGCCGGAAGTAGTCGTTTTTCAGATTTAAGACTACGTCGGTAGCTGTTTCGGTTGCCCATGATATGACGCAGTTATCCAGTAATGCGGTTTACACGTGAGGAACAATCCGATGAATGCTATCGATCAACATAGCCGAACTGGTAGAAAGCGCCTCTTGATTGCAGCAGTCGTCGTTTTTTTGGCGATCACACAATATGCTGGCCTGAAGGGCGCTGCTCGCGAATTTGAACACGGCTTCCAGAATGGCGTTGCCGGGCGCTGAGTTACACAAGCGCCAACACTGTAGCTTACCAAGCCTGAAGCAGCATGGCCGCTAGCCACCCATCTCGCTTATTCCGCTTCCGCGCCCCCTTTCACATCAAGAAGGCTCGCGATCAATGCTCTCCATTTGCGTTCGACAGACTTTATCGGAAAACCCGTTTACGCCGTTTGCGCCAGACCCTGAACGCGACCCATATGCCTAAGCATGAAAGCGATATAGCTATACGCATTGGAAACCCGGCGAGCGCTTCGTCGAATCCGCTTTCGTGGTAATCCGACAAGAACTGGCCAGCTAACCCCCCGGCCAAGATGCAGGCGGGGAATTTCCATACGGATTCCGTAAACGTTGCCACGAACTGTCCCATACGAGCCGCCCTTCGAGATAGGCAATCGTTGATCGCCGTCTTTCATCGCTGATGCACTATCATGCTCGAAACCGGCCGTGCCGCTTCCCTTTCCACTTCAGACATTCTTTCAGATACCGAATATGAGGCATACTCGCATGCCAACCGGTACGAGGACCTCCAAGGCGATCCATCGGTTCTGACATAGTGATGCGTGAGCGGGGAAGGCGAGAAATGCGGTTATTCTTCGACGAGGCCCAGCGGACCCATGCGCCCGCCCGCGAGCTGCACAACGGCGCCTTCACCGCCTATGCCGAGACGCCTGCGCGGATCGACTCGATCCTGCGCGCGCTCGGGCCGGTCGAAGCGCCCGAGGACCGTGGCGAGGCGCCGATCCTCGCCGTCCACGGCCCCGCCTATGTCGTGTTCCTGAAGACTGCCGCGCGACTGTGGCGCGAGGCGGGGCGGGAGGGCGATGCGATCCCGTACACCTTCCCGATCCGCGGCCGCCGTCCGCTCGATCTCACCCGGATCGACGCACTGATCGGCGCGCACAGCTTCGATGCGACCACGCCGATCACCGCCGAGAGCTGGGCCGCCTCCTATGGCAGCGCGCAGTCCGCGCTCGCCGCGACGCATGCCGTGCTCGACGGCGACCGCGCCGCCTTCGCGCTGTGCCGCCCGCCCGGCCATCATGCGGGCGCCGATTATTGCGGCGGATACTGCCACCTCAACACCGCCGCGATCGCCGCGCAGGCTGCGCGCGATGCCGGCGTCGCGCGCGTCGCGATCCTCGATATCGACTATCACCACGGCAACGGCACGCAGGATATCTTCTACGCCCGGGACGACGTGTTCTACGCCTCGGTCCACGCCGATCCGAAGACCGACTACCCTTTCTACTGGGGCCATGCCGACGAAACCGGCGAAGGCGAGGGATTCGGCACCACCCTGAACCTGCCGCTCCCGCACGGCACGCTGATCGACGCCTTCCGTACCGCGCAGACCACTGCGCTCGACGCGATCGCCGCGTTCGACCCCGGCCTGCTGGTCGTCAGTTTCGGCGCGGACACGTGGGAGAACGACCCGATCTCGCACTTCAAGCTAACTACCCCCGATTATGCCGTCCTCGCGCGCGACATCGCCGCCCGCGGCTGGCCGACCGTTATCGTCATGGAGGGCGGCTATGCGGTCGACGCGCTCGGCCACAACGTCGCGAGCTTCCTCGGTGGCTTCTGACGCGCCGATCACGACCCCGATCGCGACCCCCATCGCGCTGGGGACGCCGGCCTATCGCCGGCTGACGCTGGCGATGCTGTTCGCCGGCTTCTCGACCTTCTCGCTGCTCTATTCGGTGCAGCCGCTGCTGCCGCTGTTCGCCGCGCAATATGGGTTGACCGCGGAGGCCGCCTCGCTCGCGGTGTCGCTGGCGACCGGACCGCTCGCGATCGGCATCCTGTTCGCAGGGTTCGTGTCGGACCGAGTCGGCCGGCGCCCGCTGATGATCGCGGCGATGTTCGCGGCCGGTGCGCTGACGCTGGCCGCCGCTATCGTACCGGGGTGGAGCGGGTTGCTCGTGCTGCGCTTCCTCACCGGCATCGCGCTCGCGGGCGTGCCCGCAGTGGCGATGGCCTATGTCGCCGAGGAGGTCGACGCCGGTTCGGTAGGCGCGGCGATGGGGCTGTATATCGCAGGCAGCGCGATCGGCGGGATGGCCGGGCGACTGGTCGCGAGCCTCGTCGCGGATCTTGCCGACTGGCGCTGGGCGCTCGCCGCGGTCGGCCTCGCCGGGCTCGCAATGGCCGAAGCCTTTCGCCGCCTCGCGCCACCTTCGCGCAACTTCACTGCCAGCGTCGGTCGCCCCGGCGCGCTGTTGCGCAGTGCCGCCGCGCTGTTCACCGACCGCGCGATGCCGTTGCTGTACCTGGAGGCGTTCCTGGTGATGGGCGTGTTCGTCACGATCTACAATTACGCCGGCTTCCGGCTGATGGGGCCGCCGTACGGATTGAGCCAGGCGGCGGTCGGCGCGGTGTTCCTGCTCTACGTGCTGGGCTCGGTCAGCTCCGCCAAGTTCGGCACGCTCGCGGGACGACTCGGGCGCCGCAAGATATTCTGGATCCCGGTGGTG
Organism: Sphingomonas sp.; assembly: GCA_043775965.1. Classification (GTDB taxonomy): domain Bacteria; phylum Pseudomonadota; class Alphaproteobacteria; order Sphingomonadales; family Sphingomonadaceae; genus Sphingomonas. Next base: position 13,023 of record JAYVRZ010000018.1, read on the forward strand.
TTGCTGATCGCCGGCGTAGCGCTGACCGCGATGGAGCCTCTCGCGTTCGTGATCGCGGGAATCGCGGTGGTGACGATCGGCTTCTTCGGCGCGCATTCGATCGCCAGCGCCTGGGTCGGCCGCCGCGCGCAAGGGTCGCGCGGTCAGGCGGCGGCGTTCTATCTGTTTTTCTATTACATGGGGTCGAGCGTGCTGGGCTCTGCCGGCGGGATCGCCTGGACGCACGCCGGATGGCCAGGCGTGACCGCGTTCTGCCTGCTGTTGGGCGTAGCGGCGCTGGTGGTCGGACTGATCCTGCGCATCGTGCCGCCGCTGGTGGTCGAACCGCCCGCGCCGCAGCGGATGCCGGATCCTTGAGGCCCGACCCGTCATCCCAGCGAACGCTGGACTCTCGTTTGGCGCACGTTGGTTGATACGGAGGGATACCCCAGCTTTCGCTGGGGTGACGGATTTGGGTTGGGTGACGGACTTGGGCTGGAGATGACGGGTTCGGGTAGGAATCACGAACCGATTCCTTGGCTCGGCCTCTGCCCCATCCGTCATCCCAGCGAACGCTGGGATATCATTGTTTGGCCCGGGTCGCCTGATGCGGAGGAATACCCCAGCTTTCGCTGGGGTGACGGACTGGGTTTGGATAGCGGGCCGAGGCCGAGGCTTGGGTCAAGGTCGGGCTTGGGATCGGGATCGG
>JAYVRZ010000019.1:0-27532 GCA_043775965.1 Sphingomonas sp.
GTCTGGGTCCCCGCCTTCGCGGGGAAACACGGGCGGGAAGGCACATCCGCACCCCAGGCTGCGACCCAACCCGTCCCGCCACCGGCCCGAGCGGAATCCGCAAGCTCCGCAAATTCCGCAAACACCCCAGACCCCGCTCACCCGGAACGAATCCTTAGCAAAGCCGGGCTACTCGAGCGCGTACCGAACCAACAAGAAGGCACCCGTGGCGCTCGATCTTTCCACACTCTATGTCGTCGCCGGGCTCGGCATGCTGATCGCCGGCATGGTCCACCTGATCCTGGTCGCGACCGGCCGGTTCGGACGCTGGGCGGTGCTGTGGGGCATAGGCCACCTCCTGGCCGGTGCCGGCGCGGTCGTAGCGGTCGTCAACGACAGGATCGGGATCGCCTTCGCACCCAATTTCGGCAATCCGACCGCAGTGATCGGGTACGCGCTGATCGCCGGCGCGGTCATGGTGTTCGAACGCCCCACGGTCCGGCTCACGCCCGTCATGATGATCGCCGCCGTCCTCGCCGCGCCGTTGCTGGTGTTCGGCAACCCGGCCGATTTTCACACGCGCGTCGCCTATCTCAGCATCATCCGCGCCGGCTTCGACGTGCTCGTCGTACTCGCCGCGATCCGCATGGCGCGTCGCGAATCGCTCCAGGCCGGCTGGATCGTCGCCGCACTGTTCGGGATCACCATCCCGCTGTTCATCGGCCGCGGCTGGCTCGCTTATGGCGATCATATCGGCGCGCAACTGACCGGCATGCACGACGATCTCGCCGGGTGGCTCGCCGCGGGCCAGATCGCCTTCGTCACCTTCCGCGCCTTCTCGCTGCTGATTCTCCAGGCGGAGCGCGGCCAGAATACGCTGCTCGACCAGATGGAGCGTGATTGGCTGACGGGTGCGCTCAACCGGGCCGGTCTCGATCGCATCAGTCGGCAGTTGGAGGCACGCGCCGCGCGCACGCCGATCGCGGTGATGATGCTCGACGTCGATCGCTTCAAGCTGCTCAACGACAGCTTCGGCCATGCCGCGGGCGACGCCGCGCTTCGGACGCTGGCCGAGGTCGCGCAGGAGGCGCTGGGCGGGCAGGGCCATCTGACCCGCTGGGGCGGCGACGAATTCGTCTGCCTGCTCCCGGGCGTTCCTGCCGAGCAGGCGCGGATCATCGGCAGCCGGATGTCCGCGCGGTTCGCACAAGCGATGAAGCACGCCGTCGCGGGAGAGGCTGGTCTCAGTCCCTCGCTCAGCATCGGCGTGATCGACGGCGTGATCGCCGACATGATCGACCATGGTGGCGAGAGCGCCGCCGACCCCGCAATGACGAGCGTATCGACGAGCCCCATCCTCGATCTCATCGCCCGCGCGGATGCGGCGATGTATGCCGCCAAGGGTGATCGCCGCCGCAAGCCGCTCGCCTATAGCCACGCGGCCTGAACGACGGACCATCCGCCCCAGGTTCAGCCCTTGGGCGGCGTATCCTTCGTAGATCCCTCGCCGGTCGGCTTGCCGAACCCGGTGAACAGGCGACCGAGTCCGACCGCGACCGAATCGATCATCTTGGCCATTTCCGGCGGCAATGCGGCTGCGTCGCTGCGCGGCGGCTCGGCGGTCTTACCCGCAAACGGCCCGGTCGCCGTCTTCGCCTTGGGTGCGGGTGCATCCTCTGACGTATCCCGTGGTTCCGAAGGCGTCTCAGGCTGGGGCGGCGCAGATGGCGGCGTCGGCGGCGGTGTCGGGGGCGCAGGGCGCGCGCTGGCCTTGGTGTCCTGCCGAGAAATCGCGCCCGCCGCTGCCATCAAGCCCGCCGCGATGATCTGACGGCCGAGCGGCGTTTCCAGCTGCTTGACGAACGTCGCGGCAAGACCCGCAAAAGGCACCGCGCCGCCATGCTTGCGACCGGCATCGCGGCGATCGGCATTCAGGGGGTCGCCATCCCGGGAAGTGCCCGGCTTGTGATCGTGATGCTTGTGGTCGCGATCATGCTTGCGACCCGAGGTCTCGGCATGCTCGCGCGGCTCGGCATTGTCGTCGCAGCTTGGATGCGCGGCGCCGGTAAAAGTCTCGGTTTCCTGCGCCCGCACGGCCGACTCGCGGGCCTCGCGCTCGCGCCGTTTCCGCTCGTCCTTCTTCTTGCCCATCTCGGTTTCCAAAGCTGTATTGTCTATCCAACACACCATGTAAGTATCCGCACCTCGCTGGACAATGCCCCCTTTCGCCGGACACCCGCGTTACCCATCTCTGCACTCGACCAGACGGCCCCTCGACAGGCTTGCCGCACCCGAACAAATATGGAACACACCGCCTCATGCTGACCAAGATTTCCGTACGCGGCGCGCGTGAACACAACCTCAAGGATGTCGACATCGACATCCCTCGCGACACGCTCACGGTGATCACCGGCCTCTCGGGCTCCGGCAAGTCGTCCCTCGCCTTCGACACGATCTACGCCGAGGGCCAGCGCCGCTATGTCGAATCGCTCTCCGCCTATGCCCGCCAGTTCCTCGAACTGATGCAGAAGCCCGACGTCGACCATATCGAGGGCCTCAGCCCCGCGATCTCGATCGAGCAGAAGACGACCTCGCGCAACCCGCGCTCGACCGTGGCCACCGTCACCGAGATCTACGACTACATGCGCCTGCTCTGGGCGCGTGTCGGCATCCCGTATTCGCCCGCGACCGGCGAGCCCATTGCGGCGCAGACCGTCAGCCAGATGGTCGACCGCGTCATGGCGCTCCCCGAGGGCACGCGGCTGTACCTGCTCGCCCCCGTCGTCCGCGGCCGCAAGGGTGAGTATCGCAAGGAACTCGCCGAGTGGCAGAAGGCCGGCTTCGCGCGCGTCCGCATCGACGGCACGATCCACGAGATCGACGAAGCGCCAGCGCTCGACAAGAAGTACAAGCACGACATCGAAGTCGTCGTCGACCGCCTCGTCGTCGGTGGCGAGATAGCCACGCGCCTCGCCGAGAGCTTCGAAACCGCGCTGAAACTCGCCGACGGCCTAGCCTATGTCGATCCCGCCGACCCGGTCGAGGTCCACACCCCGAAATCGGAGGTGCTCGGCGACAACGCCCCCGCCGGCCGCATCGTCTTCTCCGAGAAATTCGCCTGCCCGGTCAGCGGCTTCACCATCTCCGAGATCGAGCCGCGGCTGTTCTCGTTCAACGCCCCCCAGGGCGCGTGCCCGGCCTGCGACGGCCTCGGCGAGAAGCTGCTGTTCGACGAAGACCTCGTCGTCCCCAACCACATGCTCAGCATCAAGAAGGGCGCGGTCGTCCCCTGGGCGAAGTCCAACCCACCGTCGCCCTATTACATGCAGGTCCTCGGCAGCCTCGCGCGCGAATACAAGTTCGACATCGAGACGCCGTGGGGCGAGCTCCCCGAGGAAGTCCAGCGCGTCATCCTGCACGGCTCGAAGGGCAAGCCTGTCACGCTCACCTTCATCGACGGCAAGAAGAAATACGACGTCAGCAAGCCGTTCGAGGGCGTCATCGGCAACCTCAACCGCCGCCTGCTCCAGACCGAGTCCGCCTGGATGCGCGAGGAGCTGAGCAAGTACCAGTCCGCCGCCCCGTGCGAGGTCTGCGGCGGCGCGCGCCTGAAACCCGAAGCGCTCGCGGTCAAGATCGCGATGAAGGACATCTCCTACGCCACGCATCTCTCGGTGGTCGACGCGCTCCAGTTCTTCACCGACATGCCGCAGCACCTCGGCGACCAGCAGAACGCGATCGCCGAACGCATCCTCAAGGAGATCGTCGAACGGCTCGGCTTCCTCAACAATGTCGGCCTCGACTACCTCAACCTAGACCGCACCTCGGGCACGCTCAGCGGCGGCGAGAGCCAGCGCATCCGCCTCGCGTCGCAGATCGGCAGCGGGCTGTCGGGCGTGCTCTACGTCCTCGACGAGCCCTCGATCGGCCTGCACCAGCGCGACAACGACATGCTCCTCAAGACGCTGCGTCGCCTGCGCGATCTCGGCAACACCGTGCTTGTCGTCGAGCATGACGAGGACGCCATCCGCACCGCCGACTACATCATCGACATGGGCCCTGGCGCGGGCGTCCGCGGCGGCCAGGTCGTGGCCCAAGGCACGCTGAAGCAGATCCTCAAGTCGAAGGGCAGCATCACCGCCGACTATCTGAACGGCACGCGCGAAGTGCCCGTCCCGACCACGCGGCGGAAGGGCAACGGCAAGAAGCTCACCGTCCACAACGCGGTCGCCAACAACCTGCGCGGCGTCACCGCCAGCCTGCCGCTCGGTACCTTCACCTGCATCACCGGCGTCTCGGGCTCGGGCAAGTCGAGCTTCACGATCGACACGCTTTACGCCGCCGCCGCACGCGAGCTGAACGGCGCGCGCATCGTCCAGGGCAAGCACGACAAGATCACCGGCCTCCAGTATCTCGACAAGGTCATCGACATCGACCAGTCGCCGATCGGCCGCACCCCGCGCAGCAACCCCGCCACCTATACCGGCAGCTTCACGCAGATCCGCGACTGGTTCGCCGGCCTGCCGGAATCGCAGGCGCGCGGCTACAAGCCCGGCCGCTTCAGCTTCAACGTCAAGGGCGGCCGCTGCGAGGCGTGCCAGGGCGACGGCGTGCTCAAGATCGAGATGCACTTCCTCCCCGACGTCTACGTCACCTGCGACGTCTGCCACGGCGCGCGCTACAATCGCGAGACGCTCGAGGTGAAGTTCAAGGGCCACAGCATCGCCGACGTACTCGACATGACGGTCGAGGACGCCGCCGAGTTCTTCAAGGCGGTCCCCCCGATCCGCGACAAGATGGCGATGCTGGTCGAGGTCGGTCTCGGCTACGTCAAGGTCGGCCAGCAGGCGACGACGCTCTCGGGCGGCGAAGCGCAACGCGTCAAGCTCGCCAAGGAACTCTCGCGCCGCGCCACCGGCAACACGCTGTATATCCTAGACGAACCCACCACCGGGCTCCACTTCGAGGACGTGCGCAAGTTGCTGGAGGTCCTCCACGCGCTGGTCGAGCAAGGCAACACCGTGGTGGTGATCGAACACAATCTCGACGTCATCAAGACCGCCGACTGGGTCCTCGACCTGGGCCCCGAAGGCGGCGTCAAGGGTGGCGAGATCGTTGCGGAGGGGACGCCGGAGAAGGTAGCGAAGGCCAAGGGGAGCTTTACCGGGAAGTATCTGGCGCCGTTGCTGGAGAAGCGGGCAAAGTAGGCGGCAGTCTAAAAGTAATCTGTCGATAGATTTTTGGCTTGGGGCCAAACTGTTTTGACTCCCTTGCGTGGCCACATCGAAACGTTCACGATCGTAGAGTTAGCTACGAGTCGGGGGAATCGAGTGCCACGCAAAACTGAAACTGAAATGGCGTTAGGTGTGATGCGGATCGCCGACTCTAGAGCTGACGGATTAGCTACGTTTCGTCGTTGCCGGTCCGAAATGCCCGCATTCATGAACTTTAGTGCCGAAGACAACGCCTTGTCCGGTACTCGACAAGGCGAGACAATGTGGCACCAGCAAGTGCGGAACATAAAGTGCCATGACGGTTCCGGTAGCAATGCTATCGGTAATGGGTGGCTCCAGCATGTGCCTCAGACTGGCTATAGGATCACACCAGCTGGCCGGGCGTATCTGGCGAACATTCCTTAATGTGGCGTGCCTTATAGCCGGGCTTTAGCCATTTCAGCTCGGTTGGACCTTCAGCATCGTGATCCCATACAAACCATGCGTATGCCGTGGTGCCGGTGCCCTTCTGGACGGCGCCGGCGGGGTAAAATGTAATGCGTTCGCTAAACACCCACACACGGGACGGCGGCGATATTGTAAAAATTGACCGATGACGGTTTGCACCTTCGAGAAATGCAAGACGCAACAACAAAGCGAACTTGCGATCCGCTTTGCGAAGCCCCGCCTCAAGGAAACCCTCCGCAGCATTGTATGGCGGGTTGGTTACGATATTTGCAGCCCGTCGATTGCTCTTTATGAAATCGACGCCCCCTTCACCGTATCCCCGGTTGTGAAGATCGGTACTTATGACGCGTTGACCGGTCAATGCGAGTACCTCTGACATCGCACCGTTGCCGCACGCGCTTTCCCAGATGTCACCCTCAAACTGCTCGTTATCTATCAGCGCATGTGTGGCCCATGCAGGCGTCGGATAGAAGTCCGGGCCATCCAGATCCGCAAAGCGTTTCATGGTTGGCTTGTAACTGCCGTTTAAATTATATGTCAGATCCATTAGAAAAGTATCGCAGAATCAGCAAGTTAGTCAACGGCAGTTAAGTGATTCAAACGATTCGATTTTCTCAAATATTCTTTGGTTCGCACGCTGACGCGTTGTATTTTCACGTGAGCCGCACCGCAGAGTTTGACGGCTCTCGAACGCTTTTGACCGTCGAGTAAATCCCGCTAATAATGACGGCATGGCCCATCTAACATCTATCGAGTCGGAGTTCGCGACCAGCGAAGACGCCGCCGCGTATGACGCGTGGTTCCGCGCGAAGGTTGAGCGCGCGATGACGTCGGACAAGCCCAGCATTCCGCACGACCAAGTGATGGCAATGGCGCAGGCGATCATCGAGAAACACAAGCCGCGTTGACCCTGCCGCTCGTCTGGACGGACGATGCGACGAGCGACCTGCTGAACATTCTCGATTATATCGGCGCGCGTAACTTCGCGGCCGCGGAGCGGCTAAACGCCGCGATCATGCATTCAGCCGAGAACCTGCCCGATCATCCGTATATCTACCGCGCCGGAAGGCTGGCTGGAACCCGCGAGGCGGTGGTCCATCCAAACTATCTTCTGGTCTACCGTGTCACCGAGACGATCGAGATCCTCGCCGTACTTCACGCTCGCCGGCGCTATCCTTGAAGCCCCGAAGCCACCCGCAAAGCCGCATTGATCCGCCCCTGCCACCCCGGCCCGCCCTCGCGAAACTTCGCCAGCACGTCCGGGTCGAGCCGCAACGTCACCTGCTGCTTGGCCCGGTCGCGCAGCGGGGGACGGCCCTTCACGACGCCGTTCGGCCCCAGATAGCCCGTCGCCGGCCGGATCACCTTCCCGCCGATCGCGAACTCGGCATGTTCGAACATCTCGTCCGTCCACTCCGGCGCATCGTCGTTCGGATCAAGCGAGGTAGCGTTCAAATCGCGTGCGTTCTCGGGCATTGGCCTTCCTCATCGATATGACGCGCCGACCGTCTTCGGCATCGACCCATATTATCACGACCATGCGATCTTCGAGCATGCCGATCGTCGAATAGCGCCGCTCGGGATACGCGACGCGCTCGTCCTCGAACTCGAACACCGTCCCCGCAAACACCCCGCCCGCATCGGCGAAGTCCAGACCTCGCTCCGCCAGGGTCCACGCGCGTTTTACCGGGTCGAAGCTGATCTCCACATCCGACCCTTTATGTAACTACAATAATGCCGCCGTCAACGAGAGCATAGCGTTGCATCACACTCAGTAAGGGTATCTCATCGGTAACGGATGCATCTCGCTCGCCAGCGCAGAGCGGAACCCCTGCCACCGACCGTCCGTTTCCGAGGCTGCATCAAAGGACATTTTCATGACCAAGCCTCACCCACACAAGCCCGCCCCAAGGCTCAAGCCCAAGCCGAAGACGTTCGGCATCAACGCGCTGTCGATCGGGGCCGCGGCGATCGGTCTCGGGGGTGCGTTGCTGGCGGTGTTCCTGCGGTCGAAGGCCAACCCCGCCGAGCACGCCGCGCCCGATCTCGCGCTCGACAAGCCCCGCCCGGGTGCGACCGATCGCGCGCCGGACGCCTTCCGCCCCGATCCAACCGCCGTCCCGACCAAGGCCGAGCGCGAGTCGCTCCGCCCAGCCACCGGCCCGGCGCCGTCGTTCGCCGCGGATCGCGGTTCGACGCTCGGCTGACGCGACTCCTAATCCTCCCTCGCAAGGGGGAGGTTGCTGGCCCTTGCCAGACGGAGGGGGAGGGGGCGACCACACCTGTTGCGTGTCCTCCCCCTCCGTCACCTGCGGTGCCACCTCCCCCTTGCGGGGGAGGATAACAAGAGCCCGACGGTCGAAGCTGGTCCCGACAGCACCACCCCCGCTCCGTCACCCCGGACTGGTTCCGGGGTCCACGGTCCCGCGACCGCGATAGTGACGGTGTGCGGAACGGTGGATACCGGAACGAGGCTCTCCTAAAGCAAAGCTGAAGGGTCCGGTATGACGGAGGACGGCATAACCCTCATCTCTGTTCTCCTGCGAAGGCAGGAGCCCAGGATCAAGCAGGACAGCGATCGTGGCTCCTGGGCCCCGCGTTCGCGGGGGAACAAGACCGCAGTCCAAGCCGTCGAGGCATCCCACACCCACCTCCGAAACCGCTGTCCTACACACCCCGATCCGGCATACCTGATCGGTCCTCTCCGCAACGAGGATCGACCATGGCAAACGCACCCACCCCGGCCGACCCGCACGCATGCTACATCGCAACGCGCGCGGTCCAGATCCCTAGGCCCCGGTACGAACCGCCGATCCCCGATCAACTCCCCGACGCGGCCCGCCACGTAATGGCTTGGCAAGCGCATGTCGACGCCGGCCGGATCGGCATCCGTATTCCCGTATCGCCGGAGATCGCCGCCAACCGCGACCGCTGGACCGCGCTCGCCCGGACCATGCGCAAGTGACCGCCGCTCTCCAGAAGCACGGCATCGACCAGGGCACCGAGCAAGCCGCCGAACCCGACGCCCCCTCGCAGACCGCCCCCGATCACCCCGCATCCCCGCAAGCCGACCCCGCCGCGCAAGCCGATAACGCCGCGCGCGGCCACTATTCTCCAGCGACACCCGCCCGCTACACGCAGCGCCTCGACGGTTGGACCCCGGCACGCCAGCGCGGCTTCCTCGAACGCATCGCCGAGGGCGCCACCGTCGACGAGGCCAGCGCCAGCGTCGGCCTTTCGCCCGGCGCCGCCTATTCGTTGCGCCGACGCGCGGCGGGCGGCGCGTTCGCGCTCGGCTGGGATGCCGCCAAGCTGGTCGCGCGGCCGATCGTCGCGGAGGCCCTGTTCCTCCGCGCGATCGCCGGCCAGGTCGAGCGCGTCACGAGACCCGACGGCGAGGTCGTCGAGCGCCACCGCTACGACAACCGCCTCGCCATGTCCCTGCTCAACCGGCTCGATCGCCATGCCGAGGCGAGCGAGACGACCAATGCCGCCGCCCGGCTGGTCGCCGCCGAGTTCGACGCGTTCCTCGACCTGGTCGAGCGCGATGCCGGCCCCGCCCGCGCCGGCCTGTTCCTCGGCGAACGCGTCCGCTCGGGTGGGGACGGGAACTGCAACGAGGGGGAGGCGGCGATGGCACCGATCCTCGCGCTCGCCCGCGCCGATCGCTGGCTGCGCACCGGCGCCGGCCTGTCTACCGAGATCGACGTCGCCGATCTCGATCCCGCCGCGCGCGCCGACTGGACCGCCGGGCAATGGGCGCGCGCCGAAGCCGCCGGCCTGCTCCGCCTCGCGCCCGAACCCAAGCCGAAAAAGGCGCAAGTGCCCACGCCGCAACCCACGCCGCAACCCACGCCGCAACCCGCGCCGCAAGCACACACGCTGGCGTCTGTACTTTCTATACTTCACTCCGATCAGGCCGCCGCCGCTGCTGCCGCCGACACCGAGCAGGATGACGGCACCGATCCCGTCTGGTACGACGACCGCACCGCCGGCTGGCACACCTCCTTCCCGCCGCCGTCCCCCTATTACGGCACCGAGGACGGCAATTTCGGGGAGGTCGGCTACACCCGCGAGTGCAGCGAGCAGGAGGCGATCATCCTCGAGGCACCACGCGACCGGGAAGTCGCCGAACGCGTCGCCGTCGAGGGTATCGAGCGCGATGCGTGGTTCGTCGGCTACGCGATCGACGGCGGGCTGATCGACGAGGCGGACGCCGCGGCGGTGGGCGACACCGATGCCAGGCGCGTCATCGTGCTCGCCTGGAATCTCGATCCGTTGCGCAAGTACGACACCGGCGGCACCGGCGGTCCGGCACCCGCGACGGCGTGCTCGGGAGCACCCGCGCCGCCGCCCTGACCATCTGGCGCACCACCTGAACCCAAATCTCGAACCGGGCGTTCTCCCTCCGTCACGCACTGTAACGACGGAGTTTCCCATGAGCATTTTCGGCAAGATCAAGGCCGCCATCTTCGGTGAAAAGGGTCCGCTCGGCAGCGGTCATTTCGGCACGCCCAAGGCCGACGCCGCCCCTGCGCCGCAGACCACCGCGGCTCAGCCCGCCCCGACGCCGCAGGCCGCACCCGCCGCCCCGACGCCGCAGGCGGCACCCGCCGCAGCGCAACCGGTCGACGTCGAGGCGGTGCTGTCGGGTATCGCCACGAACAAGGGCTCGGATCTCAACTGGCGCTCGTCGATCGTCGACCTGATGAAGCTGCTCGATCTCGATTCGAGCCTCGACAACCGCAAGGAACTCGCCACCGAGCTTGGCTACACCGGCGCGAAGGACGGCAGCGCGGAGATGAACATCTGGCTCCACAAGGCCGTGATGCGCGAGCTCGAGAAGAACGGTGGCACCGTCCCCGCCGGCCTGAAGGACTGAGGTGCGCGGCGCCGGCAACCAAAGTCGGCGCCGAACATTACAAGGTTGTCATAGACCTCGAGAGGATCCGAAATGCGCGCGATGACGCTGGGCCTGCTGGCCGCCTCCACCCTGATCGCCGGCTGCGTCGGTGATGGCGGCAACCGCTACGGCGTCGACCCACGCTATCGGTCCTACGACTATAACCGGCCGGACCCCGCCTATGGCAGCTACGACGCCGGTCGCTACTACCGGGACGACCGTCGTTATCGCGAACGGCGCGTATCCGCCAACGAGCGCGTCTACCGCGGCAATGACGGTCGCTATTACTGCCGCCGCAACGACGGCACGACCGGGCTGATCGTCGGCGGTGTCGCCGGCGGCATCCTCGGCAACGTCATCGCACCCGGCGGCTCGGGCCTGCTCGGCACGGTTCTCGGTGCGGCTGGCGGCGCGCTCGCCGGTCGCGCAGTCGACCGCGGCAACACCAACCAGACGCGCTGCCGCTGATGAGGTTGGCCGGTGCCAGGACAACGGTACCGGCCGCGTCATGACGACGGCATTTGCGGCGGTAAGCATGGATTAATATCGGTCGTAATCGACCGGATTTGCCGCCGCGATGGGCCGCCAGATTTGCATTTCCGGCCAAGTTGGGCCATATAGAAATCTGCTACAGTCGCACATCGACGGTTCTTGGCGCTTTGCGGCACCTTTCTCCTTCTTTCCCTGCTCCGCGGCACGCGGTCGCCCGGCTCTCGGGCGGTCTAATCAAGAAGGAGCCACATCATGGCTATCACCGGAACCGTAAAGTTTTTCAACGCCGACAAGGGCTATGGCTTCATCGCGCCGGATGGCGGCGGCAACGATGCATTCGTGCACATCACCGCAGTGGAGCGCGCCGGCATGCCGACGCTCAACCAGAACCAGCGCGTCACGTACGAGCTCGAGCCCGACAAGCGCGGCAAGCAGTCGGCTGTGAACCTTCAGCCAGCTGATTGATCTGTCGGCCTGCCGGGTGATCCCGGTGGTTGATTGATCTCAGTTGCGGCGCGGCGGCCTTTTTGGGTCGCCGCGCCAAATCTTTTCCCGATTTCCTCAGGAGCTCAGCAGCATGGCCGATAACCCCGAATTCTACCGTGCCCGCGCTGAAGAAGAGCGTCGCAACGGCGATGCCGCCCAACTCGACAACGTCCGCGATCGTTGCCGCCGCGCCGAAAAGGCCTGGGACGACATGGCCAGCCGCGCAGAGCGCACGCAGATCTTGCGCGCCGCCCGCGAAGCTGCCCCTCCCGGTGGCGAGCGCATGATGATCGGCACCCCCGCCATGGTCGCCGCCGAATAGGCGCGGTCCACGGATCTGAATTACCAGCGATTAAAACCCGGGTGCAGCGATGCTCCCGGGTTTTGCTTTATGGGGTCTTGAACTCTGCGGCAGGGAGGTAAATGCCGCCGCTTACTTCAGCGGCTTCCCGGAGTCCTTCCAGCGGTCCAGGATCTGCGACTCCGGCGGCAGCATGTCGGTCGCTGCCGACGCTGCCGGCACCCCTGCAACCGGCTTGGTATCGGCCATGGCTACGACCGCAGCGGCAGGTACGGGGACGACAACCGTCCCTCCGGTAGCCGCAGCGATCATCTGCGGAGTCGGCGGCACGATCGGCGTGATCGACATATGCGGCCCCGGGACAGGCTCGCCGCCGACATACACCTGGCTGAACGCAGCCGACGTTCCCCAGAATCCCTTCCAGCGGTGGAAGAAGTGCGCGCCGACCACGTCGGTCATGACGAGGCTGCGGTTCCACGCCGGCGTCACCGCATAGGTATGGTAATGCGTCGCCAACCCGACCGGTGCGAACACATAGCCCGCCAGCGCCATTCCGGCGGCGCGGGCGGCACGCACCCACGCCGTGCGCGCCGGCACCCGCGTCATCGCCCCGTCGCACGCAAAGCTGAACTGGCACCCGGCATGCTCCGATCCCTGGTACACCACGCCGCACACGGTTCCTGGAAAGGCCGGATGGCGGACACGGTTCAGGATCACCTGCGCCACCGCCTGTTGCCCAGCATCGGGCTCCGACGCCGCCTCGTAATAGATCGCCGCGGTCAGGCACTGTGCCGCACGTCCCCGGTCGATCGCCGAAGCGCCCGCCATCGAGAACGGCCGCGCCGGCACCACGCCCGTCTCGGCCGCAACCGGATACCCTGCCGGGATCGGCAGGTCGGGCAGGTCAATCGTCCCGGTCACGCCCGACGCCGGCGCCGCGGTTTCCAGAGGGACCACTCCCGTCGCTGCCAATGCAGGCGTGAGGGGAAGGCTCGACGCCGTGTCCGATACGGTATGACGCGCAGAAATCGCCCGCAACGCGGCATGCGCAGAGATGCCCGCGCCGACGATCAGCGTGACGCCGACCATCGCGATCCAGATGCGGCGCAACAGCCGAACCGTCTGTAATCGAACGCGCAAATTTCATCCCCGTCGGCGCCCGATGCGACGCAATACGGCTGCCATAGCCGATTTCCGGCAGATCGCGGCCTACTGAATCCGGGCGTCCCGCGTCGGGACAAACCATGCCTGTAGCAACACTTTGTTTACCGCAGCGCCGCGGTATCGAGCTTCAAGGCGGCCTCGGGGATCACCTCGACGTTCGGATACGCCTTGCTGAGGGGTTCGATAAACTGCTTCGCATCCCCGACCACGACGATACTCGCGGCCGCTGGATCGAGCAGCGCCGCCGCCGCCGACTGTACCCCCGTCGGATCCACCGCATCGACCGCGCTGGTGAACCGCTGCAACTCGCCCAGTGGCACGCCGTTCTGGACATAAACACCGAGGATGCCGGCAACGCCGGACGTCGTCTCGATACCGCGCCCGAAGTTCCCGATCAGCACCGCCTTGCGCGTGTCGAGTTCGCCCGCAGGGACGGGGGTCGTTCCCATCCGAGCCATCTCGGCGGTGATCAGAGCCACCACTTCGGCTGCGGTCGGGTTCTTGGTTTGCGTCTTGGCTGCGACCGTCCCTTGCGTCTTGCCCGCGTCGAGCCCGCTCCCGGCGCCATACGCCAAGCCGCGCTTGATCCGGATCTCCTGGTTCAGGCGTGACGAGAAGCCTCCACCCAGCACCGTGTTGGCTACCGCGAGCGGATAATAGCGCGCATCATTCCGGGCGATCGCCGGACGCGCGACGACGACCCCGGCCTGGCCGGCTTCCGGCATGTCGACGACGATCACGCGTGGCTTGGGATACACGACGGCCGGCACGCTGGAGAGCGCCGCGTTCGTCCCCTTCCACGCGCCAAACTGCGCCTCCGCCAGCGTCTTCGCCTGCGCGGCGGTGACGTCGCCGACCATGATCAGCGTCGCCTGGCCCGGCTGGAAACTGCGCGCATAGGCAGCGGTGAGGTCGGCGCGCGTGATCGTTTTCAACGACAGCAATGTGCCCCCGTTTGGCGCGCCGTAGGGGGATGCCCCCAGCACCGCGCGATCCGCGACCAGACCGGCAACCTCCGCCGGATCCTTCAGCGACAACGCGACCGCGTCAATCTGCTGCGTCCGTGCGCGCTCGATCTCGTCGGGGGCGAAGGCGGGGTTGATCGCGACATCGGCGAGTATCGCCATCGCCGGTGCCAACTGGTCCGACTTCACCGTCACGTCGGCCGACGCGCCGTCGCTGCCGACACTGCTGCCGATCGCCCCGCCAAGTCCCTCGATCGCCCGCGCGATCTGGGCCGCGGATCGCGTCTTGGTCCCCTTGGTCAGCAGATCCGCCGCCAGGCTGCTGACACCCGAACGGTTTGCGGGATCGGTCGCCGCACCACCCGCGGTCACCAGATAGGCGGTGACGATCGGCAGGTCATGCCGCTCGACCGTGACCAGTCGCATCCCGTTGGCAAGCCGCACCTCGACCGGCTGCGGGATCGTCGCCGACACCGCCGCGCCCGGCGCCGGCGGCTGAACGCGCTGGCCTTCGGGTGCTGGCGTCACGATCTCGATGTCCGCCGGTGCCCTCAGATCCGCGACCTGCACCGTCGAAGCGACCGCGATCGTATCCGCAACGCCAGTCGCCTGCTTGGCTGCAACCGGCATGTACCGGATCGTCGCCGACTGCTCGTCGCCCAGATATTTGCGCGCCACCCGCCGAATATCTTCCGCCGTCACCCGCGCGATCGCTGCGAGCTGCTTGTCCGCCGCCTGCGGATCGCCGTCGACGATCACCGCGGAGGCCAGCGTGCTTGCCTTGCCCTCGGCGGTCTCGCGCGACTGGATAGACTGGGTAAGGATCTCGTTCTTCGCCTCGGCGAGTTCTGCCGCGGTCACCGGCGTATCGCGGAACCGCGCGATCTCGCGCTTCAACGCCGTCTCGCCCGCCTCGACGGTCTTGCCTCCCGCCATGATCGCGTAGACGACCATGTTGCCGGTCGCCTGCTTGGTATCGAGGAACGCCTCGGCCGACTGCGCGAGCTGGTCGCGGTAGACGACGCTCTCATACAGCCGCGAACTCTCGCCCGTCGCCAGCACCGCTTTCAGCACCATCAACGCCGGAATGTCCGCGTCGCGATCCGCCGGAACGTGATAGCTCATCAGCACCGCGGGCAGGGGCGTGTTCGGCTCGTACACCGTTCGCGTCACCGCCTTGGTCCGCACGGGTTCTGCGACGGTCACGCGCGGGATTGCCGCCGACGGCTTCTTGATACCCGCAAAATACCGGTCGACCCAGGCGTTCAACTGCGCCGGATCGAAATTGCCCGACACGACCAGGATCGCGTTGTCCGGCCGGTAATAGGTCGCATGGAACGCGCGGACGTCGTCGATCCCGGCGGCTTCGAGGTTTTCCAGGCTGCCGATCCCCGGCCGCGCATAGGGATGAACCTGATAGGCGAGCTCGGGATAATAAATCGAGAACAGCTTGCCGTACGGCTGTGCAAGTGTCCGCTGGCGCAGTTCCTCCTTCACCACGTCGCGCTCCGACCCGAAGCTCTTGGGCTCGACGACGAGACTCGCCATCCGGTCGGCTTCCGCGAACAGCAGACGCTGGAGGTGGTTGGCGGGGATCACCTCGAAATAATTGGTATAGTCGTCGTTGGTTGAGGCATTGTTATACCCGCCGACATCCTCGGTCAGCCGGTCCATCTGCTCCGACACCAGGTTGCGCGTAGACTTGAACATCAGGTGTTCGAACATGTGCGCGAACCCGGACTTGCCCTTGGGATCGTCCTTCGAACCGACGTCGTACCAGACCTGCACCGACACGTTCGGCGTGCCGGTATCGCGGATCGCGTACACGCGCAGCCCGTTCGGCAACGTGCGCTCGGTATAAGCGATCGGCTTGACCGAAACCTGTGTCGAAGCGGGCGCCGTCTGCGCCCCCGCCGCTATGGGCGCCGCTACGGGAAGACATGCCGCGGTCAGCAGCAGGGCGGAGCGGAGGATGCGCATGAGGGTCCTTACTTGTTGCGGTTGGCGAACAGCACAGCGCCCGCGATCGCCGCCGAGCCGATGCCGACGCTCAGCCCGATCTTCGCGAGCGGCCAGCTCTTGGATTTCTCCGCCGCCGCCTTGGCGACCTTCTCGGCCTGGAGCTTGGCCTCCTTCGCCGCGGCGAGGATCTCGTTCGGCGTGTCGCTGTCGATCTTGATGGTCACTTGCGCTCTCCTTCACTCTTCCGGGCATACACCGCGCGGAAATCATTCGCGAACTGCGTCAGCGTCCCCGCGGCGATCGCCGCCCTCAGGTCCGCCATCAGCGTTTCGTAGAACCAGATGTTATGCTCGGTCATCAGCATCGCGCCAAGCATTTCGCCCGACCGGACCAGATGATGCAGATACGCCCGGCCCCAGGTCGCACAGACCGGGCAGGGGCAGGCGGGATCGAGCGGCCCGGTATCCTCGGCGAACTTGGCGTTGCGGATGTTGATCGGTCCGGTCCGCGTGAACGCCTGGCCGGTGCGTCCTGACCGCGTTGGCATCACACAATCGAACATGTCGATGCCGCGCTCGACCGCGCCGACGATATCGTCGGGCTTGCCGACGCCCATCAGATAGCGCGGTTTGTCGACCGGCAACTGCCCCGGTGCGTAATCGAGGCACCCGAACATCGCCTCCTGGCCCTCGCCGACCGCCAGCCCGCCGACCGCATAGCCGTCGAAGCCGATATCGATCAGCGCATCCGCCGACGATCTACGGAACTCCTCGTTCAGCGCGCCCTGCTGAATGCCGAAGATCGCGTTGTTCTCGGCATGCGCTTCGCCGGAATCGAACGCCGCGCGCGACCGCTTCGCCCAGCGCATCGATCGCTCCATCGCCGCCGCCTGCACCTCGCGCGTCGAGGTCGTCGGCACGAGTTCGTCGAACGCCATCACGATGTTCGAGCCGAGCAGCCGCTGGATCTCGATCGATCGTTCGGGGCTGAGCAGATGCCGCGTGCCGTCGAGATGCGACTTGAACGACACCCCTTCCTCGGAGCGCTTGGTGAGATCGGCGAGACTCATCACCTGATAGCCGCCGGAGTCGGTCAGGATCGGCTTGGACCAACCCGAGAACGCGTGCAGCCCACCCAGTCGCGCGACGCGCTCGGCGCCCGGCCGCAGCATCAGGTGATAGGTGTTGCCGAGGATGATGTCCGCGCCCGCCCCGACCACGTCGGCGGGCTTCATCCCCTTGACCGTCGCCGCGGTGCCGACCGGCATGAACGCGGGCGTGCGGATGCCGCCGCGCTGCATCGCGATGACGCCGGTGCGCGCCTTGCCGTCTGTCGCGGAAATGGTGAAGTCGAAGCGAGGTCGAGGCGTCATGATCAGCGTTTCTTGCGGATGCCGTAGCGATCGCCTGCCGGCGCGCCGCGAATGGTGATGAGTTCGGCGCGGGTCAGCACGCCGTCCCTGTTGCCGTCGAAGCGAGTAAAGAACTGCGCGAACCGCGCCTGCAATTCGGCGAGCGTGATGCGGTTGTCACCATCGCGATCGACTTCAAAGGGGCTCGGCAGCGCGTTGCGATCCCCCAGCCACGCCTGCGCCCAATCGGCGAACGCAATGTAACCGATCGATCCGGTCGCGGCGCCCTCGGCGGTGGCGTAAGTCCGCGCGACGCACGTGGTCACCTCCGCTTGCGTCACCCGGCCATCGCCGTTCGCGTCGCACGCGGCGATGAACAGTGCGGCGGGCTCGGCGAAGATCGTCGCGGGCGGCTGCGGCGTTCCTGCGGGCGGCGGCGCGGCGACAATGGCCTGGAGCAGAGCGAGCGCAAACAACATGCCGCCAGTCATGGCAGCAGAAGCGAGGCGTCGCCATAGCTGTAGAAGCGATACTTCGCCGCAATCGCATGGGCATAGGCCGCCTGCATCCGCTCGCGTCCCATCAGCGCCGACACCAGCATGAACAGGGTCGAGCGCGGCAGGTGAAAATTGGTCATCAACCCATCGATGCCGCGAAAACGGTATCCCGGCGTGATGAAGATCGCGGTGTCGCCGTCGAACGGCCGGATCACATCGTCCTCGCCGGTCGCGCTTTCGATCAGCCGCAACGACGTCGTCCCGACCGCGATCACCCGGCCGCCGGCGGCCCGCACCGCGTTCAGCCGATCGGCGGTCGCGGCATCGATCCGGCCCCATTCGGCGTGCATCCGGTGCTCGGTCGTGTCGGTCGCCTTGACTGGCAGGAACGTGCCCGCGCCGACATGCAGCGTCAGCGTAGCGTGGCCGATCCCGGCCGCATCGAGCGCCGCCATCAGCTTCGGCGTGAAGTGAAGCGCGGCAGTGGGCGCCGCGACGGCGCCGGGCTCGGACGCGAACATCGTCTGGTAATCGTCCGCGTCGCGCGCGTCGGTGGGGCGCTTGCCGGCGATATACGGGGGCAGGGGCATGTGACCCGCGCGCTCCAGCAACAGCTCGACCGGTTCGTCGCCGGCGAACACCAGCGCGTAGCTGCCGTCCTCCTCGCGATCCACTGCCGCCGCGCTGACGCCATTGCCGAACTCGATCACATCGCCGTCGCGCAGTCGCCGCGCGTTGCGGATGAACGCGCGCCACCGCCTAGGCCCTTCGCGCTTGTGCAAGGTCGCGCCGATCTTCGCGTCGCCGCGTCGCCCGTCGAGTTGCGCCGGGATCACGCGCGTATCGTTGAACACGAGCATGTCGCCACGTCGCAGCAGCGACGGCAGGTCCGATACGCCGGCATCCAGTGTCGTGTCGCCTTCGAGCACCAGCATCCGGGCAGCATCGCGCGGCGCCGCGGGGCGGAGCGCGATGTTATCGGTCGGCAGGTCGAAGTCGAAAAGGTCGACGTTCAACGGACGATCACTTCTTCGCAGGCGCCTTCTTGGCCGGCACCTTGCGAGCTGTCGGCGCAAGCTTCGGCGCGGCCACGTCGGGGCCGCTCGCGGTGCCGGGCAACGTCACGGGCGCGCCGAGCGCGGGAGCGGGCGGACCAGCGATATAGGCCGGAGGATTATCCGCGGCGATATAGGCATGCAGGATCCGCGATGGATCCGTCGGCGGCTCGCCGCGCTCGATCGCATCGACATATTGCATCCCGTCGATCACGCGACCGAACACGGTGTATTTCTTGTCGAGGCTGAGGCGCGGCTGGAAGACGATGAAGAACTGGCTGTTGGCGCTATCTTCCTTGTCCGACCGTGCCGCCGACACTGCGCCGCGAACGTGCGGCAGGTAGTTGAACTCGGCCTTCACGTCGGGCAGCGTCGAGCCGCCGGTGCCGTCGCCCTTGGGATCGCCTCCCTGTGCCATGAAACCGTCGATCACGCGGTGGAACAGCAGGCCGTCATAGAAATGCTGGCGCGTGAGCGTCTTGATCCGCTCGACCATCAGCGGCGCGACATCTGGTCGCAACCAGATCGTCACGCGGCCGCCGGTCGACAGGTCGAGCAGCAGCAGGTTCTGCGTATCGGTCGTCAGGGGCGGGGTCGCACGAACGGCAGGCGCCGCGACATCCTTCTTCTGCACTGCCCCAGCCGGCACCGCGACGAGGCACCCGAGCAACGCGAACATACCGGCGAAAAAGCGCATCAAATTCCCACTCGTAAGACACCCGGCGGAACCGGGCTGCCGCCACTTAGAGCAAATCCCCGCTTGCGCCAATCTGAACGTTCGGGCGTGGTTGCGGGCCACTACCACCAAATTCGTCATCCCCGCGGAGGCGGGGACCCATATTCTATGGCGCTGGTATTCGTATCGCACCGCTTGCCAGTATGGGTTCCCGCCTTCGCGGGAATGACGATCGTTTTTGCTTCACGCCGCGCAGCCCTCAGCTACCCTTGCGACCGATCTTCTCGACCCGCGCAACCACCTCGACCCGCACCGATTCGGGCACGAACTTGGCGATATCGCCGCCGTACAGCGCGATCTCCTTCACCAACCGGCTCGCGATCGGCTGCAGCGCCACGTCGGCCATCAGGAACACCGTCTCGACCCGCGGATTGATCTGCTGGTTCATTCCCGCCATCTGATACTCGTATTCGAAATCGGCGACCGCGCGTAAGCCTCGGACGATCACCTTCGCTCCCTGGCGCTCGGCGAAGTCCATCAGCAGCGAATCGAACGCCACGACGTCGATGTCACCATCGACGTCCGCCACTTCGCGGCGCACCGTCGCCATCCGCTCTTCAATCGTGAACATGGGGGACTTGGACGGGTTGGTCGTCACCCCGATCACCAAGCGGTCGACCAGCTTGGCGCCGCGCCGGATGATGTCCATGTGACCCAAGGTGACCGGATCGAACGTGCCCGGGTAAACGCCAATCCGTTCTATCATGCCGATCTCCTAGCGGTCGCGTTCGAGCACGAACCGCGCGATATCGCGCAACAGATCGGCTTCCTTGCCATAGCTGTGCAGGTGCGCGACCGCCTGGTCCACCAGCATCTGTGCCTGCCCGCGCGCGCGCTCGGGGCCAAGCAGGGACAAGAACGTCTCCTTGCCCGCAACTTCGTCTTTCCGAAGCTTCTTCCCCGCAACCGCCTCGTCGCCCTCCGCATCGAGCAGGTCGTCGGCGATCTGGAACGCGAGGCCCAGGTCATGCGCATAGCCGCGCAATCCGACGCGCCCCTCCGGCGGCAACCGCCCGAGGATCGCGCCAGCCTCTACCGATGCCGAGATCAGCGCGCCCGTCTTCATCTGCTGGAGCCGCGTGACGGTATTGAGGTCGAAGCGCGTGGTCTCGGCCTCGATATCCATCTTCTGGCCGCCCGCCATGCCGCTCGGGCCGGCCGCGCGCGCGAGATCCATCACGAGTTCGATCCGCACGAACGGATCGGCATGCGTCGCCGGGTCCGCGAGTATCTCGAACGCCAGCGCGTGCAGGCAATCGCCCGCCAGGATCGCGGTAGCTTCGTCGAACATCTTGTGGACGGTCGGCTTGCCGCGGCGCATGTCGTCGTCGTCCATCGACGGCAGGTCGTCGTGGATCAGCGAATAGACATGGATCGCCTCCAGCGCCGTCGCCGTGCGCGCGGCGCATTCGCGCGCCACGTCGAACAGGTTGGCGGTCGCGAACACCAGCAACGGACGCAACCGCTTGCCGCCGCCGATCGCCGCATGCCGCATCGCGCGGTACAGGTCGCCGCGCGGATCGTCCGGAATCGCCAGCAGCAGATCGAACTGCCGATCGATTTCGGCGGAGACGTCGGCGAGCGCATCCTCGAGCGAGGTGGCGTCGAGCGTGCCTGCGGTCCCGGTCACCGTGTCAGCCCGCCGCGAACGGACGGACGCCCGCAGGCTTGCCGTCGCCGTCGAGCCGGATCGCCTCGATCCGCGCCTGTGCAGCGTCGAGCCGGTCGGCACACCGCTGGCGCAGCTTGTTGCCGCGCTCGTAGAGTTCGATCGCCTGCTGGAGCGGGGTGTCGCCGCTTTCCAGCTTCCCGACGATAAGCTCGAGTTCCTTCAGTGCATCCTCGAACGCGAGGTCGTCGATCGGTGTGTCCATGCCCGTCGCTATGGCGCAGGCACGCGATGAGGGTCAAGGATGCGAACGCCGCGAGAAGCGAACGATCAGTGCAGGCGGTTGACGGTCCAGGTATAGAGCACCGACACGCCGACGAGCCCGAGATCGACCGCGGCGAGCATGCGGTGCGGCGAAGGATCGCTCGCCTCATGCGTGATCAGGCGAATGTCGGCGGTCGGATGGCGCACGGCCAGTACCGTCAGTGCAAGTCCCGCAACCACCAGCACAGCCCTACGATCGCGCATCATGCATCTCCCAGGCTTGCTAGCATGCCTCGAAGGCGATCGTTTCGCAAGCGGATCAAGCGGCGATCGCGGAGATACCCGCGTCGCGCGAACGGTTGCGACCGGCGCCCTTCGCCGCGAACAGCGCGCGGTCGGCACTGTGGTACAAGGCCTTCCAGTCCGCCTCGCGCAGCAGCGGCCCGGTACAACTACCGATGCTGGCGGTCACCTTGATGTCGAACGGCATCCGCTGGTTGCGCAACCGGTCGAGGATCGTATCGGGCAGCGAGGGCGCGTTCGGGTCGATCAGTGCCGCGTCGATCAGGATCGCGAACTCCTCTCCGCCGATCCGCGCGACCAGCGCGTCGGGCGGCACCGCGTTGCGCAGCGCGCGCGCGACGACGCGCAGGACTTCGTCGCCGCCGTCATGGCCGATGGATTCGTTGACGCGCTTGAAATGATCGACATCGGCGATCAGCAGCAACTGGTTGCCCTGCCGCCCGACGGCACGCGCCAGGAACGCCCGGCGATTGAGCAGGCCGGTCAGCGGTTCTGTGTCCGCGAGCAGCCGTGCCGCGACCTCCTGTTCGCGAGCCTCGTCGCGCTCCATGCTAAGCAGGCGGATCCGGTAGGCGATGGCAAGGCTCGACAGCAGCGCCTCCAGTGCCATCGACAGGATCGTCGAATTGTCGAGCCAGAAGCTCCACGGGATCAGTTCGAACGCGTTCGCCAGCCGCAACATCGCCACCGTGATCGGTGCGCCCCAGGCGATCGCGAACAGCCACAGGAAATTGCTTCGCACCCGCCATGCCCGCCAGAGGATGATCGGCACCAGCATCAGCAGCGCGAGATACGCGGCGATCAGCAGGGCATCGAGCGTGTGGAAGTGCCAGGGCGCTGCGCCTGCCCATGCGACCGACGTGATGAACAATGCGACGATGACGCCGTTGCTGGCCGGCTCCAGCCAGCCTGTAAACACCGCTTTCTCAAAGAACATCCGCGCGAACCACAACGCCGCCAACGCCGATGCCGCCAGCAGCAGCGTGTTCAGTCGCTGGCGATCGTTGTTGTCGATGTCGGGAAAAAGCTGGCCGAGCGCACCCGACGAGGTGAACGCATAGAGCAGCAGGCACAGGACAAGCAGGCAATAGGCAGGCTGGAACGCCTGGCGTAATGCACCCCACAGCGCGAGGTTGTAGACGATCAGCGCGATCGCCATTCCGCCGAACACGCCATAGAGGGCCGCCAGCAGCGCCTCGCCGTTCGCGCTTTCCTGTTGAGTCCCAAGCGTCGGGCCGAGGATGATCCCGCGCAGGTTCGCGGTACCTTCGACATGCCACAGCAGCCGGACGGGCAGGGCGTCATGACCGGGCAGCGCCTGAACGATAACCGGGCCAAGGCCGAGCAGGGGGCCGGTGGTCCGGTGCGTGAAACCGGTCCTGCGAATCTGTCCGTCGGCGTAGAGCACGTACAGCGTGACGCGATCCATCCACGTGCTGCCGATTCGAACATCCCGGGGTCGTTGGTCGTGCACGGCGAGCGGCCCCGACAACAGCCAGAAATCGCCACTGCCGAACTTGGTCTGCCGCGTCGTACAGTCGAAGCTGGCTGGCGTCGCGAACAGGCGGGCGGGGGCCATTCCAGGCACGGCAGGCCGAACGCATACCGTCAGCGGTACGCCCGTGATCGCAAAGGCCGGCGCGGCGCACGCGATTCCGACCATCAGCGTCAAGGCGCCGATCATCCACCGCAGCCATGCCATTCTCGTCATGGCGGGAGGATACGCCGGGCTTCGCCAATTATCGGTAAAGATCGACCATATCCCACATAAAAAAAGCCCGCCGCTGGATCAAACCAGCGGCGGGCGTTCGTGCAGACAGGTCGGCGCGGCTTACTTCGCCTCGACAGTCTCGGTCTTGCCCTTCTTCTTGGGCTTTTTCGGTGCTGCGGCCTCGATCGCGAACGACAGCGCGCCATCCTTCATCTTTACCGTCACCTCGCCGCCATGGACCAGCTTGCCGAACAACAATTCCTCGGCGAGCGGTTGCTTGATCTTTTCCTGGATCAGGCGCCCCATCGGCCGTGCGCCGTACAGCTTGTCATAGCCCTTCTCGGTCAGCCAGGTCTTCGATTCCTCGTCGAGCTGGATATGTACGCCGCGATCCGCCAGCTGCAGTTCGAGCTGCAACAGGAACTTGTCGACCACGCGTGCCACGACGGTCGTCGGCAGATATCCGAACGGCACGATCGCATCCAAACGGTTGCGGAACTCCGGCGTGAACATCTTCTGCACCGCCTGCTCGTCCTCGCCCTCGCGCGTCAGGTTACCGAAGCCGACCGTCTCGCGCGCCATGTCCGACGCGCCCGCGTTGGTCGTCATGATGACGATCGTATTGCGGAAATCGACCGACTTGCCGTGCTGGTCGGTCAGGCGACCGTTATCCATGACCTGCAACAGGATGTTGAACAGGTCGGGATGCGCCTTCTCGATCTCGTCGAGCAACAGCACCGAATGCGGGTTCTGGTCGACCGCGTCGGTCAGCAGTCCGCCCTGGTCGAACCCGACATAGCCCGGAGGCGCGCCGATCAGCCGGCTGACCGAATGCCGTTCCATATATTCGCTCATGTCGAAGCGCTGGAGGGGGATGCCCAGGATCGTCGCCAGCTGGCGCGCGACCTCGGTCTTGCCCACGCCGGTCGGACCGGTGAACAGATAGTTGCCGATCGGCTTGTCCGGATCGCGCAGGCCGGCGCGGCTCAGCTTGATCGCCGAAGACAGGAGTTCGATCGCCTTGTCCTGCCCGAACACGACACGCTTCAGGTCCGTCTCGAGGCTCGCCAGCGACTTCTTGTCGTCGGTCGACACGCTCTTCGGCGGAATTCGCGCCATCGTCGCGATGACGAGTTCGATCTCCTTGGGGGTGATCGTCTTCTTGCGCTTGTTGAGCGGCACCAGCATCTGCATCGCGCCGACCTCGTCTATCACGTCGATCGCCTTGTCCGGCAGCTTGCGGTCGTTGATGTAGCGAGCACTGAGCTCCACCGCCGACTTGATCGCGTCGGGCGTGTACTTGACGTTGTGATGCTCCTCGAACGCCGAGCGCAGTCCGGCGAGGATCTTGATCGTATCCTCGATCGTAGGCTCGTTAACGTCGATCTTCTGGAAGCGCCGCAGCAGCGCGCGGTCCTTCTCGAAGTGATTGCGGAACTCCTTGTACGTCGTCGATCCGATGCAGCGGATCAACCCGCCCGACAGCGCCGGCTTCAACAGGTTGGACGCATCCATCGCGCCGCCGCTGGTCGCGCCGGCGCCAATCACGGTATGGATCTCGTCGATGAACAGCACCGCGTCGGGCAGCTTCTCAAGCTCGTTGACGACCGCCTTGAGTCGCTCCTCGAAGTCGCCACGATAGCGCGTACCCGCCAGCAACGCGCCCATGTCGAGCGAGTAGATCACCGCAGGCAACAGCACTTCCGGAACGTCGCCCTCGACGATCTTCCGCGCAAGCCCTTCGGCGATCGCGGTCTTCCCGACGCCCGGATCGCCCACGTAGAGCGGGTTGTTCTTCGACCGGCGGCACAGGATCTGGATCGTGCGATCCACCTCCGGCCCGCGCCCGATCAGGGGATCGACCTTGCCATTCCTGGCCTTCTCGTTGAGGTCGACCGTGAATTGCTTGAGCGCGCTTTCCGTCTTGCCCTTCTCCTGTCCCTTGGCCGGCTTCTCGTCGTCCGCACCCTTGGGCGTGGAGGCTTCGGTAGACTGCTGTCCGCCCTTGCCGACGCCGTGGCTGATGAAGCTCACCGCATCGAGGCGGCTCATGTCCTGCTGCTGCAGGAAATAGACGGCATAGCTCTCGCGCTCGCTGAACAACGCGACGAGCACGTTGGCGCCGGTCACTTCGTCTCGGCCCGAGGACTGTACGTGGAGGATCGCGCGCTGGACGACACGCTGGAACCCGCTGGTCGGCGACGGATCGGTCGCCGCATCGACTTTCAGCGCGTCGAGTTCGGTATCGAGGTAATGCGCGACCGTGGTCTTCAGCTCGGGCAGGTCGACGTTGCACGCGGTCATCACCTTCGACGCGTGTTCGTCGTCCATGAGCGCGAGCAGCAGGTGTTCGAGCGTCGCATATTCGTGACGACGCGAGGACGCGGCCTCCAACGCCTTGTGCAGCGTGGTTTCCAGCGCGGGTGCAAAGGATGGCATCAGGTTACTCCAAGCGGGCCGCGAAACCGCGGGCCCTTTCCAACTATGTCGGCATTCGAAAGTCCGTCATCAAGCACTTGAACCCGGCCCCCTCCGTTCCTGCACCGTCGAAAAACAGCGATTGAAGAGGCGGGCAGGGCGATCAACGCCTGAACAGATCGTCGGCGCTGGCGCGGTGGCTGACCGCGCGGTCCTTTTTCAGCTGGCACCGCGCGATCTCGCCCTGCAGCACGGTGATCCGCGCATCGAGCTCTGCGACCGACAACGGATCCAGATCCTGCCGCACCAGTGCGTCAAGCAGATCGTCGGGACGGGAGGGGGTATCTTCCAGGTCCATCGTGCCTCCAACGTTGACCCGCACCAGAGTGATGTCAATAAGGCGCGGAAATCTAAAGGGGCGTGACGAGCAGATGACCGCGATACCCGGAAACGAGAACAGCAACTTGACCGTACCTGACGTCATGAAGGCGATCGACCCTGAACAGCCCGGCGGCCCCGATGTGCTGGTGCTCGTCGATCGCCCGGTGCCCAGGCCCGGGGCGGGCGAGGTGCTGGTCAAGGTCGCGGCCGCCGGCGTCAACCGCCCCGAGGTGATGCAGCGGCAGGGCAAATATCCGCCCCCGCCGGGCGCACCCTCGATCCTCGGCATGGAAATCTCCGGCACGATCGTCGCGGTCGGCGATGGCGTCGGGCAGGAACAAGTCGGCCAGTTGGTCTGCGCGCTCATCTCGGGCGGCGCCTATGCCGAGTACGCGGTCGCGCCGTTCGGCCAGTGCCTGCCGGTTCCCGATGCGCTGACGATGACCGAGGCGGCGGCGATGCCCGAGACGCTCTTCACCGTCTGGACCAACCTGTTCGAGCGCGCCTACGCGACCGAGGGCGACACGGTGCTCGTCCACGGCGGCACCAGCGGCATCGGCACGATGGCGATCGGGCTGTGCAACGTCTTCGGCATCGACATCATCGTCACCGCCGGGTCCAAGGCCAAGTGCGAAGCCGCGCTCAGCCTCGGCGCCACCCACGCGATCGACTACAAGACGGAGGATTTCGTCGAGCGGGTGAAGCAGATTACGGGCGGCAAGGGCGTCGCCGCGGTGCTCGACATGGTCGGCGGCGACTACGTACCCCGCAACCTCCAATGCCTGGCGGAAGACGGCCGCCACGTCTCGATCGCCGTCCAGGCCGGCGCGACGGCGACCGTCCCGCTGTTCGAGATCATGCGCCGGCGCCTCACCCTGACCGGCTCGACGCTCCGCCCCCGCGACACCGCGTTCAAGTCGCTGGTCGCCGACGAACTCGCCCGCACCGTCTGGCCGCATGTCGAGGCCGGCAAGCTGAAACCGGTCATCGACAGGGTCTTCGCGTTCGCCGACGCCCCTGCCGCGCATGCCCGGATGGAAGCGGGTGATCACGTCGGAAAGATCGTGCTGACGATGGAATGAGGGGGGGTGAGTTAGGGCTGGACAGCCGTTGCTACCGCCACCGTCCTTAACACCGCTCCCTCTGCCACCCGGCTACCGCCCTGATTCCGTCACCCCAGCGAAAGCTGGGGTATCCCCGTTTGAGTCCGACACCCCCCAAGCGCGCCACCACCCCGGCGAAGGCCGGGGCCCAATTGGAAACGTCGAGTAACG
>JAYVRZ010000020.1:0-10954 GCA_043775965.1 Sphingomonas sp.
CCCTCTCCCCGGAAGGGGAAGAGGGAGCAGAAATAGTTTACTTCTCCGAGCGCGCGCCCTTACGGGCCGCTTCCGGATCGACCGATGGAGCGCCAGACGCGGGCGTACCGGTATTGGCGATATCCGCAGTCGGCGCGCCCTCGGTAGCCGCCGCTTCGGCCGCATTCGCCGTTGCAGGCTGACCCTTCGCCGCTGCATCCTTAGCTGCGGGAGCAGCGCCAGCCGCAGGTGCCGCCGGCAACGGCAGGTTCGATCCCTGCTGGTTCAGATACAGGATGACGTTCGCCCGGTCCTGCGCATTGCCCAGGCCAGCGAACGTCATCTTGGTGCCGTTGGCGAACTTGCGCGGGCTCGTCAGCCAGGCGTTGAGCTTGTCGAAATCCCAGGTCCCGCCGACACCGGCCAGGGCCGCCGAGAAGGCGAAGCCGCCCTTGCCCTTGGCGATCGCCTCGCCGACGGTCGCGTAAAGGTTCGGTCCGACGCCGTTCGCGCCACCCTGATTTATGGTGTGGCATGCCGCGCATTTCTTGAACACTTCTGCGCCCTTGGCGGCGTCGGCGGTCGGCAGCAACGACGCGATCGGCACCTCGGCTGCCGCACCGCCTGCGCCTTCCTCGACCACGCCTTCGATCGCATAGCCCATCTTCTCGGGACGCTCGCCGTGGAACACCATCCCGCCGACGATCGACAATCCAAGCGCCGCGCCACACCCTGCGAGCACCCAGCCGGCGATCGTATTGGTCCGATTGTCCATCTTTCGCATCCGCCCCTGTTCGGTTTGTAATAGCCATAGGAAAGCCCGGCGCGCACCGCAAGCCGCGCTTGAACAAGCCCGCCGCCCTCTCTACGCGCCCGGCAGATGGAAAACTTCGCCGTACCCGCCCGCCCGATCGTCGCGCGGATGACCGCTGCCGCCGCCGCCGCCCCGACGCGCGCGGTTGCCTTCCAGGGCGCACCCGGCGCGAACAGCCACGTCGCCGCGACCGAGGCGTTTCCGGACGGCCTGCCCCTGCCCTGTTTCGACTTTTCCGACGCGATCGACGCGGTCAGGGACGGCCGCGCCGACTGCGCGATCATCCCGATCGAGAATTCGCTGCACGGCCGTGTCGCCGACATCCATTTCCTTCTGCCCGAATCGGGGCTGGTCATCACCGGCGAGCATTTCCTGCCGATCCGCCACACGCTGATGGGCGTCGGCCCCCGCGACGGTATTCGGCAGGCGATGAGTCATCCGCAGGCGCTGGGCCAGTGCCGGCATTGGCTGAAGGCGCATGGGATCGAGCCGGTGAGCTATCCCGACACCGCCGGCGCTGCGGCAATGGTCGCCGAACTCGCCGATCCAGCAATCGCAGCACTCGCGCCGCCCGCTGCCGCCGGTCTCTACGGGCTGAATCTGCTAGCGACCGACATTGCCGACGCGGATCACAACACGACGCGCTTCGTGGTGCTGGCGCGTGGCGGCAAGCCTCCGGCAGCACAAGAGCCGGCCGACGGCGCATGGATGACCACTTTGATCTTTGAAGTGAGGAACGTGCCCGCGGCGCTTTACAAGGCGATGGGCGGCTTTGCGACCAACGGCGTCAACATCACGAAGCTCGAAAGCTACCAGCGCAACGCGAGCTTCTCGGCAACCGAATTCTACGCAGACGTAGCCGGCAAGCCTGGCGACGCGAACCTTGACCACGCGCTGGAGGAACTGGGCTTCCATTCGAAATGGCTGCGGGTGCTGGGCACGTATCGACAGGCCCGACTGCGGGGGTGACCTGAGCCTCGCCCCCCCCCGCCAGGGGGAGGATCGAGGCAGAACTAGTTCGCCGCGGGCAACCTTAACCGCACGAGCAACCCACCGAGGTCCTCGCTCTCTTCCAGCGCGACATTGCCCTCGTAGATCTCCGCGACGTCGCGAACGATCGCGAGGCCGAGCCCCGTCCCTGGTTTGCCGGTATCCAGACGGACACCGCGATCGAAGATGCGGACGCGTTCTTCCTCGGGAATGCCGACACCGTCATCCTCGATCAGGAACTCGACAAAGCCCGCCTGCGCACCGACTGTCACGAACACGCTGCCGCCGCCGTATTTCGCTGCGTTCTCGATCAGGTTGCCAAGCATCTCGTCGAGATCCTGCCGCTCGACATGCACCTGCAACCCGCGGGGACCCGTCACGTCGATCCGCACGTGGCGATAGAGGCGCCCGACCGCACGCTCGACCGATTCGAGGCTCGGCCAGACATCCGCACGACTATGTGCCGAACCACGCCGACCGACTGCACGAGCCCGCGCAAGATGGTGATCGACCTGCCGCCGCATCGTCCGCGCCTCGCGGATCACCGTGTCGGCCAGATCGTCCGATTGCGCGGTCGCAGCATTCATGATCACCGTCAGCGGCGTCTTCAGCGCATGGGCCAGATTGCCGGCGTGGCGGCGCGCTTCCTCCGCCTGGCGTTCGTTATGCTCGATCAGCGCATTCAGTTCCTCGACCATCGGCGCGACCTCGATCGGCATCGCGCTCGACACGCGGTTCGACTGGCCGGCACGCATCCGGGCAATCTCTTCGCGGACGCGCCGCAGCGGCCACAACCCGTAAAATGTCTGGAGCGCCGCCATCACGATCAAGCCAAGCGCAAGCAGCGCGAAGCTGCGGACGAGCGTGCGACGAAGCGTCGTAATCTGGGCATCAAGCCCGTCGCGACTCTGCGCTACCTGGAACCGCCACCGAACCTTGGACTTTGGCAGCACGACGTCGCGCTCGACGATCCGCAACTTCTCGTCGGGGAACTGAACGCTGTCGTAGAAGTGCGCATTACGATCGTCATGCGCGCCACCGAACGCCAGACGCCGGTCCCATAGCGAACGAGACGTATAGTCTTCCTGCCCTTTGCCCGACACCTGCCAATAGAGCCCCGAATAGGGCTCGACGAAGCGCTGGTCCGCCGCCGCGTCGCGCGAGAAGAGCACTTCGCCTTCAGGCCCGATCTCGGACGAGCTAAGCAGCGATCGCAGCACATATTCGAGCTGGTCATCGAAGTTTCGCGTCACGGCCGACGTCAGCACGCGGTCGAGTGCATATCCACCCCCGCTGAGCAGCACGACGATCCATACCGCCGCGATCAGGATCATCCGCCGGGACAGCGATCCCTTGACCGCCGCCGGCACGCGGATCGGTCCCTCTGGTATCGGCCCGCCGTCGAGGATGCCCTTGTCCATAAGAGGAACTATCAGGCGTCCGGGTCTTCAAGGCTGTAGCCCAAGCCGCGAATCGTCGTGATCACGTCCTGACCGAGCTTCTTGCGGATTCGCGTCACGAACACTTCGATGGTGTTCGAATCGCGATCGAAATCTTGGTCGTAGATGTGCTCGATCAGCTCGGTGCGGCTGACGACCTTACCCTTGTGGTGAAGCAGATAGCTGAGGAGCTTGTATTCCTGCGCGGTCAGCTTGACCGGCTCGCCGGCGCGCGTGACCTTGCCGCTGCGCGTGTCGAGGCGAATGTCGCCCGCGGTCAGCTCGGACGAAGCGTTGCCCGATGCGCGGCGGATCAGCGCGCGAAGACGTGCGATCAACTCCTCGCTCTGGAACGGCTTGGCGACGTAATCGTCGGCACCGGCATCGAGCCCGGCGACCTTGTCGGACCAGCTGTCGCGCGCGGTAAGTACCAGGACGGGCATCACCTTACCTTCCTTGCGCCAACGATCGAGTACCGTCAGCCCGTCGATCTCGGGCAGGCCGAGATCGAGCACGACGGCATCGTAATTCTCGGTCGAGCCGAGGAAATGCCCCTCCTCGCCATCGACCGCGAGATCGATCGCGTAGCCGGCGCCTTCGAGAGTGTTTTTGAGTTGCTGGCCGAGGTTCGGCTCGTCCTCGACGATCAGAACGCGCATGATAGTCCTCTCGATTACAGGGTCAGCGACCGGTGCGGCCGACGATCTGGCCGGAGCGGCCATCGACGTCGACCCAGATGACGGTTCCATCGCGCAGGAATTTCAGCGTGTAAATGGCGCTGCCCGAATCATAGTCGCAGCCGAGATATTGCGCCCCCCTCATCGTCGGGATCACGCGGGCCTCGATTTCGCGCAGCGACAGCGCACCGGTCTTGCGCGCCTGGAACGCCGACCTCTGGTCGCTGCGGCGCTGATCG
Source organism: Sphingomonas sp. (assembly GCA_043775965.1). Classification (GTDB taxonomy): domain Bacteria; phylum Pseudomonadota; class Alphaproteobacteria; order Sphingomonadales; family Sphingomonadaceae; genus Sphingomonas. The sequence continues at coordinate 4,139 of JAYVRZ010000020.1, forward strand.
TCGCCGGAAGCCGCGGGTGCGGCACCGATCATGACGGGCGCCGCGGCCAGGGTCGCAAGGAGAAGCAACATCTTCATGGCCGTGACATAGCGCCCATGCATTGAACAGCCCGTGAATGAGGCGATCCGCGGTTCGGATGCACGTTGATGCCACAGTGTAACTTGCCTGCATCACCCCGCCTCCCTACTTGGCGCCGACATGGCAGCACCAATCTTAGCATTCGAAGGCCTCGGACTCGTCCAGGGCTCGGGATGGCTCTTTCGGAATCTAGACATCCATATCGGCCCGCGCGACCGGCTCGCGCTGATCGGCCGCAACGGCGCCGGCAAGACGACCTTGCTCAAACTGCTCGGCGGCAGCGTCGAGGGCGACGAAGGTCGCAGGACGATCGTCCCCGGCACGCGCGTCGTAATCCTGGAGCAGGAGCCCGACCTGCGTGGCTTCGCAACGCTGCGCGATTACGTGATGGCGGGCGACGATGCGCCGGTGAATTATGAGGCCGATTCGATCGCCGACCAGCTCGGCATCGACCTGTCGCGCGAGGCAGCCTCCGCATCGGGCGGCGAGCGACGCCGCGCGGCGATCGTGCGTGCCCTGTCGCAGGACCCGGACGTGCTGCTGCTCGACGAGCCGACCAACCATCTCGATATCGGTGCAATCGAGTGGATAGAGGATTGGCTCAAGCGCTTCCGCGGCGCATTCGTCGTCATCAGCCATGACCGAACCTTCCTGACTCGCCTGACTAAGCAGACGCTGTGGCTCGATCGCGGTGCGATCCGGCGCGCGGAGATCGGTTTCGGCGGGTTCGAGGCGTGGACGGAACAGGTGTATGCCGAGGAACAGCGCCAGGCCGAGAAGCTCGATGCACGCCTGAAGCTGGAGGAGCACTGGCTGCTCCGCGGCGTCACCGGCCGTCGCAAGCGCAACCAGGGCCGTCTCACCAAGCTGCACGAGATGCGCGCCGAACGCGCGTCGATGATCGGGCCGCAGGGCTCGGCAAATCTCGTTACGAGCAGCGACGACACCAAGTCGAAGGTCGTGATCGACGCCAAGCACGTCAGCAAGGCGTATGGCGACCGCACGATCATCGGCGACCTGACGCTGCGCGTGACCCGTGGCGACCGTATCGGCATCGTCGGCCGCAATGGTGCAGGCAAGTCGACCTTGCTGAAGTTGCTCACCGGCGAGATCCAACCCGACAGTGGCTCGATCAAGCTCGCCCAGACTCTGGACGCGGTGGTGATCGACCAGCAGCGCAGCCTGATGGCGCCCGAGAAGACGGTCCGCGAAGTCGTCGCCGATGGTGGCGACTGGATCGACGTGCTCGGCGTGCGCAAACACATCCACGGCTATCTGAAGGACTTCCTGTTCGACCCGAACATGGTCGACGCGAAGATTGGTTCGCTGTCGGGTGGTGAGCGCTCGCGGCTGTTGCTGGCGCGCGAGTTCGCCAAGCCGTCGAACCTTCTAGTCCTCGACGAGCCGACCAACGATCTCGATCTCGAGACGCTCGACCTGTTGCAGGAAGTGATCGGCGATTACGACGGCACCGTGCTGATCGTCAGCCATGACCGCGACTTTCTCGACCGGACCGTGACGATCACGCTCGGTCTCGACGGCTCAGGCACGGTCGACGTTGTGGCGGGTGGTTACGAGGATTGGGAGAAGCGCCGCGCTACGAACACCAGCGGCAAGCGTGCATCGAAGAAAGTCGCGGCAACCGCTCCGTCGGCGACGGCACCACGTGCGAAACTGACGTACAAGGACCAGCGCGATTATGAGTTGCTGCCCAAACGGATCGAGGAACTCGACAAGCAGATGGCGGCCGATGCGATCAAGCTCGCCAAGCCGGATCTCTACATGCGCGACAACGCCACGTTCGCCAAGTTGACGGCCGGAATCGAACGGGCGCGCGCGGAAAAGGAAGCCGCCGAACTGCGCTGGCTGGAACTCGCGGAAATGGTAGAGGGCACCACCTAACCCCTTAGAACCAGAATGAGTTTACACCGGATTTGCGCCGAACCGAGTTGACAAATGATGCGTTGCAGCACATCAAACATCAACTATTGTGGAGATGATTATGAAGTTCAAGGCAATCACCAGCGGCGCACTCGCGATCGCAATGCTGTCGACCACCGTTGCAGCGAACGCTGCTCCTGTTGCCAATTCGGCCAGCAGCCTGTCGCTTTCGAACGCACGTGTCGGTTCGGCGACCACGAGCAAGAACAAGCTTGGCGGCGGCGCCGGCATTTTCGCCGTGCTCATCGCAGCAGGCGTCGCAGCGATCGGTATCGTTGCGATCGTCAAGGACGACAATTCGGACAGCAACTGATGTTGCCGGGCCGGCGCTTCGGCGCCGGCCCAACCGTTTAGGCTTGAAGCTTATACGGATTGCACTGAGTAGCGTGGGATTAGAGCGCCTTCCCGGCCCGCCCAGCTAGATCGACGATGAACTGCCACGCAACGCGTCCAGATCGGCTGCCACGTCTTGTAGACCACCCGATGGCCTCGCCCGGTTCGAACCTTAGATCGTATGCCGCTGCGTAGGCTGCAATGATCGCCAGATACCCATCCTGATCGAGCGCATGAAAGCCGAGGCTGATGCCGAATCGGTCCGCCAGCGCCAGATGATCGTCGACCGAGTCGCGCGGATTGATCGCACTTTCCTGCTCCGCGATATCGCGCGGTGCCAAATGACGACGATTCGCGGTAACCAGCAGCCGGACATTCGCGGGTCTCGGCTCCGCACCCCCTTCCAGCATGGATCGCAATGCTCGCGCCTCGGCCGGCACATCGAATCCTAGATCGTCGAAGAACAATGCGAACGCCCGATCGACCGGCGCAAGCGTCGCGAACAAATTGGGCAGGCCAGCCAGATCGGACACCTCGACCAGCGCCAAGGCACCCCCGGCGTCCTGGATCGCGCCGACCGCGCTCTTCACCAGCGCCGACTTGCCGGTGCCGCGCGCGCCCCAGAGCAGCACGTCCTGCGCGGCGTGGCGGTTCGTCAAATGACGCAGATTGTCGAGCAGCGTCGCCTTCTGCCGGTCGAGCCCGATCAGCATGGCTAGCGGCAGCGGTGCGAACGCGCGCGCCGGTGTCAGCGCACCGCTGCGCCACACATAGGCCGGATGTGCGAGCGGATCCGCCGGAGGCGGCGGAGGTGGCGACAGGCGCTCGAGCGCGGCGGCGATACGGTCCAGCGGGTCGGTCATCGCATGCTCTTGGCGGGCCCGTCACGGTCAGACAAGGGCCGACAAAAACGCCTTCAGCCAAGCTGGCGCAAATGCCCGGCGATTGCAGCGTCGCCAGGAGACAGTCGCACGGCCTTGGCCAGCATCTGCCGCGCGCCGGCAGTGTCGCCGCTCGCGGCAAGTGCGATGCCGTATGCATCGGCCGCGGCTGCGCTCATCGGCGACAACAAATACGCTGCGCGGCCGTAACGCACCGCGATCGCACCATCGTCGCCGCCCGCATAGCCGAGCGCCAAGTCGATCAGCATGCCGCCATCGCGATTGCCGACCCTTCGACGAACGCCCTCGAGCGTCTCGATTCCCGCATCCCAATCGCCCGATGCGACCTGCAGATGCCCGAGCAGGCGTTGCCCCGCGATGCTTTGCGGGTTCTGCGAAAGATACAGTGCGAGCGAAGCGGCAGCATCTTCCGCACGGTTCGCCCGGCCGAGCGCATCGACCAGACGGAGCATCGTCGGCTCGTCGAACGACAGGTCGGCGGCGCGTGCATAAACGCCCGCCGCCTCGCCGAACCGCCCTGCCGCGACGAGCGAATCGCCGAGCGCAAGCTGCGCGGCCGGCGCCCCCGGCCCCTCCGATACGAGCGCACGCGCCCGCGCGATTGCGCCCGCGGTATCGCCGCTGGCGACCTGGCCACGGATCACGCCTAGCGCGTAGGTCGGGTCGTCGGCGGCCGTAGCGGCGCCAGCCATGAGCGCACCGATCGCATCGTCGGTCGCGAACGCAGCGGCGGGCGCGATCGCCCCGGTGGCGGCACGATCGAGGAACTGCGCCGCCATCGTGCGGTCGCCGACCGCCTCGAATGCGCGCCCGATCAGGGTCAGGGAATAGCTGTCGGCATCGCGCCGCATCCCGATCGGTCGCAGGATATCGAGCGTAGCATGAGGATCGCCTGAGCGTAGCAATGCCGCCCCGAGCAGCCGTCGGGCAACGATGCTGAGCGGTTGAGCCGCAACCAACTGGCGCCACGTGGTCGCCGCCTGTTCGAACTTGCCCTGCGCGTAATCCAGGCTGCCCGACAGCAGCAGCGTCCCCGGCAATCCGTCGATCGCTCCGCGCGTACCGCGAAGCAACGACCGCGCGAGATCGATCCGTCCCGCGCGGGCGGCGAGCACAGCCTGCAAATATAGCGCTTGCGGGCTACCCGGACGCGCCTGCAAAGCACGGCGTGTCGCGGACAGCATCTCGGCGTTTCGCCCCGCATCGCCCAGCGTCGCGGCATATTCGATCAGCGCCGGGTGGTAATAGGCGTCGCGCTGCAAGGCAGCTTCGAACCATGGCAGCGCGGCTATCAATCCGTAGCGACTGCGGATCACCTCACCTTGCAGCGTCAGAGCAGCCGGCTCGTGCGGCGTAATCGCCACCGCGCGCGCAACCGCCACCGATGCTCCACCAACATCGCCCGCCGTCAGGCGGATACGACCAAGGTCCATCCAGGCCGCCGCATCGGCGGGCGCTCGATCCAATATCTTTTGCAGGATGCCGCGCGCCGCGACCATGTCACCTTGCGAGGCGAGCGCCCGTGCCTGGATTCGCGCGGCATAATCGGCAAAGCGCGGTTGCGCCTTCGCAGCCTCGTCGATCGCGCCGTCGGGGTCGCCCTGGAGTAGCCGAGCATGCGCCTGATACTGGTGTAGACCGTCGATCGGCAACCCGGCATCGATCGCGCGCGCTAGCTCGGCTTCGGCCGCGAGACCGTCACCGAGTTCGAGATAAGCCCGCGCGAGCACGACATGCGCGGTCGCCAAGCCAGGTGCTCGACCGGGCGCCATTTTCGGTGCGGCGGCGATCGCTGCCTGTGCATTGGTCCGCGCGGCGCTGTAATTGCCAGCCTTCAACGTCGCCTCGCTGTCGGCGAGAGAGCGCTTCGCATCGGGCGGCGGCGAGCGCATCGCCAATGCGATCCCCGAACCGACGACGATCACGCACAACAGGCATATCGCCATCAACCGCGCGCGGTTGCCGGACATGGCAGCAGGCATCTTGAAACGCCGCCGCCGGTGCCGACGAAGCATCGGATAGGTCGTCTCACGCATGGAGATCATAGCTTTTCAACAGGTCGTACAGCGTCGGTCGGCTGATCCCGAGCAGTCGCGATGCGCCGGAAATATTGCCGTCCGCGCGCGTCAATGCCTGGCGGATCGCCTTGCGGTCGGCGAGTTCGCGCGCCGCGCGCAGGTTGAGCGCGGCGGCTTCCTCGGCCTGGCCGTCCAGGTCGAGATCGGTCGCGGTGACGAGCTTGCCATCGGCCATGATCACCGCGCGCTTGATCCGGTTCTCGAGTTCGCGCACGTTGCCGGGCCAACCCCAGCCGTCGATCGCAGCACGCGCGTCGGGAGCAAGGCCGGTGACGACGGGGTTCATGGTGACGGCGTAGCGCGTGACGAAGTGGCGTGCGAGCAATACCGCGTCGCCGGTCCGATCGGCGAGCGCGGGGATCCGCACGACGATTTCCGCCAGGCGATAATAGAGATCCTCGCGGAACCGTCCGTCGGCGACCATTGCGTCGACATTCTGGTGGGTCGCACACACGATCCGCGTGTCGACCGGGATGGCCTTGCGTCCACCGACCCGCTCGATCACGCGCTCCTGCAGGAACCGGAGCAGCTTGACCTGCAGCGCGAGCGGCACGTCGCCGATCTCGTCGAGGAACAACGTGCCGCCCGCCGCCTGTTCGATCTTGCCCTCGGTAGTCTTCACGGCGCCGGTGAACGCGCCCTTTTCATGACCGAACAATTCGCTTTCGAGCAACGTCTCGGGGATCGCCGCGCAGTTGATCGCCACGAAATTGCCCCGCGAGCGCGGCGATGCATCGTGCAGCCCGCGCGCGAGCAGTTCCTTGCCGGTACCGCTCGCGCCCAGCAACATGACCGACACGTTGGCGGGCGCAACTCGCTCCAGCGTACGCGTTACCAGCGCCATTTCAGGCGACGCGGTGACCAGCCCGCCGAATCCGCTGGCATTGATTCTTGCGGCGAGCCGGCGGTTTTCGGCTTCCAGTGCATGAACGTGGAACGCACGGCTGACGATCATGCCGAGCGCATCGATGTCGATCGGCTTGGCGTAGAAATCCCCGGCGCCGTCGGCGATCGCCTGTAACGCGCTTTCGCGAGCGCCGTGCCCGGACGCGACGATCACCTTGGTATCGGGCTTCATCGCGAGGATGTCGCGCAACGTCGCGAAGCCCTCGGTAACGCCATCGGGATCGGGCGGCAGGCCCAGGTCGAGCGTCACGACAGCGGGTTCGTGCGCGCGGACCGCGTCGAGCGCCTGCGTCCGATCGCTTGCGACGACGATCTCGTATCCGTCATAGGCCCAGCGCAGTTGGCGCTGTAGCCCGGCGTCGTCCTCGACGATCAACAGGACGGGACGATCGCTCATGCCGCCACCTCGAACGAGACCGCGGCGGGCAACAGAACGCGGAACCGGGTCCCCTCGCCTTCGCGGCTGACGACTTCGAGCGCCCCGCCCATCGCATGGACGAGCTGGCGGGCTTCGAACACGCCGATGCCGAAGCCTGTGGGTTTGGAGGATACGAACGGTCGGAACAGCTGGTCGCGGA
>JAYVRZ010000021.1:0-5779 GCA_043775965.1 Sphingomonas sp.
AACGCGGCTACCGAGCATGACACGTTACGCCCCGGCCCTTGGCTGGGGCCTCCTTTTCGGGGCGGCTTTAATCGCCTCGTTCTGTTCGCTCACCGTGCAACTTGCGTTCGCAGCCATCGCTATCGGTCTCGTCGGCATGGTCCACGGTGCGAGTGATCTTGAGATCGTCGAGCACCGCCGCCGCCCGACATTCCTAGCACTGTACGTCTCTGTGCTACTGGTCTGTCTCTGGTGGTGGATCGCCGATCCCGCGATCGCACTTCCCGCATTCCTGCTCGCGTCCGCAGTCCATTTCGGTCTTGAGGATGCCCCGGCAAGCCGGCCGTTCGAGAGGATGGCCCGCGGCATAAGTCTGGTTGCCACGCCTGCGACGCTGCATGCGGCCAGCCTGACCCGCATTCTCCTTTCTGCCGGCATTCAAGCCTCAAGTCTGCCGGCCATGGTCAGCAGTTTGGCGATCGTTGGTGGCATAGCCGCCGGCTGCCTCGTGATCATCGGCGCGGCACGGCATGATCGGCGTCTCCTGGTTGGAACGACGGCACTTCTGATTCTACCCCCACTTGTCGGGTTTTCGGTCGGGTTCCTGGTGCTGCACGCGGTGCCACAGACGAAAGAGCGTCGGGATCGCTTGCAGTGCGTCACGACAACCGCGTACCTTCGCACAACGGCCCCGGTTCTCGTCTCGGCTGTGATGCTGGTGGGGATCGTGGGCAGCTTGTTGCTGCGGTGGGACCCTTCGGGCGTGCGCTCGCTATTTGCCGGCATTGCGGCACTGGCAATGCCGCATCTGCTGGTAACCCCGTATTTTGAAGGGGGTGCCCGGCAATCAGGGATTACGCAGCAGCCTCAGGCAGGCCAAAGTTTTTTACAGGCGCGTCGTATGCCGTCTGAAAAAACCGTCGTCTTTTAAAAAATATAGCATTACGCAGTTGTAATCATCCCCCCGCCTGCCAGCAGTAAACGGCTGTAATACTAAAGCCAGGACGTTATGACGCGGATCAGATAACTCTTTGAATGCTTGTTTGAATTGGGCAGTAGTGAACGCCAAAAGCTACTATGGGTAAGATCCGGGGGCGGCATGGTTTCCTGAAAAGCACGAAGTTGCGGATGGGAATGGTAGCCATCTGACTGTTGGCGAATAAAGCCGCCCTTCAGATCACCGGGAAGGCCGGGTTGAGATCACGCGCCAGGCGGACTTTCCTTTTTCGCGTTTTCGTCGCAAGGTAGCGGCTGGATGGCTTTCTCACGCGACTACTATGCTGTTCTAGGGGTGTCCTCGACGGCAAGTCGCGACACTATCCACGCCGCGTGGAAATCGCTGCTCCGTCAATATCACCCTGATGCCAATCATGGTGTTGATGTTTCTGCTCGTGCGAAAGCGATCAACGAGGCGTATTCCGTTTTGGGAAAGAAGGAAGCACGCGCTGCTTATGATCGCTCGCAGATCAGGCCGTCTGCCCGCCGAGCGACCGCGGACCGCCCGTTTCACCCCAGGAAAGCCGGCAGGCGCCCGATGCGATCTAGCCCGTCGATGCAGCCCAGCGGTAGCTTCTCGCAGCCGCTAGAGCCCAACGAATGGCTTATGGGCCTTTTCCTGCTGATCCTCACCGCCGCACCGATCGCCACAATACTGGTTCTGTGGAATGAGGAATCTGGATTGGCACCTACGGTTCGACGCAGCGTTTCCGCTAATCCCGTGCCTGAGCCTCCCGCAAAAGCCGTCCGCCGCTCATCGGGTACAAAACTCGGACTTAGACAGCCTGCTTCCTAAACTATCGCCCAGCCGCGACATTCGAGTTCGCAGGGCAGGCGCCAAAGCGGGCGTAACGTGGGGATGAACGAGCGGCCGAAGTTGGGAAGCTGGGAAGGGGCGGGGACGTCTGATTATGGGTCTTTCGTCTCGGAATATACTCTATTCAAAGCTTTCTTTTGTTCATAAAGTTCTCACTGATGCCCGCCGAAGCGGCGGCAGTGTTCGAGATAGCCAACTTCATGTGCCCCGGCCATCGCGACGATGGCTTGCCATAGCCACGATGGTGCATCGAGTTTCTCATCGCGGACGGTCAAGGTATCTCGCCATGCCAATCTCGCGTCGTCGCTGAGTTGTCGGGCGTGCGCCTGGCCCACGACAAACGACAGATAGGACGCGGCGGCGACCGCCTCCTTGCGAGTGAATTGTTCGACCTCGATCTTGAGGTCCTGCGGCGCCAGTTCGCGCAGGAAGACGGGTTTGCCCATGAGGTGCGCCGCGACCATTCGCTGGCCCAGGTTCGGCGACAGCGCGTTGGCTCCCGCAAGCACCCGCTCGGCCGCGTCGCGCGACGTCGTCGACTCGCCTGCCATCGGTACGACGGAGTCCACGGCCTCCTTGATATCGACCAGCGCCAGCCGTTCATCCTTTGCCTTGCCGTGCGAGATGCCGATCAGCACTGCGAAACGCAGGTGCCCGAGCGAGCTGCAGCCCTTGCGCCAATAGGCGGCGTCGACCACCCGAAGTCTCCCGTCGCTGGCGACACCGGCCAGCTCCATGCATCGCGCGCGAACCGAATCCTCGCCGAACAGCGCGACGATCGCACTCTTCTCAGCCCGCGAAAGCTTCCAGAAGCGTTTGTTGTGCGGAATGTTAGGCTCGACGTCCTCGAGACGATCCTTCGCCAGATGGCGCCACCGTCTGCCGATCGCCTCGCGCCTTACCGATCGGACGACGTCGGGTTCGCGCGGATCGTCCTCGACGGTCGGGGTCAGCGCCCGGCAATACCCGTCGACCATCGCCTCGATCATGCGTGCGGTCGTGACACCCGGCAGATCGGAACTCCGTGCCGCGGTTTCGAGTGACAGGCCGAGGCGGATGAGGTCGTAGGCGGGATTGGCGACGACGGTCTGGTCCAGATCGCGTATCTGAATGTCGACGCGATGATCGGCATCGGCCACCGGCCCGAGATTGCCGAGATGACAGTCGCCGCAAATCCAGACTGCTGGACCTTCCGGAATGCTGGCGGCGACGGGCGACTCTTCAAGCCATTGATAGAACTGCGCCGTGTTGCCGCGGACATAGGCGTGGACCGATCGCGCCATCTTGAGGGCGCGGGTTCGTTCGAGCACGGCCGAGCGTTCGTCGGGAGCCACGGCCATGAGTTCGCTTTCGAGAGAGGAAGGAGGGATCGGTGAGTGCCTCACGGCCGGTCATTTCGTGACGACCAAGACCGGAGTAAGGCCATTGCCGACTTGGCCACACGACGGTTATTCGCCGCCGTGGCTTGTCGTCGGCGATAGCAATTCATCACACGGTGTCGCAACACCCATCTGTACCTTACGGATCGGTGCTCTTCACCTCGGCGATTTCGGTGTTCGAAAGGCCCGGGGTTTCCGCGCGCAAAAACCGTAGAAGGTCACCGATCTCGCGTGGGCCAAACTTGAGGTCGATATCATCCATCTGGATGAAGACCGATTTCTGCCGATCCGTCGAAAAGGCGGCGACGATATCGACGCACTCTTCCAGCGTTCCGTGTCCGGCCGCTTCTGACGTAGCGTTATCGGACGGTTCCGCAGCATAGATCGTGGCCGGTTCGCTCAAAGGATAGGTCGTCATCGTCGTCGCTTCCATCGTCTACGTGGATCGGGGCGTCGCCCGCCGAATTGGCGGCGGCGGGCGCTCACCTCATTCGTCTTCGGCGTCAATATTGACAGTCGTCTCGGCCAGCTTGGTCATATATTCGTCGCCGCCGTAGATGTCCTTGGTGGCGGCACTCAGTTTCTTGTGGTCGTCCTTCAGACCCAGCGCCTTGGCGTACGCCGTCGCCGTGCCGAACCCGGCGATCCCGTAATGCGTCATCCGCTGATATTGCGCGATGATCATAACATCAAGCAACGGACCCTTCTCCGGACCTTCCTCAAGGACATGTTTGGTGGCTTCGGCGACGAGGCCTTCCATGCCCTTGCAATGTTCCTTCGAGACCTTCTCGTCGTTCGACGCAATCAGGTCCTTCAAGGTGTCAACGTGCTTCTCGATATCCGCCTTCGACTTGGTCAGCATGTCCTTCAACGATGCGTCGCTCGCCTTCGTCGTGATCTTCTTCAGGACCTTCTTCATCTGATCGTTGGCCGACCACAGGTCCTTCAGCTCGTCGGTGTAGATTTCCTGGAGATCTTCGGGTGCAGACATGGGTTCGTCCTTATGGCTTTACCGAGCGGAAGGCGCGGTGGCTGGTTGGAATGTAAAAGTTTCAGTCGTGCGAGTTCAGCCAGCGCCGGGATGCTTCTGCTCGTCCTCGTAGTTGGAATCGGTACCGATCTTGCCGTCGGCCTCGGCGATGCCCGACGTCTCGACCACCTCGATCGTGCGACCTTCGGCCGCGATCGCATGCGGTTTGCGGTCGGCATCCGGGTCGGCAGCGATCGTCGTGCCGTCACCGCCGCCCGAGCCCGCGACGCCGTTCGCCGCGCTGCCGCCGTCTTCGCCAGCCTGGCCGCCGCCGTGATAGGCGATGTCGGTCTGGCCGCCATGCGCCATGAAACCGGTGTTCGTCTCGGTCTTGCCGGCATGCGGGTTGGGGTAGGAGCCGCCGCCGCTCTCGCCGCCTTCGCTGCGGCCGTGAACGTCATCGGTGCCGCGCGGCGAGTCCGAGACGCCGTCCGGTGCGCCCTTGCTTGCGGGATTGCCGGGAACGGGGGTATGAACCTTGTCACTCATTGGTATGTCCTTCTGAATGTAGCGGTCAAAAACAGACCGACCTGGTCCGCGCGCAATGAACGGACCGGGCCGGGAGGAGGTTACGGCCGCAGCACGACCTTGATGACGCCGTCCTGCTTGTCGCGGAACTTCTGGTACATCTCGGGCGCATCCTCGAGGCTGGCCGGATGGGTCACGACGAAGCTCGGATCGATGTCGCCCGCCTCGATCCGTGCGAGCAGCGGCTTGGTATAGGCCTGGACGTGGGTCTGGCCGGTCTTGATCGTCAGCCCCTTGTTCATCATCGCGCCGATCGGGATCTTGTCGCCCATCCCGACATAGACGCCGGGGATCGACACCGTGCCGCCCATCCGGCAGCTCATGATCGCCTCGCGCAGCACGTGCACGCGGTCGGTCGCCAGGAACGTCGCCGCCTTTACCTTGTCGATAACCGCATCCATCGCGCCATGACCCGAAGCCTCAGCGCCGACCGCGTCGATACAGCTGTCCGGACCGCGGCCCTTGGTCCGGAACTGCAGCTCGTCATAGACGCTGTCGACCTCGGCGAAGTTGATCGTCTCCGCGCCACCAGTCTCGGCCATCGCCAGCCGCTCGGCCACCTCGTCGATCGCGATCACGCGGCCCGCGCCGAGCATCAGCGCCGAACGGATCGCGAACTGACCGACCGGACCGCAGCCCCAGATCGCCACCGTGTCGCCCGGTTCAATTTCCGCATTCTCCGCCGCCATGTAGCCTGTCGGAAAAATGTCGGATAGAAACAACACCTTGTCGTCTGGCAAACCGGATTCGATCTTAATCGGACCGATATCGGCGTGTGGCACGCGCAGATATTCCGCCTGACCGCCCGCATAACCCCCGAGCATGTGGGAGAATCCGAACAGACCGGCCGGCGAAGCCCCCATTGCTTCACGCGCGATGGTGGCGTTTGGGTTCGTGGTGTCGCAGCAGGAAAAGAAAGTGTGCTCGCAAAACCAGCACTTGCCGCACGCGATCACGAACGGCACCACCACGCGATCGCCCACCTTCAGCTTCTTGACCTCGCGACCGACCTCAACCACTTCGCCCATCGGTTCGTGACCGAGAATATCG
>JAYVRZ010000022.1:0-10870 GCA_043775965.1 Sphingomonas sp.
TTCGGGGCGTGAGGGGCCGAGCCTGTTACAAGCGGCATGACCACTTCGTTGACGATCGCCGCCAGTTCAGTTTCCTCAAGCGGCGCGAGTGTCATCATCAATCGCGCGCGAAACAAGTCGAATGGCAGGCTACGCAAACAAGGTGTCAGGATGGCATAGGCGATCTCTCCGCGGCGCACTGCTCGATCCAGTATAGTGTCGATCCCGAGCGGCGAGGCTGACAGGTAACCGTCCCGCAGATCGGCAGGCGTAAGGTTCGTTCCCTCCAGCCAACCGCCGGCGACAACCTTGAAGAAGACCAGAAAACGCTCCGGCTGCCGGTTCGCTTCGCGAAGCAGTTCGAGCAAGTCCGCGTGCAACGTCCCAAGATTTGGAATGACAAAAGCGTCCTGTTTTCCACGCCAGGCAAGCGCTGCCATCAGCATCTCGTTCGCATTCGCCCAGCGGCGGTAGAGTACGGGTTTGCTAGTTCCCGCACGCTCGGCGACAGCCTCCAGGGAGAAGCCAGCGGGTCCCGCTTCGGTCAGATGGTCCCAAGCTGCGGCAAGGAGTGCCGCTTCAAGGGCTGCTCCCCGGCGGCGACCACGAGGTTCAAAACTCTGCATAAGAAACTCTTGTGTATCTTAAAGGACTGTTTAGAAGTAAGATACTACAACGTTTCCTATGGGGGTCAACGTAACGTGTCGCTTTTCCAGACGCTATCTCTTCTGAGTCTCACGGTCTTCGCGATCTATCGCCAAACCCGCATGGGCGAGGTAGCCGGGGCGAACAGGTTCAACATCGCACTCGTCTATGCTGGGACTGCTGGCGTCTCCTTGATCGCGTCGGATTGGACAACACCGGGCGGGGCCGGATGGTGCTTCTTCCTGGCGAGCCTCGCATTGAGCGCGATCGTCGGCATTGCGCGCGGAAAGATGACGCGCGTCTGGGTAGCGGAGGATGGCCGCTACATGCGGGCGGGCACGATGCTGACCGTTGGGTTGTTCATCGCCATGCTAGCGGTCAAGATTGGCCTCGGCCTGTATACGCGTCTCAACGGCATTGAGGATGGCGCAGGTTTCGCGGAAATCCTGATCGTCGTCGCTATCATGGTCGCCGTTCAGGCAGAGATTGTCTTCCGCCGCGCGGCCAGACTGGAATCGAGCTGCATGCAAGAGTGCAGCACGGCGGGACCGGGTTCTTTTTCAAAACGTACGAAGCTTCGCATCTCTGCCCCGGCGGGTGACTAATGACGCGGGACGTGCCTTGGGTGAGCTGGGCAATCGCATGCCTCTGCGCCACCGGCTATGTGCTGGCCCATGTCGTGCATTGGCGCGTGCTAGAAGCCGACCAAGCGGCATGGCGGGCGATGGGTAGTGCTTCGGCGTTCGTATCGCCGATCTTCTGGTTATTCGCGCCGGTCGCAACGCTTCTCCACACCGGCCTGCTTCATCTCGCATTGAATCTGTGGTGCCTTGCCATGCTGGGGGCATACATCGAACGTCGTGCAGGCTCGATCGCCGTCTTTTCCCTGTGCCTGATCGGTGTCTACGTGGCGATGGGCCTCGAAGACCTGATCGGAGGTGTCGGACGGATCGGCCTGTCGGCGGTGACATACACCTTGCTGGGCGCGGGGATCAGCCACTGGCGCGATACTGCTCGATCGCCACGGCGCCTCTACACGGCGGTTACGATGCTCGCCTTGCTGCTCCTCGGCGGGTTAAAGGCAATTGGTCTTCCGCCGGTGATCCCTGAGATCGCGCATGTCGCGCACGTATCTGGCCTGATTGCCGGGCTACTTATTGGACCGGCACTGAACTGGGACGGGACTACCGGTCCCGAACATTCTCAACTTCTCTAAAAGCAACGGCCAGCGAGACGGCGCAGGCGTTCTCGAAATCGATGGTATTTTGGAATCTAAGCTTTCATGAGCCGCGTCGCGAAAGGGGTCCCTTTTGACGCAGATTGACAGGCTATTGCTACGATCGGCCTGATCTTGCGCAAGACGCGGCACTTCCGAGCTACAGCCGCGTTCGCCCCACTAAGGAGAGCCGCGTGCCCCATTTCTATTTTCACACCGAGACAGACGTTCGAACGACTGACACCGAAGGGATGGAGTTTCCCGGCTATGAGGAAGCTAAACACGAAGCGATCCGCACGGCGGGGCAGATGATGCAAGACGCGCCTAAGGTGTTTTGGGGCTCGCGCCCGTGGAATGTATCAGTCACCGATGCAGATGGCTTAATAATGTGGGAAATCTACCTTGACGGTCAGACGTCAGCGGCAGGACGCGCACTAGAACCGAACCGTAAGGCGGACGAGCCGGACGGGCCAACTATAATATAATGGAGCAGTCTGACTCGATCGTTGATGATGCAAAAATCAAACAGACTGTGTGAAAATCCGATCTGAGGATTCCCGCGGATCGCTGCGCATGGTACATTTCTGGCATGGCGCATCTGTCTGGAACGGACCGCTCGCAGCTCCTGTTGCTGCCCGAGGCGGTTGATGATTATGTCGGACCGGATAATCCGGTCAGGTTCATCGAGGCCTTTGTCGACGGGGTCGACCTTGGCGCGGCCGGGTTTGTCCGGGCGCAACCCAAGGCGACGGGGCGGCCGGGCTACGATCCGGCAGATTTGCTCAAGCTCTACATCTATGGCTACCTGAACCGGATCCGTTCGAGCCGACGCCTGGAAGCCGAGACGCACCGCAATATCGAGGCCATCTGGCTGTTGCGGCATCTCAAGCCGGATTTCAAAACCATCGCCGACTTCCGCCGCGACAACCGTGCCGCCTTCAAGGCGGTGTTCCGTGAGTTCGTGGTGCTGTGCCGTCAGCTCGATCTGTTCGGACGCGAGCTCGTGGCGGTGGACGGCACGCGCATCAAGGCGGTCAACAACAAGACCCGAAACTTCACTCGGGCATCGCTCGCTAAGCTCATCCAGGACGCCGACGAGAAGCTCGCGGGCTACATGAAACGGCTCGACGAAGGGGATGCCGACGAAGACCGCACGCCGGGCGGCGGTTCCGGCCCGCGCGACCGCAAGCTGGCCGAGAAGATCGCTGCCATCCAGGGCAAGCGCGACCTTCACAAGGAGATGGTTGCCGAACTGGATAGCACCGGCGCTGACCAGATCTCGCTTACCGATCCGGACGCCCGCGCGATGGCGCGCATGACCAAAGTGGGGGTCGGCTACAACATCCAGCTTGCGGTCGACGTGAAGCACAAGCTGATCGCCGAGCAGGCGGTGAGCAACTAGGTCCTCGACCTGGGCCTGCTCGCTCAGACCGCAACAGCGGCAATGGAGGCACTGGGCGTCGAGCGGATCGATGCGGTGGCCGACCGCGGCTACTTCAAGATCGAAGACATCGAGGCCTGCGAGGCGGCATGCATCACCCCGTATGTGCCCAAGCCGCTCCGCGGTTCTGCCGTACGGGAGGGCTTTTTCAGCAAGGAAGTCTTTCGCTACGAGGCGGACCAGGATGTCTTTATCTGCCCGGCTGGGGCAACGCTCTCGCCGCGCTACCGGGGTAAGTCGCGCGACAATGTGAAGATCGACTATGCCAACCGCGATGCCTGCACCGTCTGCACGATGAAGCCACGCTGCACCCGGTCATTCCGCCGCGTCTCGCGCCTGGAGAACGAGGCTGTTCTCGACCGCATGGCAGCGCGGCTGGCACTGCGCCCTGACATACTCGCCCAACGGCGAAACAGCGTCGAACATCCCTTTGGCACCATCAAGCAGTGGATGGGCCAAGGCGCGTTCCTGATGCGCCGGCTCGACAACGTACGCGGCGAGTTCAGCCTGTCCTGTAAGCGCTGGCCCATTCTTAATGCTCGGACCTACACCATGACCGCGCTCGCCTACAACATCAGACGGGCCATCACCCTGGTCGGCGTGCCGGGCCTGATCGCCGCGGTAAGGGCGTAAAAACGGCCTTCTCGCGCCTCAAACGCCAACCGGACCTCCAACAGGCCGTCTATCGCTGCCTCAACGCCCTCAAAGAGCACCTTTGGGCTTATTTGGCTCTCCAACCGCTCAAGATCGGAAATCGGTGACGCCGACCGCGCTGTTCACGACTTTCCACACGGTCTGTTTGATTTTTGCATCATCGAGCCGGTTTATTGGCTGACGCTTGGTGAAGATTTTGCCGTTGAAATCATTGGGTTTTCCATCATGATTATCGGATGGCTGAATCCATGCATCCGGTCGCTATCGCGCACGCACAAGGAATACAGGCCGGGAAACTAGCCGGAACGAGGCCGCCGGAATGTCCTTGGCCGATCTGCGATTATGAAGCCTGCATGGCATGGTTTGCTGGCTACAGCGTCGCGGCTTTGGCTACCGCCCCCGCCCGCGATCGTCCCGGCCAAGCTCCTTCTCCTTTGCCCGCTGTTTCCTGATCCCCTCATGGGCGGCTCGGCGGATGTACGCTTCTGGGCGTTCCTGTCGTTGCAAAAGGGATCCCTTCTGCGACGCGGCCCGGAGCAGCTTCGATTCTCGAAATTCGATCGAGAAATGAGAAAACGACGACCTTTCCGAAACCCGTCGCGAGTACGAATTAGGAAACACCAGACCATTCAGAGGTGTCGGTCGAACCTAGTTCACAAGGACGATTGGGCGACCTCTTTTCGCAGCGTGATGCGCGTCAGTTCGGACGGGCGGCCGAGCCGAAGAGCGAACCCAGCCCAAAGCGCTGTGCCGTTGTTAACGTATAGCGTCATGCCGTCCACGTCGTAGCGGCCCGACACGAAGCCGCCATTCGCGAGCGCCGCCACCCGATCCATGCCCACGATCATTCCGCCATGCGTATGGCCGGACAGCTGTAGGGCAACACCACCGGCCGCGGCGCTGCGCGCGTTCTTCGGCTGATGGTCGAGCAGGATCACCGACACGTTGTCGGGCGCCCCCTCCAAAGCCGAAGGCAGGTCGGGCGCCGCGTTTGCAGTCTCGGGCGCGGAAAGATCGGTCACGCCTGCGATGACGAGCCTGCCTCCATTCCGCTGAAGGACTGTATGGTCGTTGGCGAGAAGGTGCATTCCCATTCCCGATAGATGCTGCATCCAGTCCTGATAGCCGAAGAAATACTCATGATTACCAGGGATGAAGAGTGTGCCATCCCGCGCGTGCAGGTCCCGCAGCGGCTCAACGTCGGCCCGACGCGCCTCGACGGTGCCATCAATAAAGTCGCCCGTCACGACGATCAGGTCGGGCGCAAGGGCGTTGGACCGATCCACGACCGCCCGGGCCCAGCTTTGCGGGAACAGCCTACTGATATGCAGATCAGTGAGTTGCAACATGGTGTAGCCGTCGAACGCCGGGTCCAGCCCGGCGATACGGATCTCGACATCCTTCACCGGCGGAATGCGAATTGCCTGATGGACCCCTATCGCCGCCAACACCGCAGCAACAGCGGCGATGGCGTAGCGCGCGCCATCCGGGACCAGCGCGCTTTCCCTTCTGACGACCATGGTCGCCAGCGTGCCGGCGTCGAGCAGGAGCTGGAACACCGCAAGCAACAGGATCGCGCCGAAAGCCCAGTTGAAGCCAATTACGATCGCGCGGGGGAACTCGGGCGAGAAGACCGAACCCGACGAGAGGCGGGACCAGAGGTGATATTGCGAGGCGATCAGTAACAGAACGGCAATCACGCTCTTCATCACGAACGGGATGTGGAGCGGCCATAGAAATCGCCCAATCACGAACAGGGTGGGCAGGCTGAATATAAGATGGAAAATCGGTTCTCTCCGGACGGACGTTTGGCGGCGTTCGAAATCAGTTCGGAGACGAAGCGGCTACGCGGTGGATATAGTCCTTGAGCGCGTCACCTGCATCGCCGGGCGCGCGAAAGGCAATATGCCCATCGGGCCGGATCAGAACGATCGCGGCCTTCGTCGCCATTCCGAACGCCTCATGCACCGTGCCGTCAAGGTCATGGATCGCGTCGATCCCGCTCGAATTCGACGCGGTCGTCACGTCGGCGATGACCAATAGCGGGTAAACCCACGCAAAATCGGCGATCAGATCGGCCGCGCCAATAAGGGCTGCCTGCGATCCATGATCGCCGCCATCGAGCAATAACAGCCGCCAGCCCCAGCTATGACCGTTTGGATTGTAGATGACGTCGAACAGCGTCGCGGTGTTGCCAGTAGCGGTCACAATCCGCGCGTCGGGCGCGCGTTCGCCCGCCCGGGCCGCACTTCGCCGCTTCAGGTTGAGGCGGGAGAACAGGTCTTCACTGAGCGCACTTTCCGAATAGGCGACTTCGATCT
Organism: Sphingomonas sp.; assembly: GCA_043775965.1. Taxonomy (GTDB): domain Bacteria; phylum Pseudomonadota; class Alphaproteobacteria; order Sphingomonadales; family Sphingomonadaceae; genus Sphingomonas. The sequence continues at coordinate 6,257 of JAYVRZ010000022.1, forward strand.
CCCCCAGATCGCTTCCGCCGAAGACATAAGAGCCGATCCCGGGCACCACCCCCGCAACTTTGCCAATCACGTCGTCAACCAGGGCATTGCGGCGCATGAGTTGCTCAAACCCGCGCACCTGCTGCTTCCCGAGCGCTGCGTGGGCGCCGTGACGCTCCTCACCATAGCTGGCGAGCACCGCCGGCCCGGCGACGCCCGCGATAGTCATGGCGAGACGCCATGCGATGCCCGATGCATCGAGGAAGCCAGCATTCATGCCTTGGCCGCCGATCGGCAGCGTCCGGTGCCCGGCATCGCCGACTAAAAACACCCGCCCCTTGGCGTAGCCGGGCGACACGCCGTGACTGAACTCGCCATAGGAGAACCATGTCGGGTCCTTGATATCCAGCGTGTCGTCGCCGGTCACCTCCCGCGCTCGCGCGACCATCTCCTCGCGCGTCGGGTCGCGCTGCGGCATAGCGTCGCTGCTTTCCAGTAAGAAGATGCGGTGGTTGCCTTCCCAAACGGGCAAGATGCCGGAGAAGCCGTGCGGGAACAGGAAGAACCAAGCGGTGTCCGGTTTCGTCGGGCGACGCCAGGTGAGCTTGCCGTCGATCTGACGCAGCGCCCGCCCTTCAAACTCCTGTAATTCATAATCCAGACCCACCGCCTTGCGCACCGTTCCGGCTGCACCATCGGCACCGACCAGGTAGCGACAGGTCAGGCTTTCCCCCCGGCTCGTTCGATTGCCGTCGTCATCGACGGAGGCGATGATCATTGATACGTCGTCGTCCTCGGCCCGAATGTCGAAGACCTCCTGACCATATTCGACTTGGATGCCACGCTCCGTCAGCACGTCGGTCAGTACCTGCTCCATCACGCCCTGGTTCGAGAACAGCACCGGGCCGAACCGACTGGGCGAAGCGCTCGTATCGAGCCGGGCTAGCGGCACCTGATCGAGCAGGAACTGCGTAAAGGGCGCTGGGTAGCCCTTCTCTGCCAGCACATCGCGGACGCCGATCGCATGAAGCAGCTCCTGCGCACGTGCGATGACATTGTGGCCCTTGGAGTCGCCCAAGATGCCATGTGCACGCTCGATGATTCGGAACCGCACGCCGTGGTGAGCGAGCGCACAGGCGGTAGCGAGACCGATGGGGCCTGCACCGACAATGACGACATCGGTTGTGCCTTCGTCAGGCGATGCAGTCGTGGTGTTCATGATTATTCCGTTCTTCAAGAGAACGGCGCCCGCGACTGCGGACGCCGCCTTGGCATCAATGGCCGGTCGGCATCGTCCCCGTGGCGAGCAGCGCCGCACGTCCGGCGCTTCCCTGCGCCAGCATCCAACCCGGGTATTCCATCGCCAGCGGCGCGGCTTCGCTGAGTGCCTTCATCTCCTCGCCCGACAGCGTAACGTCGGATGCCTTAAGGTTGGCGGCGAGCTGCTCTGCGCTCTTCACCCCGGTGATGATGCTGGTCACTACGTGTTGCTGGCGCAGCCATGCGATGGCGATGGCCTCGTGCGTGGCATCGTGGCGGGCGGCGATGCCATCCATCGCCGTCAGCACGTCTGCACCGCGGTCCTCGTCGACCGGGGGAAATGCGATCGTCGAACGTCGGCCGCCCGCTGCGCCGTCACGGTACTTGCCAGTCAAAAACCCGCCAGCAAGCGGACTGAAGACGATCAAGCCAAGCCCATGGGCATCCAGCATCGGCGTAACCTCGCGCTCGATCTCGCGACCGACGAGCGAGTAATAGCCCTGGTACGATTGGAAGCGCGTAAATCCGCGAGTATCGCTAATGCCAAGCGCCGTGGCGACCTGCCACGCCGCCCAGTTGGATACGCCGACATAGCGCACTAGTCCCTCGCGGACGAGATCGTCGAGCGCGCGCAGCGTCTCCTCGATCGGCGTTGCCGGATCCCATCCGTGCATCTGGTACAGGTCGATATGGTCGGTGCCGAGCCGCTTAAGGCTCGCCTTCACCGCTTCGACAATATGCACGCGCGATCCGCCGCCATCGTTCGGCCCCGGCCCCGTCCCGTGCTCGAACTTCGTTGCGAGCACCACGTCCTTACGCGCGATGCCCAACGTCTTCAGTGATCGGCCTACGATCTCCTCGGCCTGGCCATCGGCGTAGACGTTGGCAGTATCGATGAAATTGACACCAGCGTCGATCGCCGTCCGCAGGATCGCGTCGACGGCATCCTGTCCGACACCACTAGCCGCAGCATAGCGACCGCTCGCCTGCCCGAATGTCATCGTGCCGAGGCACAACTCCGATACGAAGATGCCGGTTTGGCCGAGACGATTGTAGCGCATGGGGTGATCCTTGATGATAGATATGGAGAACCCAACGTAATCGGAACTTGATAGTTCCGGAACCCTGTATTATCGGAAATCTGCAATGACGGATCGATCGGATATCATAGCGACGGACTCACCCCGGCTTGGCCGCAAGCGCGACGCGTCTCGTGACGGTGCGATCCTGGAAGCAGCGATCACCATCCTGGGCGAGGTCGGCTATGACCGCATGACGATGGACATGGTCGCGGTGCGCGCGAAGGCGGGCAAGGCGACGGTCTATCGGCGCTGGTCGTCGAAAGGCGACATGGTCCTGGACGCGGTAGCCCAGATGAAGCGCGAACAAGTTGATCTGAGCAACCTACCCGATACCGGCTCCCTACGCGGCGATATGCTCGCACTGTTCAAGCCGGCGACGGTTGAGGAAAGCGAGCGCAAGCTGCGGGCGCTCGCTGGACTCTCTGCGCTCCTGGCGCAGGATGCGTCGCTTTCCGGCGCGGCCAGCAACGCCATCGTCGAGCCGTGGGTCGAGGCGAACCGTTCCGTATTGCGGGCTGCCATGACCCGCGGTGAGATCGCGGCGGACGCCCCCATCGAGACGATGGCCACAATTATACCTTCGCTCGCCGCTTATCGGTCGCTGATCGAGCGCAAGCCGTTCGATCGCGCCTTCCTGGTCGAGATGATCGACCACGTTCTTCTGCCGGCGCTGTCCATCAGCAATGCGCCGACGACACTCCTCGACCTAACGAACCCTAAATAGCAGGATAAAGAATGATCGCCGCGTTATCCCATGTGAACTGGCTTGCCGTGTTAGCGGCGAGTGTCGCCAATTTTATGCTTGGCGGTGTCTGGTTCGTCGTTCTGGTGGGAAAATATTACCCAGTAGCGCTTGGTATTTCAGATCGGCCTCCAGGGAAGGACGATCCGCTATCCCTTGTCGGCCCCTTCGTATGCAGCACTATTACGATCTCGACATCAGCGATACTACTGCATGCCCTTTATGTTACCAGCTATAGCAGTGCCCTAGAATTGGGGCTCTTGATTGGTGTTGGCTACCTCGTGCCGATGACACTTAATATCGCGATCAATCCACTTTTCCCACGTCCGTTTTTCTATACGATGTTGAACGCACCGTTCTTCATATTCGGAAGCCTACTGTCGTCTGCAATCCTTGTAGCTCTGTCGTGACATCGGGTTTTCTTCAGACTTGCTATCTCGTGTTGAGCCGACCGTTAGTTCGAGGTGATACACCGAGCTCCGCATTCCTTTGCACCAGTTCCTTCGTAACGACCTGCGCGCTGATCTGCATTGTTCCCCATGTCGTCGGCTGAAGTCGACGCCCACGCGCTCGCGGCTGGCGCGGTGCAGGGCAACTTGCCCGTACTGCACTTCGCGGACGCCTGGACCTTCGCCAACTGGCTAGCGGCCAACGGGGCGAAAGCCGCGGGCGCCTGGCTGATGTTTGCCAAGAAGGGTGCTGCCGCAATTTCGGTTACCCGGCCTGAGTCGATCGACGCTGCGCTGTGCGAGGGCTGGATCGACGGCCAAGCGGCCGTGTGGAACGAGAGCTACTTCCTGGTTCGCTTCACGCCGCGCCGCCCGCGAGGCAATTGGTCGCAGGTCAATCGTGCGCTTGCGGTTGAGCTGATCGAGTTAGGCCGGATGCGGCCTCGCGGTCTCGCCGAGGTCGATGCGGCGAAGATGGACGGCCGCTGGGACGCGGCCTATCCGCCGTCTAGCACCGCTGAGGCGCCACCCGACCTTCAAGCCGCCATTGACGCGTCGCCTTCAGCCGCGGCTCGCTACGCGGCGATGAACCGTTCCGAACGCTATGCGCTGATCCTCAGTCTGTTGAACGCACGACAGCCAGCGACGCGGGTTCGGCGTATTGCCGCGTTGTGTGTCCCGGCGGGCGAAGAAGACCCGCACGGTCCCAACCACGGGTCCCGAGCGCAAATGACGTAACGTGGAACTATTACGATACCTTCCAGTTCAGTATCTGACCAGCAAACGATATTCATCACAAGCAAGAGGCCCTATTATGTCTGATCTGACACTTCCCGAACTATCGAAGAAAATGGCGAAGCTGGACTTCGCCATGATGAGTACGCTGGCCATGGATGGTGGCCTTACCGCACGACCGATGAGCAACAACGGCGATGTTGAGTATGACGGCGTCAGTTACTTCTTTGCTTATAAGGACTCGCGGAAGGTCGCTGAACTCCGCTCTGACAGCCATGTGGGGCTGTCGTATACCGGTGCGGTAGGTATGTTGGGAGGGTCCCCGCTGTTCGTCGAGGTTGAAGGGTCCGCCTCGCTGATCGAAGAC
>JAYVRZ010000023.1:0-17062 GCA_043775965.1 Sphingomonas sp.
GGTGATGGTCGGCTATTTCCGCGACGACGCGGCGACCGAGGCGTGCATGTCGAACAATTGGCTCGATACCGGCGACATGGGCTATATGTCCGACGGCTATATCTACATCGTCGGCCGCGCCAAGGACATGATCATCGTCAACGGCAAGAACCACTGGCCGCAAGACATCGAATGGGCGGTCGAGCAATTGCCCGGCTTCAAGGCGGGCGACATCGCCGCGTTCGCGATCACTACCCCTGGCGGCGAGGAGACGCCCGCCGTTCTGGTCCAGTGCCGCAGCCTCGACGACGCCGAACGCCTGCGGTTGCGCAACGAGATCCGCGAGCGGGTGCGCTCGGTCACCGGCATGAACTGCGTGATCGAACTGATCCCGCCGCGCACCCTGCCCCGCACGTCTTCGGGCAAGCTCAGCCGGGCCAAGGCGCGCAACCTGTATCTCAGCGGCGACATCAAGCCGTACGACATCGCCGCCTGAACGACGCCCACGGACTGCCCGCATTCAAGCGAGCGTCCGGGCGGAAGATGAGCCACGAAATCCACTTCAAGTTCGGCGAAAACTAGATCCAGATTGGTTGGGTGAAAACCTTCTGATAACTATCTTGGTTCTATAATGCCGCGGTGAGCACCAATCCGCCCTCCTTTTCGAGCCGTGTCGCGCTCGACATTCCGGCACTTCTGGGGTTTCGCGACGGTGCGGACCCGTCCATGTGGAGTCGCATCCGGGCCGCGCAACTCTATGCCGGTCGCCAGATGGCATTGCTCCTGCTCATGGCCAACATTGTCGGTACGCTCGCGGTCGCCATCCTGCTGCGCAACGTCGTTCCGCCGTGGCAGATCGCGACTTGGTCCGCGCTGGTCGCTGCGGTCGCACTCGCGGTCGGCTTTCGCCGCCTTGCCACGCATCACCGCGGGGACGGCCATGCGGCGCTTCGCGATGTCCGCAGCACGCTGTGGGAGGGGCTGGCGCTCGCGCTGGTCTGGTCGGCGGTGCCGGTGTTCTTCTGCACGCATGCGCCGTCGGGAGTCACCGCGGGACTCGGGATCACGCTCGGGATCCTGATGATCGCGGCGGCGCTGACGATGGCGCCGCTGGCCTTCGCGACTCTTGTATTCATCGGGTATCTGGGCGCAGCCATGGCCGTCCAGCTAGCGTTCTCCAGCGCGTTCGCAGCGGCGGGCGGCGTCGTGTTGTTCACCGTGCTGCTGATGATCGTGTGCATAAACCGCGCGAGTGCGCTGGTCGCGATCCGCGCTGCGGAGATCGTGCTCGCCGAACGCGACGAAACCATCAGCCTGCTGCTCCGCGAATTCGAGGATACGGGATCCGACTGGCTCTGGGAAACCGATGCGACGCGCCGCATCGTCAAGGCCAGCACGCGCTTCGCCCATGCCTGCGGAGTCGATCCCAAGGCCATCGACGGGATGCCACTGCTCCAGGTCCTGGCCGGATCGAGCTGGGAATCGGGCAATTTCTCCGCCGGTCTGCGCACGCTGGCGGACAAGCTGAAGCACCGCGACAGCTTCCGGGATCTCCGCCTGCCGGTTCATGTGCGCGGCGAGGATCGCTGGTGGGAAATCGCCGCTTCGCCGCGCTTCGACGCGCGCGGTGTGTTTTGCGGGTTTCGCGGCGTAGGCTCGGACGTCACCGAACAGCGTGCCTCTGCCGACAAGATCAATCGGATGGCGCGGTTCGACACACTCACCGGATTGCCGAACCGCCTGATGGTCAACGAGACGCTGGTGCGGACGGTGACCGACGCGGACAAGCTCGGCGGCCGCTATGCCTTCATGATGCTCGATCTCGATCGGTTCAAGGCGGTGAACGACACGCTGGGCCACCCGATCGGCGATCGCCTGCTCGGCCGCGTCTCCGAGCGGCTCAACCTGTTGATGGGCGCCAACGAGATGTGCGGGCGCCTGGGCGGCGACGAATTCGCGGTGGTCATCCGCGACGCCACCGACACATCGGCGACGGAACGACTGGCACAGCGCATCATCGAATCGCTGTCGCTTCCCTATGAGATCGACGCGCATACGCTCTACATCGGCGCGAGCATCGGCCTCGCGATCGGCCCGCGCGACGGGCGCACGGCCGAGATGTTGGTCCGCTCGGCGGACCTCGCGCTGTACCGCGCCAAGGATGCCGGTCGCGGCGTGTTCCGCACCTACGAACCCGAACTGCACATCCAGGCCGAAGAGCGTCGCGTGCTCGAAATGGCGTTGCGGGGCGCGGTCGAGAAAGGCGAGATGCATCTCGAATATCAGCCGGTGGTGGATGCCGATACCGGGTATCTGCGCGGCTTCGAGGCGTTGCTGCGCTGGACCAACCCCGCCTTCGGCAGCATCTCTCCGGCCAAGTTCATTCCGCTCGCGGAGGAAACCCGGCTGATCGCGCCGATCGGTGCCTGGGTCTTGCGAACCGCATGCGAGGAGGCGGCGAAATGGCCGTCCGACATCCGCATCGCGGTCAACGTCTCGGCCGATCAGCTCCAGAACCCGAACTTCGTCACGACGGTCGCATCGGCGCTTTCCGCGACCGGCCTGTCCCCCGAACGGCTCGAACTCGAGGTCACCGAAAGCGTGTTCCTGCACGAGGGTCTGGGGGCGACCAAGGTCCTGGAGCGCATCCTCGATTTCGGCGTGCGCCTCAGCCTCGACGATTTCGGCACCGGCTATTCGTCGCTCGGCTATCTCAGTCGCACGCGCTTTTCGTCGATCAAGATCGACCGCAGCTTCGTCCGCGATGCCGCGGCAGGCGTACGGGAGGCGATCGCGATCATGCGGGCGGTGATCGCGCTGGCGAAAAGCCTCGACATGACGACCGTCGCCGAAGGGGTCGAGACGGAAGCGGAGCACGTCATGGTGCAGGACATGGGCTGCAGCAAAGTGCAGGGATTCTATTTCGGCCGCCCGCTGCCCGTCGCCGAGGCACGCGCGCTCGCCAATCGCGGCTGGAAGACATCCGCCGCCGCGTAAATCGCTGACTGCTCGGCGCCTCCAAACTCAGTAAACGGCGTGTAATCCGAGCGAATCTTTCAGCATTGCCCCAATATATCGCTGTTCATCTTAACATATGTATGAGATTTATACGGTCACGATGTCAGGAATACCTCCTGCCAGTAAGGCTACCTCATGATTGTTGGCCATTCCGTTTCGACTGCAGATGGTATTATTTTGGCAATAGACGAGTCGGTTGCCGATATACTGCAGCGCACACAGAAAAACTTGATCGGCGCGTCGTATATGGCGATTACCCACGCAGACGATCTTGCGCGCAACGTCAGTTACCTTGCTGCGCTGCAACCCGACACAGGGGCCATCCGAATCAGGAAACGCTATATCGAAGGCGAAGGCGGCTCGATCGAGCTGGATGTCGAGGTCGCTCGGGTAGGGGGACGGGACTCGGGTTTCCTTATCGGAACGCTGTCGACGATCGACCCGTCCGAACCGGCGACATTGCCCAACGGCCTAGCGCGGGTAGGTATCGGCTGCGAACGGCAGACACCGCGCGGGCACGACCGGGATCCGCAAAGATTGTGGCGACGCGCCAAGGACCTGCTCGAAATGGCGCGCGCGCGTGACGCCCTGCTCGGTTGGGACCTGTGTGCCGATCATGCGTGGACGATGTTGCTGCTGACCTATGTCGCCGAGGCCGAAAGCCGGATCGCCAGCGTTTCGACGATCGCCGCCGACCTCCACGTCTCGCGCAGCATGATCGAGCGCTGGGTCCGCGTGCTCCAGTCGAAACGCATGCTCGAACAATTGCCCCCGGGTATCGATGCGCTGCAACTCACCCAGTTCGGGATCGAGCGGGTCGAACAGCTGCTCGCGGAACAGTCGTTCGGTCGCGTATCCTGAGGCATTGCGGGCGCTGAGGCGATCGCCCCGCCCGTCAGCTGAGCCGATCGCCTCGGCCGTCAGCTGAGCCGATCGATCGCCTCGCGCGTCAGTGATCCGGGAATGATCATCACCGGAACCGGCAGCGCGCCCGCATCGGTCCCGGCGAAATGCGCGATCAACGCCCCCGGCGGACCGCTTGCCGCCGCGCCCAGCACCAGCGCGGCGATGTCGGGATTGGCCGCGATCATCTCGCGGATGATCTTTGCTCCCTCGCCTTCGCGCACCGTGATCGATGGCCGCAACCCCGATTCCTCGATCAGCGTCCCAGCCGCGCCCGCGACCAGCCCCTCGGCATGGAGCCGCGCTTCCTCCTCGATCGTCGCCTGCACGCCGGCAAAGGCGATGAACTCCTGCGGCGGGATTACGGTCAGGATCTCGACGCCGCCGCCGGTCTTCACTGCGCGCCTGGCGGCGAAACGCAGCGCGATGCCCGCCTCGGGACTGTCGTCGATCACCACCAGATAGATACGCATGTTCGCCCCCGTTGTGGCTGTTAGGTGGCCCGATGCCGCGCGTGGCGCAAGACCGGCGCTTCGGTGTGGGGGGCGAGGCCGGCTTCGGTGGCGGTTTCCGCGGGCGTTTCGCGCTCCCGCTCGACCGCAAGGGTTGACCCGAGCCGGCGAGGGCGCGAGTAGGCATGCCGTTACGTCACGCCCTGGGGAAATCCATGTCGATCGAGATCAAGATGCCTGCGCTGTCCCCAACCATGGAGGAGGGCACCCTCGCCAAATGGTTGATCAAGGAAGGCGACGTCGTGAAATCCGGCGACCTGATGGCCGAGATCGAGACCGACAAGGCGACGATGGAATTCGAGGCGGTCGACGAAGGCACCGTGGTCAAGATCCTCGTCGCCGAAGGTACCGACAACGTGAAGGTCGGCACGGTCATCGCGATCATCGCCGAAGAGGGCGAGGACGCGTCGTCGGTCTCGTCTGCGCCCACCAAGAGCGAGACGCCCGAGCCCGCCGCAAAGGAATCGGAAGCCAAGCCCGATCCCAAGGATCCGAACGACACGGGTAGCGAGGCCAAGCCGGTCGAGCGGACCGAGGCTTCGGCCGAGGATCACGGTCGTCCCGACGATGCCGGCGCGGCCAAGCCCGTCGCCAGCGGTGACCGCGTGAAGGCGAGCCCGCTCGCGCGCCGTCTCGCCGCCGACAAGGGTATCGATCTCGGCGCCGTCTCGGGTTCGGGGCCGAAGGGTCGCATCGTCAAGGCCGACGTCGAGAGCGCCAAGCCGGGTGCGGCTCCCGCTGCTGCGGCGACCGAAGCTGCTGCGCCGACTGCCGCTGTAGCCCCCGCGCCTGCCGCCAAGCCTGCGACCGTGCCGGATATCCCGCACGAGGCGACCAAGCTCAGCAACGTGCGCAAGACGATCGCGCGTCGCCTGACCGAGTCGAAGCAGACCGTTCCGCACATCTACCTGACGGTGAACATCCGTCTCGACGCACTGCTCAAGCTGCGCGGCGATCTGAACAAGAGCCTCGAATCGCGCGGCGTGAAGCTGTCTGTCAACGACCTGCTGATCAAGGCGCAGGCCGTCGCACTCATGCAGGTGCCGACCTGCAACGTGATGTTCACGCCCGACCAGCTCATCACTTTTGCGCGCGCCGATATCTCTGTAGCGGTCAGCACGCCGTCGGGCCTGATCACGCCGATCATCGTCGGTGCCGACACCGCCTCGCTGTCGTCGATCTCGACGCAGATGAAGGACCTCGCCGCCCGCGCCCGCGACGGCAAGCTCAAGCCCGAGGAATATCAGGGCGGCACCGCCTCGATCAGCAACATGGGCATGTTCGGCATCACCCAGTTCGACGCGGTCATCAACCCGCCCCAGGCGATGATCCTCGCAGTCGGCGCAGGCGAGAAGCGTCCGTACGTCGTCGGTGACGAACTCGTCGTCGCCACGGTGATGTCGGCGACCGGCAGCTTCGATCACCGCGCGATCGACGGCGCGGACGGCGCGCAGTTCATGAAGGCGTTCAAGCATCTCGTCGAGAATCCGCTGGGCATGCTCGCCTGAGATGACCCTGGTGTCGGCGTTCAGGTCGCTTTCGGCCACCACCATCGAGATCCTGCACATCGTGGCGGGGCTTGTGGCGGCGGTAGCGATGACCTGGTCGGCGGCATGGTCCTATCCGCTGGCATGGGACGTCATCTGGTGGTGCGGCGCGGCGGCGATGGTCGCGACCGTGGCGATGGGGCTCCGCCCGTTGCGGCGCGCACGGCGTAAGGACCGTCTGACCCGCAGGAGTGAAGTTTGACCGATCTACCACCTGAAAAGGCGCCGACGATCCGCGTCACCGCGATGCCGGCGGATGCGAACCCGTATGGCGACATCTTCGGCGGCTGGCTCATGGGCCAGATGGATCTCGCCGCCGGTTCGGTCGCGTCCAGGCGGAGCGGCGGCCGTGCGGTCACCATTGCGGCGGACGCGATGAAGTTCCACATGCCGGTCGTCGTCGGCGACGAAGTGTCGGTCTACGCCGAGCTGATCGCTGTCGGTCGCACCTCGATGACGATCGAGGTCGAGGCCTGGCGCCGCGCCCGCCACAGCAACGACAGCTGCAAGGTGACCCAGGCGCGCTTCATCTTCGTGGCGGTCGGTGACGACCGCAAACCGCGGCTCGTGCCGCCCGAAACCAACTGATTTTTCTGAAGGACTTCCACGTGGCTGATAATTTCGACCTCGTCATCCTCGGTTCCGGCCCCGGCGGTTATGTCGCCGCGATCCGCGCGTCGCAACTCGGCCTCAAGGTCGCGATCGTCGAGCGCGAGCGGCTGGGCGGCATCTGCCTCAACTGGGGCTGCATCCCGACCAAGGCGCTGCTGCGTACGTCGGAAATCTATCACTACATGCAGAACGCCGAGAGCTACGGTCTCAAAGCGGACAATGTCGGCTTCGATCTCGCCAAGGTCGTCGACCGCTCGCGGAAAGTTGCGGGCCAGCTGAACGCGGGCGTCAAGGGCCTGATGAAGAAGAACAAGGTGACCGTCATCGAAGGCGTCGGCACTGTAACGGCCAAGGGCAAGCTCAGCGTCAAGCAGGGCGACAAGACCGTCGAGCTCGAAGCCAAGAACATCATCGTCGCGACCGGCGCGCGCGCGCGCGACCTGCCGTTCGCCAAGGCTGACGGCGAGCGGATCTGGACGTATCGCCACGCGATGGTCCCGACCGAGATGCCGACCAAGCTGCTGGTCATCGGCTCGGGCGCGATCGGCGTCGAGTTCGCCAGCTTCTACAACGACATGGGCGCCGACGTGACGATCGTCGAGATGCTTCCGCGCATCCTGCCCGTCGAGGACGAGGAAGTCTCCGCGTTCATGGACAAGGCCCTGACCAAGCAGGGCATCAAGCTGCTGACCCAGACCGGTCTCGAAGGGCTCGCACCATCCGCGAACGGCGTCACCGCCAAGATCAAGGCGAAGGACGGCAAGGTCACCGAAGAGACCTTCAGCCACGCGATCATCGCGATCGGCATCGTCCCGAACACCGAGAATATCGGGCTTGAGGCGCTCGGCGTCGAGACCGACCGCGGCCACATCAAGACCGACGGTTACGGCCGCACCAACGTCGACGGCATCTGGGCGATCGGCGACGTCACCGGCGCGCCCTGGCTCGCGCACAAGGCCAGCCACGAGGGCATCATCGCGGTCGAGAAGATCGCCGGCGGTTCGCCGCACCAGATGGACAAGGCCAACATCCCCGGCTGCACCTATTCGCGCCCACAGGTGGCATCGGTCGGCATGACCGAGGCGAAGGCTAAGGAAGCCGGCTATGAACTGAAGGTCGGGAAATTCCCCTTCATCGGCAACGGCAAGGCGATCGCTTTGGGTGAGGCCGAGGGCTTCGTGAAGACGGTGTTCGACGCGAAGACGGGCGAGCTGCTCGGTGCGCACATGGTCGGCGCGGAAGTCACCGAACTGATCCAGGGCTATGTCGTCGCGCGCCAGCTCGAGACGACCGAAGCCGAGCTGATGGAGACGGTGTTCGCGCATCCGACGCTGTCCGAAATGATGCACGAGAGCGTCCTCGCGGCTTACGGCCGGGCGATCCACTACTAAGGCACCGACTGCGACATCTGACCCTCTCCCGCAGGGAGGGTGTTGCCGTAAGCTGACGGAGGGGGAGGACACGGAACAGACGCGGCCCGTTGCCGCCGCCCCCGGTCAGACTCCGCCTGCCCCAACTTTGCGGCGGAGGATCGATAGTTGGAGTGGCTACAGCCCCGATCGACACGGCCGATCGGCACTGACGGTCGGATCGTCTCGATTCGGCCCTAATTGACTTGACCTGACGTTCCTCGCCCGGCGAAAGGGCTGTGCAAGCCGCGGACCCCGGACGCCACCGGGGAAACCTGCAGTCTCCAGGGCAGCACGGGTGCAGGAACAGCGAATGTCGATCGACCCCGCACCGCAAGCTTCCCCGAGCCGATTGCCGCGATACGTCGGCACCACCGCCGCGGCGCTGTTCGTCATATCGCTCGCGCTGTTCTGGCCGGGCATCGCGACCTACGACACCGTCGCACAATACCGGCAAGTGCTTTCGGGCATCTATGACGACTGGCACCCGCCGGCGATGGTACGCGTCTGGACGGTGATCGCCTCGCTCGGCCCCGGCGCCGTGCCGATGCTCGTGCTGCAACTCGCAACCTATTGGGCAGGCCTCGGCCTCCTCGCCGGTACGCTCGCCCGGACGAGCCGACCCCGCGGTGCGCTCGCGATACTGGCCATCGGTATCCTCCCGCCATTCCTCGGCTGGCAGGTCGTGGTCCTGAAGGATGCCCAACTTGCCGGCGCCCTTCTGGGTACGGTCGGACTGATCGGATGGTGGCGGCTGCGTAACCGGCCGGTGCCGCGCCTCGCCTGGATCCCGGTCGGGCTGCTCCTGGTCTACGCCGTGCTGGTCCGCGCCAACGCGGTCTTTGCGGTGGTGCCACTGGTCGTGATGCTGGTGCCGCGCCCCGCCCGCCCTCTCGCAAAGCTCGTGACGGGCGTCGTCGCGACACTGCTGGTCCTCGGTATTGCGCCGATCGTGAACCACCGCCTGTTGCACGCGGAAGCGAGCGGGGTGGAACGGACGCAGGCGCTCTACGATCTGGCCGGCATCGCCGCGCGCATGCCCGACGATAGCGCGATCGGCCTGACCGCCGCCGAGGCCGATACCGTGATCGCGCGGCATTGCGCATCGCCCTATTTCTGGGATCCTCTCGGCGACGACGCGCATTGCGGCGTGACCATGGCGCGCCTGCGATCGCTGCCGGTCGGCGAATTATACGCCGCGCTCGGCCGCTCGGCGCTGCATCATCCGCTGGCTTATGCGGCGCATCGGCTGGCACATCTGAACTCGACCGATCGGTGGCTCGTCCCGTTCCAATGGCCGGGCGCCGCACCCGCGGCCGACTCCGAGCCCAACACGCTCGGTCTCGCCAGTCCCGGCGCCGGCGCACGCGCGTGGCAGGCGATGACAGCGGACGTTATCGAGACGCCGCTAGGCTGGCCGATCGCCTGGATCGTAGCGGCGATCGCGGGGCTGGCGGTCGGCACGACCCGGCAGCGCGACGCCGTCCGCGACATGGCCAGCGCCCTGCTGATCTCCGCACTGACGGTGGAGGCAAGCTTCGCGGTGCTGAGCATCGCGTCGGACGTCCGCTACCACCTCTGGTCGATGATCGCGACGGCGGTGGCAACCGTGTTGCTGGCGGATCGCCCACCGCCAACGCGCATAGCCCGGTTTGCCACCACCGCCTTGCTGCTGATCGTAGGCACGGGGATCGTCGCGCGCATCGCACTCCCGCGTTCGCCGCAGACCTATGCCGGCATGCTCGGCTGACGTTCACCGGATACGAAAACGCCGCCCCGGGGCTCCCCGGGACGGCGCATTTTCAAGCGTCGGATCCTCAGCGGCAATTGCAGGCGGGCTTGGCGCGCCATACCCGCTTCCGTGCGACCTTCCTTGGCCGGTAGCTGTAATATTCGGTGGTCGTGGTGGTGGTCGTGGTCACGGCCGGCGCGGACTGTATCACCAAGGTCGTTCCACCATCCTGGACATCGTGGATCGTGCCGTTCGTCGTCGTCACCGTGGTGACGCCATCGGGCGAAACCCACGTCCCACCGGTTGCGTGGCGATAGGCCGGCGGTGCGTAACCTGCCCCCGTACCGTAACGCGCGCCATAAGCTGGCGGCGGCGGCGGCGGCAGGTCGCGGCGATCGCGATCCTCGTGCCGGTCGATCGCATAGCCCGCGCCGGCGCCAATCCCAGCGCCGATCAGCGTGCCACCCAGGCGATTGCCGCGACCGGCGATCACATTGCCCGCTACGCCGCCCGCGACCGCACCGATCGCCGCACCGCCGAGACCGTTGTCGCGCCGCGGTGCCTGTCGATCGGCATAGCGCCCGCGATCGTCCGGGTTCGCATAGACCGCGTCGTCCTGCGCGTAGTCGGCACCGTAGCTCGCGCCATACCCGCCGCCATACCCGTCGCCATACCCGTCAGTGTCCGCGCGATCCCAGTCGATACCGCTCATCGTGTCGTACACCGAACCGCGCGAGTCGATCAGCACCGCGTCGTCGTAGTAACGCGCCCAGTTATAGCCGTAGGGCGGCTGCGCGAGGCCGTAGTTCGACCAGTCGCCCACATAGAAGCGTGGCGCGTTCCAATAGCTCGGCACGGCCCAGCCACGGTGCGGCCGGCGATAGCCTGCCCAGCCACCGGGTGCGTTCGCCCCGCCCCACCAGCGGCCACCGACCTTGCTGCCCCAGCGCGGGCGATGGGCGCCCGTCTGCCGCTGCGGACCCTGTCGCGACGGCGCCTGTACGACCGGGAGACGCGCGCCGATCGGGCCCGGACGGTAGGGATCGGCCATCGGTGCCTGCATTACCGCGCCCGGCGCGCCGTAGCTGGCGCCGGTACGCTGCTGGGCGTCCGCCGCGCCGCCGCTTGCGAGGGCCAGCCCCGCGCTCGCGATCAAAAGGCTCCGCATGTGTCTCTCCCTGTTCCGCCACCCGATCCAGCGCAAACGCCGGATGTGTTAAGCCGTTGCTTACCAAAGCCGCGGGGGAGTCACCAGCGAGCGCGCTGTCCCGAAACGGATCAATCGGCGCGTAGTCGTCCGCCCAGCAACGCGGCCAGCGCCTCGCATCCCGCCGCGTCCTCGGCGTCGAAACGCGCGAGCTCCGGGCTGTCGAGGTCGAGCACCGCCACCAGCCGGCCATCGACCATCACCGGCACGACCAGTTCGGAGCGGCTCGCCGCGTCGCACGCGATATGGCCGGGGAACGCATGCACGTCGTCGACCAGCTGCGTCTCCAGCGTAGCCGCCGCCGCGCCGCAAACGCCCTTGCCGACCGGGATGCGGATACAGGCGACCTTCCCCTGGAACGGCCCTAGGACGAGTTCGCCTGCGACGAGCCGGTAGAAACCGGCCCAGTTCAGGTCGGGCAGATATTCCCACACCAGCGCCGCCGCATTCGCCATGTTGGCGATCGCATCGCTCTCGTCCGCGGTCAGCGCGTCGAGCGCGGCGAGCAGGTCGCGGTACAAGTCCGCCTTCGTGCCGCGGGAAATGTCGAACTGGTACATGTCTTGGTCCTTCGTCGGCGCATCAAGCAACGCCACATTTGGTCGTGGATTTCATCGCATCAAGGGCAGCCCGTTCCAACTCCACTCGCCGCCCACACTCAAGCCGGTTCAACTCCTGTTACCCCAGCCAACTCAACTCCCGGCATCTCAGCCAACCCAACTCGCGCAACCCCAGCCATCCCAACTCCCGTCATCCCGGCCGTCCCGATTCCCGTCGCCCCGGCCGTCCCTATTCCCGTCACCCCACCCATCCCAATTCCCGTCACCCCAGCGAAAGCTGGGGTATAGCTGAGGCGCGCACGACGGCGCCTAACATGGAGACCCCAGCTTTCGCTGGGGTGACGGATGAAAAGTCTGGGGTGACGGATGGAATCTGGGGCGACGGATTGAAAGCTGGAGCAGCGCTTAAAAAGGAGCGCGATCGCGAATGCCGGAACGCGGATCGAATGCCGACACGCGGATCGAATGCCGACACGCGGATCAATCGTCGCGAACCTTGCCCCGCCCCGCCTTCACGTTGCTCCGCACCTTCTTCGTATCCACCCGCCTGGCCTTCGCCGCTTTGGACGGCTTCGTCGCGCGCCTGGCTTTCGGCACGATCGTCGCCTCCTTGATCAGCGCGACGAGGCGTTCGCGGACCTCCTGCCGGTTGAGCAACTGCGACCGCGTGCCCTCGCTCCGAAGCACCAGCACGCCGTCGCGCGTCAACCGCGATCCCGCCAGAACGGCGATGCGATTCTTCACCGCCAGCGGCAAACCCGGCGACAACCCAACGTCGAACCGCAGGATCACCGCACTGTCGGTGGTATTCACATGCTGCCCGCCGGGACCGCCCGACCGCGTCGTCGTCTCGACCAGCTCGCTGTCGTCGATCGAGATCGACCGGGTGATCGGGATCGCGACCATCTGTCCGTCAGTCGCTCGTCATCAATCGTCGGCGGGGTCGGCCGTCGCAGCCGCATCGACGACTACAGGCGCGTCCGCGACGACATTAGCCGCGTCATGGGCGAAACCAGCCTTGGCGAAGCGCTCGGGCAACGGCGCTTCGGCCAGCACGTCGGGCTTGCCCGGGCGCGGCACGATCAGCCGTTGCGCGTGCAGCATCATGCCGAGCCCGTCCGCCTTGCCGTACACGCCGTCGCCGACCACCGGCGCACCCAGCCCGCTCGCGGCATGCACGCGGATCTGGTGCGTGCGCCCCGTCTCGGGCAGGAACTCGACCAGCGAACGCCCGTCCCGGATCTCCAGCACGCGCCACTTGGTCCGCGACTTCTTGCCGTCCGGATCCTCGACCATCCGCCAGCCGGTCTCGGCGGTGCTCACCTTGCCGAGCGCCATCTCGATCAGGCCGGAAGTCCCCTCGACCACGCCGTCGAGCAAAGCGACGTAGCGCTTCGATACCAAGCCCTGCTCGAACGCCTGCTGCAACCGGGCATGCGCCTTTGGGTTGCGCGACAGGAGGAGACAGCCGCTCGTGTCGCGGTCGAGCCGGTGCACGGGCTTGGGCCAGCGCTGAAAACCGAATTTCAGGCTTTCGAGATGATTTTCGAGACTGAGCGAGCCATCGCGCGGCGGATCGACCGGCAACCCCGCGGGTTTGTCGATTACCAGGGCCTCGCCATCGAGGAAGAGTACGCGTTCACCATGCATCCGCCGCCCTTGCCATCATAAGCGCCCGCATGCCAGAGCCGTCGCGATGTTGCACCGCACACTAATGGTCCTGTCGCTCCTCGCGCCCACTGCGGCAGCGGCCCAATTGTGCGAAGGGCAGAGCGCGGCGATCGCGCCGGACGGCCGCGCCTTCGGCCATCTCCCGTATGGCGACGCGCCCGACACCGAGCTCGTCACGGTGCCATCGGCCTATTCGGTCGGCAGCCCCTGCGTCGTCCGCGCCGACATGCTGCCGGATCTGTTGCGGCTGTTTGCAGCGGCACAAGGCGACCCGGCGGTAATGGGCCAGCTCCGCGCGCTGTCCTGCCATCGCTCGATCGCGCGCCAGCGAGGCGTGTTCTGCCGCGGCGAAACGAGCAACCCGGCCGACCGTGCGATCTCGGTCGCGCCGCCCGGCTACAGCGAGCATTCGACCGGCTATGCGCTCGACTTCGCCGTCCGCCCGGCGAACGGGTGCCCCGATGCCGAGGCCTGCATGGCCGCGACGCCTGCCGCCAAATGGCTCCGCGCCAATGCAGGCCGCTTCGGGTTCGAGCAGAGCTTTCCCGGTGGGAACAAGCAGAATGTGAAGTGGGAGCCCTGGCACTGGCGCTGGGTCGGTGCGACGTCGAGCGTGCCCGGCGCGGCGCGGGCGCGGTTCGTCTTCGCGCGCGCGCGGGCCCAATATCCGGCAGACCCGGCGATCCTGCCGCTGGTGCTCAAGGTCGAGACCCAGCCGCCCGTCCCCGTACCGGTCGCACTGCCGGTGGTTCCGATCAAGAAGAAGCGCCGCTGATCCTCCGCGTCCGAGGAACAACCACGCAGAGACGATCAGTGCAGGACGAGCCCGCCGGGACGCACGACGCCGTCCTCGAGCGCCGTGTCATACAGCATCTCGGTCTCCAGCTTCACCTGGCTCGACAGCCGGTGAAGCATCGACTCCGCGTCCACGCCGAACTTTCGCCAGTCGTGCGGCATGATGACCGGCAGCCACCGCGCGATGAAGACCTTCCAGTCCGAGCGGAGGATGTCGAGGTCCTCCTCCATCATCGCGATGGCATCGGCCGAGTAGCGCGCTTCCATCGCCACCACGGTCCGGTCGATCACTTCGTCCTCGACGCCCAGATGGTCGGCGACGGTAACGGCAAGTTCGATGAGCTTGCGCGACGCAACGCCGCTCTGCGCGCTGGACTGCTGCGCCAGTTCGACCAGCACTGCGCACTGATCGGCGATCCGCTCGTGATCGCCGATCAAACGCGACCAGTTCGCACGCTCCTGATCAGATAGTGGTTTCACGTCGATCCTCCCGTGCTCGCTTCGTTTTTTACAATACGTACGATCGATGTCCCCAGATGCATAGTCGCCGCAATCGATTCAATCTGCACACCGTTTCCTCGGTTAGGCAATCAATCCAACGCAGATCGGTCCAACCCTTTGACAGCAGGCCATACCGCGCCTATATCCGCCTCTCACCACAGCATCCGGGAAATGACATGCCGTCGCGCAGCGTGTCGATCGTATTGGATACCGAGGTTTCATACGCTGAGAGCCGCCGCACCTGATGCGCGCGGCCTTTTTGCGTGAACGTGCGTCCCGCTTGGGGGTTCCCAAGCACGAAATTACGACTGATCCGTCAGTTTTTATAGGGCGAAACAAAACCTATGGCTTCCAAGGCGATCGAACACGGCACTGCAAAGCGCCGTATCCGCAAGGTTTTCGGCAACATCCACGAAGTCGTGCAGATGCCGAACCTGATCGAAGTCCAGCGCGAGAGCTACGAGCAGTTCCTGCGTTCCGACAAGTCGATCGGCCATGTCTCGGGTCTCGAGAAGACGCTGCGCAGCGTGTTCCCGATCCAGGATTTCGCCGGCACCGCCTATCTCGATTTCGACGATTACGTCCTTGAGCCGCCGAAGTTCGACGTCGAGGAATGCCGCCAGCGCGGCATCACCTATGCCGCGCCGATGCGCGTCACCCTCCGTTTGACCGCATTCGAGGTCGATCCCGATACCGAGGCCAAGTCGGTCATCGATATCAAGGAGCAGGACGTGTACATGGGCGACATGCCGCTCATGACCGAGAACGGCACGTTCTTCATCAACGGCACCGAGCGCGTTATCGTTTCGCAGATGCACCGTTCGCCGGGCGTCCTGTTCGATCACGATCGCGGCAAGACCCACGCATCGGGCAAGTACCTCTTCGCCGCCCGCGTCATTCCGTATCGCGGTTCGTGGCTCGATTTCGAGTTCGACGCGAAGGACATCGTCAACGTCCGCATCGATCGCAAGCGCAAGCTGCCGGTGACGGCGCTGCTCTATGCGCTCGGCATGACCTCGGAAGAGATCCTCAACTACTTCTACAACCGCGTGACGTTCGTCCGCGGCCAGGGTGGCTGGATCGTCCCGTTCCAGGTTGAGAACTGGCGTGGCCAGAAGCCGATGTTCGACATCGTCGACGCCAAGACCGGCGAAGTCGTGTTCCCGAACGGCCAGAAGATTTCCCCACGCGCGGCGAACAAGGCGTTCAAGGACGGCCTGACCGACCTGCTGATCCCGACCGAGGAAATCTTCGGCCGCTATTCGGCCTACGACCTGATCGACGAGTCGACCGGCCGCATCTACATCGAAGCCGGTGACGAGGTGACCGCCGAGAACCTCGAACTGCTCGACCAGGCAGGCATCGAGCGTCTCGACCTGCTCGACATCGATCACGTTGCGACGGGTCCGTGGATCCGCAACACGCTCAAGGTCGACAAGGCCGAGGAGCGCGAGCAGGCGCTCAGCGACATCTACCGCGTGATGCGCCCCGGCGAGCCGCCGACGCTGGAGACCGCGGAGTCGCTGTTCTCGGGGCTGTTCTTCGATCCCGATCGCTACGACCTGTCGGCCGTCGGTCGCGTGAAGCTCAACATGCGTCTCGACCTCGACGTCGAGGATACCGTGACGACGCTCCGTACCGAGGACATTCTCGAGGTCATCAAGACGCTCGTGAACCTCAAGGACGGCAAGGGCGAGATCGACGATATCGACAACCTCGGTAACCGTCGTGTCCGTTCGGTCGGCGAGCTGCTCGAGAACCAGTACCGCGTCGGCCTGCTCCGCATGGAGCGCGCCGTGAAGGAGCGCATGTCGTCGGTCGATGTGTCGACGGTCATGCCGAACGACCTGATCAACGCGAAGCCTGCGGTTGCCGCGGTCCGCGAATTCTTCGGCTCGTCGCAGCTGTCGCAGTTCATGGATCAGACCAACCCGCTGTCGGAAGTCACCCACAAGCGTCGCGTGTCGGCACTTGGACCAGGTGGTCTCACCCGTGAGCGCGCCGGCTTCGAAGTCCGCGACGTTCACCCGACGCACTACGGCCGCATCTGCCCGATCGAAACGCCGGAAGGCCCGAACATCGGTCTGATCAACTCGCTGGCCTCGTTCTCGCGCGTCAACAAGTACGGCTTCATCGAGACTCCGTACCGCAAGGTCGTCGACCACAAGGTAACCGACGACGTCGTGTACCTGTCGGCGATGGAAGAGGCCAAGCACACGATCGCGCAGGCCAACGCCGAGCTGAACGCCGACAAGGGCTTCGTCGAGGAGCTGGTGTCGTCGCGTCAGGCTGGCGAATTCCTGATGGCGCTGCCCGACAACATCACGCTGATGGACGTCAGCCCCAAGCAGCTCGTCTCGGTTGCCGCATCGCTCATTCCGTTCCTGGAAAACGATGACGCCAACCGCGCGCTGATGGGCTCGAACATGCAGCGTCAGGCCGTGCCGCTCGTCCAGGCCGAGGCGCCGTTCGTCGGCACCGGCATGGAAGAAACGGTTGCGCGTGACTCAGGGGCCGCGATCTCGGCGAAGCGTGCGGGCATCGTCGACCAGGTCGACGCGGCACGCATCGTGATCCGGGCGACCGGCGAGATCGATGCCGGCAAGTCGGGCGTCG
>JAYVRZ010000024.1:0-3085 GCA_043775965.1 Sphingomonas sp.
AGTGCATCGAGAAGCTGTCCGCGGCGGCGCGCGTGTACGTGCCGGCGAGCGACGACTGACCCCTGCCGCTCGTCCCGAGTAACCGTTGCGCGAAGCCGAGATGGCGTATCGAAGGGCCCGCCAGTTTCGGCCAAATCCATCGGTACGGGCCTTCGGCTTCGCTCAGCCCCTGCTCGGGACGAACGGTTTTATCGACTAACGGCCTTGCATGACTGGAGCCGATGCCATGACCATCCGCCATTTCCTGAATTTGACCGACGCCGGACCTGACGGCATCGCTGCGATGCTGGCCGATGCGCTCGACCGAAAGGCGGCACGCGTCGGCTTCCCCAAGGGCCGCGCGGATGTCGATGCGCCGCTCGACGGGCACGTGCTGGCGATGGTGTTCGAGAAGAATTCTACCCGTACGCGCTTCTCGTTCGACATGGCGATCCGCCAGCTCGGCGGCACGTCGATCGTCGCCGACGCGGGCTCGATGCAGCTCGGCCGCGGCGAGAGCATCGCCGACACCGCGCGCATCCTGTCGGGCTATGTCGATGCGATCATGATCCGCACCGACGATCACCCCAAGATCGAGGAGATGGCGCACTACGCCTCGGTCCCGGTCATCAACGGTCTGACCGACGCGTCGCACCCGTGCCAGATCATGGCCGACCTGCTGACGATCATCGAGAGCGGCAAGGCGCTGCCCGGCCTCAAGGTCGCCTGGCTCGGCGACGGCAACAACGTGCTTGCCTCGATCGTCGAGGCCGCCGGCCTGATGCAGTTCGACGTCGTCGCGGCCTGCCCGCAGGGGTATATGCCGAGCGAGGCGGACGTCGCGCTTGGCAAGGGGCGTGCGAAGATCGTCGCCACGCCGCGCGAGGCGGTCGAGGGCGCGGACATCGTCGTCACCGATACGTGGATCTCGATGGGGCAGGCGCATGCGGAGACCAAGCTCGCCGCGCTGACGCCGTACCAGGTCGACGCGGCGCTGATGGCGCTCGCCAAGCCCGACGCCAGGTTCCTGCACTGCCTCCCCGCGCACCGCGGCGAGGAGGTCACGCCCGAGGTGATCGACGGTCCGCAGTCGCTGATCTGGCAGGAAGCTGAAAACCGGTTGCATGCGCAGAAGTCGGTTCTGCGCTGGTGCTTCGGCCAGATCGGCTGATGAACCGGCGGTAACACGCCGTTTACGCCACCCCGCCCTTGGTCCGTCATCCCAGCGAAAGCCGGGATCTCCCGGTTCGAACCGCGACGCCCGCCAACGGGGATACCCCAGCTTCCGCCGGGGTGACGGTTCGGGGGGCGGACGCAGGTAACGACACGTTTAGAGACACGCCGCCGCCAACTGGGGCACCAACCCTTAACCCCGTCCGTCATCCCAGCGAAAGCTGGGATCTCCCGGTTCGAGCCGCGACGCCCGCCAATGGGGATACCCCAGCTTCCGCTGGGGTGACGGTTTGGGGGGGGGCAGATGCAGGTAACGACACGTTTAGAGACACGGCGTAGAGACACGCCGCCGCCAACTAGGGCAACAACCCTTAACCCCGCCCGTCATCCCAGCGAAAGCTGGGATATCCCGGTTCGAGCCGCGACGCCCGCCAATGGCAATACCCCAGCTTTCGCTAGGGTGACGGACGGGAAGGCGGCTCGTATCGGTCTGCGGTTACGGGTGCGCGGGTGGCGGGGACGACGTCCGGACAGTTCGACCCGCGCAAGGTTGACCCTCCGCCCTCACTCCCCATCTTCTCTCCGATGAACGACCCCAACATGACCGATCTCGACCGCGCACTGGCCTTCGCGATCCCCGCACGCAGCGCCCGCGGCCGGATCGTCCGGCTCGGCACCGCGCTCGACGAGGTGCTCGCGGCGCACGCCTATCCGCCGGCGATCGAGAAACTGCTCGCCGAGGCGCTGACGCTCGCCGCGCTGATCGGCTCGACGCTCAAGGACGCGAGCGGGCAGCTGACGATGCAGACGCGCACCGACAACGGCGTCGTCCAGCTGCTCGTCTGCGATTACCGCGGCGGCGAGGTGCGCGGCTATATCGAATACGACGCCGACAGGCTGGCCGAGGCGCCTGCCGAACCGAGCCTGTTCGCGCTGTTCGGCGCCGGCTACCTCGCGATCACCTTCGATATGGCGAGCAGCAACGAGCGCTACCAGGGTATCGTCCCGCTCGACGGCGACACCTTGTCGCAGGCGGCGCAGAGCTATTTCACTCAGTCCGAGCAGATTCCGACGATGGTCCGCACCGGCATGGCGAAGGGGCCGGACGGTCGCTGCGTCGCGGGCGGGCTGTTCCTCCAGCATCTGCCCGAGGGCGAGGACGGGCGCGAGCGGCTGCATACCAAGCTCGACCACCCGGAATGGGAGCATGTCGCGACGCTCGGCAACACGATGGGCGTCGATGAGCTGACCGACGCGACCTTGCCGCTGGAGACCCTGGTGTGGCGGCTGTTCAACGAGGAGGACGACGTCCGCATCCTCGCCGACATCCCGATCTCGCGCGGGTGTCGTTGCGATCCGGACTATATCCGCGGCGTGATCTCGAAGTTTCCGCTTGAGGAGCGGCGGTCGATGGCGGACGAGACCGGGTTCATTCAGGTCGACTGCGCGTTTTGCGCGACGAAGTTTCCGGTGCCGGTAGAAGACTGAAAACGCTCGTCCAAAGGGAGGAGCGTCAGGCGTTAACGGCGTCTTTACCTTTGGCTGCTACCCATAAACTCGTGCAATTTTTCGGCACGTTTTTTCTCCCTTGTGGCGCGGTTCGCGCCAACCTCAGGGTCGCCTCACCGGGCGGCCCTTTCTTTTTGGGCGTCGCTAGCCTAGCGGATAGTGCATCATGACATCTCCTGCTCCCTATGCGGTCGCCCTTTTGTCGGGCGGCCTCGACTCGATGGTATCCGCCGCCATGGCGCGCGAAGCCGGCCAGCGGCTGCTCGCGCTGTCGTTCGACTATAACCAGCGCCACCGAGTCGAGCTTGCCGCCGCGCGCCGGATCGCCGACGCGCTCGGCGCCGAACGCCATGTCGTGCTGCCGATGGACCTGTCCGTCTTCGGCGGTTCCGCGCTGACCGCCGATATCGACGTCCCCAAGGAC
>JAYVRZ010000025.1:0-12905 GCA_043775965.1 Sphingomonas sp.
GGTTCGAGCCCGAGCGCCTGCCAACGGGGAGACCCCAGCTTTCGCTGGGGTGACGGGTAGCGGTGGGGGTGAGAATACGGAGCTAGTACGTCGCACCCCGGCAGATGGCGGTTTGGAAAGCTTCCGCCGCTATTCGTCGATCCCGAAGTTCAGTCCACGCGACAGCCCCGGGTCCACCACCGCCACCAGGAAATACGCGCCGAGCTGCTTCAGCCGTTGCACCCAGCCGGTGTTCGCCTTGTAGAGCGCCTTGGTCACCTCGACCGACTTCGCCACCTCGCCGTCGACATACCCACGCACATGCGCCGCGAACGCCGCGTCCTCGATCCGCAGCATCAGTTCGAGATTGATGAACAGGCTACGCATGTCGAAGTTGGCCGAGCCGATATGGACCGCATCGTCGATCACGTAGAGCTTGGTGTGCAGCTTGGTCGGCTGGTATTCGAACAGCCGGACGCCCTTTCGCAACAATCCCGCATAGGTGAACCGCGCGGCGGCGATCGTCGCGTTGTTGTCCGATTTGCTCGCGGTGACGATCCGCACATCGGCCTGCCGCCGCCCCGCGTGATCGAGCCGTCGCAGCAGGGCGGGGCTCGGCGTGAAATATCCCGCGATCACGTCGATCCGTCGCCCGGCGCGCATGTCGTCGCGCACCGCGCGTGCCCAGGGCGACAGTTTGCGCGTCGGCCCGCCGATCAGCCACCGGGTTGCGCCCTGCGTCTCGCTCCAGTGCGACAGAGCCGCGTTCAGCCTTCGCAACTTGCCCTTCGGCTCGTGAATCCAGCCCTTGAGCGCGTCGAAATAGCCGGCAAGCCGCCCAGCCGCCGGCCCCTCGACTAGCAAGCCGAGATCGCGCCAGGCTTGGTCGGCCACGGTCCCGAAATAATCGTCCTCGATATTGAACCCGCCGATGATGATCCGGGACTCATCCGCGAGCGCCAGCTTCTGGTGGTTGCGCAACAGATAGCGTCGTCCGAACCGTGCGGAGAACCGACACATTGAGATGCCGGCCGCTTCCAACGGGTCGAAGAACGCCTTCGACGCATCGTCGCTGCCGAAACCGTCGACGATCAGCGACACTGCGACACCACGTTCGGCGGCGGCGATGAGTGCGGCGTTCACGCGTCGGCCGGTGTCGTCGTCGGCGTAGATGTAATACAGCACGCGCAAGGTTCGCACGGCGCCGTCGATCAGCGCGAGCACCGCGTCGAGGCGGCGGGGGCCGGTATCGAGCAAGGTCATCTGGTTGCCATCGACGGCGAAAGTCGGCTGTTCTTCGGGATCGTCCATGCGGGGCGTGATGGACAAGGGGGCCTCTGGTGACAACCCGCGGCACTGGCCTGGCGGAATTCTTGACTTCGCAAGCCATCCCCCGTAGGCGACCCTTTCTCATTCTATCGTTGTTACGAAGGAAGCCGCATGGCGCGCGTTACCGTCGAGGATTGTGTCGACAAGATCCCCAACCGGTTCGACCTGGTGTTGTTCGCGGCCCAGCGTGCGCGCCAGATTTCGGGCGGCGCCGAACTGACGCTTGACCGTGATCGCGACAAGAACCCGGTCGTCGCACTGCGCGAGATCGCCGACGAGAACGTCAAGCCGGCGCATCTTAAGGAACAGGTCATTCAGGGGCTGCAGAAGGTCCGCGTCGATGACGACGACGAGGTAGATGCCGTCGGCAGCTTGGCCGCTTCGGCCGAGGCGTTGCGCCTCACCGCTGCTGCGCCGCCGCGAAACCAGAATCTTGGGGCGGATTACGAGGGGTAAGCATGAGCCAGCTGTCTAACGCACTTGTGTTAGACAGCGATCAGGCGAATGCCGGCCGGCGGGCATAGCCCGACCGACGACGCGGCTTTGCCGCGGCGCGCGAAATAGAGAAAAGCCCGTGGATCCAGGTCCGCGGGCTTTCTTTGTATCTGGACCCTCTCCCTGAAGGGGAGAGGGAAGGGGCCGGCGGCGACTTCGTCGTGGAAAGGGTGAGGGCACGTTGTGCTCTGGTGCGATCCACCACCGTGTTCTCCCGCGAAGGCGGTAGCCCAGTCTGGATCCCCGCCTTCGCGGGGAAACATGCTTATTAACGTCGCGCTTGGTACGCCCCTCAGGTAGGACGCCGCGGCTAAGCCGCGTCGTCAGTCGTTGCTGCGCAACGCTGGCCGGGGTCGGTCCGCGACGCGGATTAGCTACGCTAATCCGCTGACCGACCCTTGAACCCCTGCGCCACCACGAACCACTCGACCGACCCCTTGCGGCTCGCCGGCGGCTTGGCATGCTTCACCGTCTTGAAGTTCCGCTTCATCTCAGCAACCAGCTCGGAGTCGGCGCCCCCCGCGAAAACCTTGGACACGAACGTCCCACCCGGCTCCAGCACCTCGCACGCGAAGTGCAACGCCGTTTCCACCAGCGCCATCGTCCGCAAAGCATCGGTCTGCGGATGCCCCACCGTGTTGGCCGCCATGTCCGACAGCACCAAGTCCGGCGCCCCGCCCAGCGCTTCGATCAGCTTGCCCGGTGCCGCATCGTCGAGAAAATCCATTTCGAAGATCGTCACGCCCTCGATCGGATCTACCGGCAACAGGTCGATCCCGACCACAGCGGCCTTGGGCAGCCGGCGCCGGATCACCTGCGCCCAGCCGCCTGGTGCGATGCCCAGATCGACCACGCGCTTGGATCCCCGGATCAGCTCGAACCGCTCGTCCAGCTCGATCAGCTTGTACGCGGCACGGCTGCGATAGCCGTCGGCCTTGGCGCGCTTCACATACGGATCGTTCAATTGCCGCTCGAGCCAGCGCGTCGACTGCGCGGTCCGTTTGCGCGCGGTGAGCACGCGGACATGGCCGCCGGAACCACCCCGGCTCATGCCGCCGCTCCCGAGGCTTTCCCGGGCGTACGACCGGGCTGAGGTGCCCCCATCAGCCGGCGAAGAATACCCTCGCGAATGCCGCGGTCGGCGATGCCGAGCCGCTCGGCGGGCCACAAATCCATGATCGTCTCCAATATCGCGCAGCCCGCGACCACCAGGTCGGCGCGCTCGTTGCCGATGCACGGCAGCTTGGCACGCTCCGTGATCGACATGTGGGAAAGGTCGGCGCTGATCTTGCGCATCGCCGACGCGGGCACGATCAGTCCGTCGACCACCGAGCGGTCGTAATGGCTGAGCCCGAGATGGACGCTGCCGAGCGTCGTCACCGTGCCGCTGGTGCCGAGCAGCCTCGGCCGCTCGATATGCCGGGGCAGCCTCGCGGCGAACCCCGCAAAACTGTCCGCGACCACCTGCCGCATTCGCGCATAGGCGGCGCGGCGACCCTCTTCGCCCTCGCCACCGCCGGCATGCTCGGTCAGCGACACGACGCCCCACGGCGCCGAATGCCAGTCGAGTACGGTCGGGATCGGCGTCGAGGTATCGACCAGCACGAGTTCGGTAGACCCGCCGCCGATGTCGAACACCAGCGCAGGATCTTCACCCGGCTCGATCAGCGCATGGCAGCCCAGGACGGCCAGCCGCGCTTCTTCCTCGGCCGAGATGATGTCGAGATGGATTCCCGTCTCGGCGAGCGCGCGTGCGATGAAGTCGGGGCCGTTCGAGGCCTGCCGACACGCCTCCGTCGCGACCGAGCGCGCCAGCGTGACGTTGCGGCGCTGCAGCTTGTCCGAACAGACGCGCAAGGCAGCGATCGTCCGCTCGATCGCGGCGTCGCTCAAGCGGCCGGTTGACGCCAGGCCTTCGCCGAGCCGGACGATTCGCGAGAACGCATCGATCACCGCAAAGCCGCCGGCCTGCGGTCGCGCGATCAACAATCTGCAATTGTTAGTGCCGAGATCTAGCGCGGCAAACGCCTGCGCATCGGCCCACCGCCCGCGATTGGGCCGGATCGCCGCCGGACGGGCAGGACCACCCTGCCGGAACGGCATTCGGGTGGAAACATCCCCCATCGCCGTGTACTCGCTATCTATATCTGCCGCCGCGGGAAAATACCCGCCCGGTGCTTGAGGGCGAATGTAGCGCGGCGCGGCGATTACGCAAGCGACGTGGCGCATCGGCAACATCTTGGCGTTGACAGCGCGAAACCGCCCGCCTAGATCGCGCCCTCGCTGATGCCCCGTCGTCTAATGGTAAGACTGCGGTTTCTGATACCGCCTATTGAGGTTCGAATCCTCACGGGGCATCCAGCGCTTCCCCCTACATCTCCTGCAAGAATCGCAGCATCATGCCGATCGTCTCGTCGGTCAGGCCGACCGAGCGCTTGGTGAAGTCGGCGTCGTGCGGCCAGCAGGTGACCATGCCGAGCTGCTCCATCGCCAGCACCCAGCGACGCACCGCGACGATCGGCAGCGCGGTGGCGGCGCAGATCGCCTCGATGCTCTGCGGGCGGGCGTCTTCGTGCGCGACGAACAGCCCGAGCAGGATATCCCAGGCGTGATCTTGGAACAGCGTCTGGACCGGACCGAACGTCGCCAAACGGATCTGTCGCTGACGCAGGACGGCGCGAGCGCGGTCGACTTCGCTCGGCTCGCCCGCGTCCAGCGCGGTATCCGTATCGGTGGTCGTATCGGTCCGGGCGACGTATTTCAAACGGAGCGCGCTCGTCATCGCGGTATCCCAGGGGGTGGGCGCCGGTGTTCGGCCGGGCTCATCGGGTAAGTCCCATAGCGATCGACCAGTCCGGGTCGTTGCCATAGCATGCCTTTCGTCGGCGGTGACGCTCGGTGCCGATGACCAGCAGCGCGAGCATGGGATAGGCGATCTTGCTGACCGCGGCCGCGTACATCCACGGCACCAGGCTGGGGTCGTACGCCTTCACGCCGTGGACCGCGATGGTCAGGAGGTGGAGCGCGCTGATCCAGATCGGCCAGAACCGATTGGCGCAGGCGGCGATCACGACCAACCCGGCGAGCAACGCCAGGTCCATGGCGAACAGCAGCGCGTCGACCGACCGGAACGCGTCGCGCGCCGAGAACATCATCGCGCTGGACGCGACCGCCGCAAGCAGGAATGCGAGCGCGACGATCCGTTCCGGCCGGCCGCCATGGCGCAATGCGAACCAGCACGTCGCCAGCGCTACCGCATAGTAAAGGAGAATGTGGATCATGCGAGGTGTTCGGGCGATCAGGCGGCCTGCGCGACGACGGACAGATGCCCGCTCTCGACACCGGTGAAGAACCCGGCGTCGGGCTTTGGCATGCCGTCGCCGAAACCGACGAACTTGCCGATCCGCTCTGCGCTACGGTGCGCGCCGATCACGTGGCCCTGTGCCTGCGCGATCGCCGCCATCGCGCTGCCGAGCTCCTGTACCACCGGCTGCGCGATGCGGGGCGTAACGCCTGCACTGGTGCCGAAGCGGGTCGAGGCAACGGCGAGTTGCGAACAGATGCTGAAGGCATCGGCGAGCTGCGCCTCGAGCCGATTCAACAGGATGCCGACATCGGTGCCGGCCTTACAAAGCTGAGTATCCATGGCGGAGTTCCACCCGGGGGCGGCCTTCTCGATCGGTTTAGCCGGACAGGTGGAGCCGTTCGATCACGTCGGCAAACACCTTGAGACCATTTGCAAGCAGGCCGAAGCCACCCGCAAGGATCACTGCAATGGCCGGGATCCAGAGCAGACGCGCAATGACCGGAAGGTCGTTGTTGCGTTGCCCGGGGCGCCTGATCGGAAGCAGTCCCATGATCGAAGAGGTCCGCGGGCGGGTCTCCATTGTCATGGGTGCCTCCGGTTCGGCGACCGGCCAAGCGCTGTCTGACAGCGGTGGCACCGGCTCGAACACCCATGGAGATTGCCCCCCTGATTCCCCGGGGGGGCGGACCAAGGGGCGCAGTGTTTGCCGCCGGAGAGTCGGGGTGGTCGCGATCGTACCGCGCCAGCATCCGTGCCGCGTCGCCGCGATCGGTAGCGCCAAGGATGCGGACCGCCTCGGCGATATAGCCGTCGACCGTGCCCGGCGCGATTCCCAGATCTGCCGCGATCTGCTTGGTCTTCTTCAGCGCCGCCACGCCGCGCAGCACGTCGCAGTGTCGTCTCGACAGTCGGGTGATGCGCGTTTCGTCCATATCGTCCAGTTCGAGCCCTGCCGGTGCGATGCCGGATCGCACCACTGTAACGGCTGCCACCTCCAAACGGTCAATGATTTCGCGCTCGACCACAGGTTGAGCCGGTCTGCCGCCCTGCGGACTTGCCGCAACTGGACGAAACGCCGCGCATTCCTCCCGCGGTCTGCTCGGCTCGTCTCATTCGGTCGAATCCAGACGTGGTTTGCACATTTATCCCGCCGTTATGCGTTAGGAGACGCGTGCCGGCTCGCCATCAACCTTTGGCTCGTCACCAAGGCGGGTCGGCACAACTTTACAAGCGCCCTTACGACGCCTCGGCGATCAGCTTGGCGGCGGCGGGCGTGTTCCATTCGTTGCCGCCAGTCATCCGCCACACTTCCTTGCCCGCCGAATCGTACAGGATCGTCGTCGGCAGGTTCGCCTGGTAGGCGAGGCTGAGACCGAGCATGGGATCGAGATACGGCTTCAGCGCGACGAATGTCTTCGACGCGAAGAACGGCGTGACCTTCTCCGCGCCCTGCATGTCCTGGCTGACCGCGATCACCTGAACCTTGCCCGCCAGCGACTTTGCGGCGGCGTCCAGCGTCGGCATCTCCGCCACGCACGGCGCGCACCAGGTCGCCCACATGTTGAGCAGCAGCGGCTTGCCCTTGAACGACGCCAGCGTCACCGACTTGCCGTCGGGCGCGGTGAAGGCGACGGTCGGGCCGGTCTCGCCCTTGTGGCTGCGGTCGAGTTTTTCGGTGGCGGCAGCGGGGCCGGTGGCTTCGTCGGGGGCGGGGCCGGGCGCGACCTCGTCGGCGGACGCCGTGTTGGCGGCGACGACGTTTGCTTGCTCAGGCGCGGGCGATTTCCTATCGCAGCCGGCGACCAGCAGGCCCATCCCCACGAAACAGACGATCGGCCGCGCTTTGAATACAGGATTCGAGAACATGGACGGTTCCAATTCGATGTGGGGTGGGCGTTTCGCCGAGGGGCCGGCGGCGGTCATGCGCGAGATAAACGCCTCGATACCCTTCGACAAGCGGCTGTGGCAGGAGGATATTGCCGGTTCTAAGGCGCATGTCGCGATGCTCGCCAAGCAGGGCATCGTTTCGGCGGAAGATGCCGCGACGATCTCGGCCGGGCTCGACACCGTGGCGGCGCATTACGCCGAGCACGGCGTCGCGGAGGATCTGGTCCTCGAGGATATCCACATGCAGACCGAGGCGCGGCTCGCCGATGCGATCGGGCCGGTCGCGGGTCGCCTGCATACCGCGCGCTCGCGCAACGACCAGGTCGCGACCGATTTCCGGCTATGGGTGCGCGATGCGATCGACCAGGCGCTCGCGGCGCTCGCCGGGTTCCAGGCGGCGTTGCTGACCCGCGCGGAAGAGCATGCGGCGAGCGTCATGCCCGGCTTCACGCATCTCCAGTCCGCGCAGCCCGTGACGCTGGGCCATCACCTGATGGCGTATCACGCGATGATTTCGCGCGACGTTGGCCGGTTCGCGGATGCGCGGGCACGGATGAACCGATCGCCGCTCGGGTCCGCCGCACTCGCGGGAACGGGTTTCCCGATCGACCGCGAGATGACGGCGAAGGCGCTGGGCTTCGACGGGCCGATGACCAATTCGCTCGACGGCGTCAGCGACCGGGACTTCGCGATCGAATATCTGACCGCTGCGACTCAGACCTCGCTGCATCTGTCGCGGCTGGCGGAGGAGTTCGTGCTATGGGCGTCGCAGCCATTCGGGTTCGTCGCATTGAGCGATCAATGGTCGACCGGCAGTTCGATCATGCCGCAGAAGCGCAATCCCGACGCCGCCGAGCTGGTGCGCGGGCATTCGGGGCGGATCCTGGGCTGCATGACCGCGCTGATGGTGACGATGAAGGGCCTGCCGCTCGCCTATTCGAAGGACATGCAGGACGACAAGCCGCCGGTGTTCGAGGCGCACGACCTGCTCGCGCTGTCGATTGCGGCGATGACCGGGATGGTCGAGAGCGCGACGTTCCGCACCGACCGGATGCGCGGGCTGGCCGAGAGCGGCTTTGCGACCGCGACCGATCTGGCCGACTGGCTGGTGCGCGAGGCCGGGCTGCCGTTCCGCGAGGCGCATCACGTGACGGGACGCGCGGTGAAACTGGCCGAGGAGCGGAAGGTCGCGCTCGATGCGTTGCCGATCGAGGATCTGAAGGCAATCGATGCGCGGATCGACGAACGCGTGTACGGCGTGCTTTCGGTCGACGCGTCGGTCGCCAGCCGGACCAGTTTCGGCGGCACCGCGCCCGACAATGTGCGGGCCGCGATCAAGGTAGCACGCGCGGCGTTGCAGGGTGGAGATACGGCATGAAACGGCTTCTGGCACTGGGCGGATTGGCACTGACCCTAGCAGGCTGCGGTGCGGCGGACGGGTTGGTGCCGGCGGAGGGCAAGACGCTTCCGGTCGCTCCATACGGCGCCAAGACCCCGCCGACAGCCGCGCAGCTGCTCGCGCCCACCACGCAGCAACGCCCGCAGCGCAGCGACGAGTTGCTTACCAAATCCGACGAGCGCCGCAGCGACGAGTTCGACCTGCCGCCTCCCAATTGAAGACCTGAATCATGGATCATTTTGCCTATCGTGACGGCGTGATGCACGCCGAGGATGTCGCGCTGCCTGCGATTGCCGAGGCCGTCGGTACGCCCGTCTACGTCTATTCGACCGCCACGTTCCGCCGCCATGCCCAGGTATTCCGCGACGCGCTGAAGCCTGCCGGTCGCGTCCACCTGGCGTACGCGATCAAGGCGAACCCGAACGTCGCGGTACTGCGCGTGCTCGCCGACGAGGGCTATGGCGCCGACGTCGTGTCCGCGGGCGAGATGCAGCGCGCGCTGGCGGCGGGGATCCCGGCGTCGGACATCGTCTTTTCGGGCGTCGGCAAGACCCGGCGCGAGCTGGCACAGGCGCTTGAAGCCGGGATCGGCCAGTTCAACCTCGAGCTCGAGGAGGAGGGCGAGGTCCTCGCTGCGCTTGCGCATGCTCGCGGCGAACGCGCGCCGGCCGTGCTGCGCGTGAACCCCGATGTTGATGCGGGAACGCACGCAAAGATCTCGACCGGGCGCAAGGAGAACAAGTTCGGCGTGGCGATCGACCAGGCGGTCGCGATGTTCGATCGGCTCTCGAAGCATGACGGCCTCGACCTGCGCGGCGTGGCGATCCACATCGGCAGCCAGCTTGCCGATCTCGCCCCGCTCGAGGCTGCCTATGCGCGGATCGGCGAGCTGGTCGCGGAACTGCGCGCGGCGGGTCACACGATCAGCCGCGTCGATCTCGGGGGCGGGCTCGGCGTGCCGTACAAGCCCGACGACGTGCTGCCGAGCCCGGCCGACTATGGCGCGATGGTCGCGCGCGCGACCGCGGATTGGGACGTCGAGCTGATGTTCGAACCCGGCCGCGTGATCGCGGGCAATGCCGGTATCCTGCTGACCGAAGTGATCTGGGTGAAGCCGGGCGTGGTGAACCCGTACGTGATCGTCGACGCGGCAATGAACGACCTCGCGCGCGTCGCGATGTACGATGCGTACCATGATTTCGTCGCGGTCGAGCCGACCGGCGAACGGATGACGGCCAACATTGCCGGGCCGGTGTGCGAGACCGGCGACACCTTCGCGATGGGGCGCGACATCGACGCGGTGAAGTCGGGCGATCTCGGCATCTTCCGCACCGCCGGCGCGTACGGCGCGACGATGGCCTCGACGTACAACAGCCGCGCGCTGGTGCCCGAGGTTCTGGTCGACGGCGACCGGTTCGCGGTGGTCGCCGACCGGATCCACCCGGAGACGATCCTGGCCGCCGAGCGCGTGCCGGAATGGCTCAAGCGGTGATCCCGCCCACCGCGTCGCTCCAGAGCCTGCCGCTGTTCGTCAGGCTGGCAGGGCGCCCGGTGATCCTGCTGGGCGAGGGCGAGGCGGCGGATGCGAAGCGCCGGCTGCTCGACCGCGCGGGGGCGGACGTCGTCGGCGAGGACGCGGTGGCCGCGCTCGCGATCGTCGCGATCGACGACGAGGACGAGGCGCTGGCGGCGGTCGCGCGGTTGAAGGCGCGCGGCATCCTGGTCAACGCGGTCGATCGCTCCGCCTATTGCGACTTCACGCTGCCGGCGATCGTCGACCGTGCGCCCGTATTGATCGCGATCGGCACCGGCGGCGTGTCCGCCGGGCTCGCCGCGGCATTGCGGCAGCGGCTGGAGGCGCTGATCCCCGCCGACCTCGGCGCACTCGCGCTGGCGTTGCAGGCGGCGCGCGGGGCGCTCAGGCGGCGCTGGCCCGACATGGGCGAGCGTCGCCGTGCGCTGGCGAGCGCGATGGCGGCGGGAGGCGAGCTGGACCTGCTGTCGCCGACGCACGACGTCGATGCCTGGCTCGCCCCCACCGAAGCGTCGACGCAGGGCAGCGAAATGGTGCGGATGGTTCTTGCATCCCACGACCCGGACGACCTGACGCTTCGCCAGGCGCGCGCACTCGCCAGCGCCGACCGCGTCTATCACCGCCCCGACGTGCCGGCCGCGATCCTCGACCGCGCGCGCGCCGATGCTGCACGGATCGTTTGCGCCGCGCCGCCGTTCGATCCCGGTGAAGGCCTGACGGTGGATGTGGACATGGCGCGGTGAGCGGTTTCGGGTTTCGGATCAGCAACGGCAAGGGATCACGGGTCGACGTCAAGGAGGCGCTCGATTGTACCGCGGACCTTGTCTGGGTCCATCTGTCGACTGCCGCCGAACACGCGCAGACGTGGCTTCGCGACGAGGCCAAGCTCGACGATTACGTGGTCGACGCGCTGACCGCGACCGAGACGCGGCCGCGCTGCGAGGCGATCGGCGACGGCGCGTTCCTCAATCTGCGCGGGCGATCGAAGGAGGAGCTCGACAGCTCCGACCTGCTCGCGTCCGTCCGGATATGGGCGGTGAAGGGCCGGGTGTTCTCGGTCACGCGCAAGCCGATGATCGCGGTCGCCGAAGTCGAGAAAATGGTTAGGCACGACGAAGTACGCGATCCCGGCGACCTGATCGCCGCCTTCGCCACGGCGATCACCGCCGATCTCGATCCCGACGTCGCCAATCTCGGCGACGAACTCGACGATTGCGAGGAACAACTTGATGCCGAGCGCGTCTTCGAACTGCGCCGTGCCGTCAGCAAGGTGCGCGTCGCCGCGATCGGCTACAAGCGCTTCCTCAGCCCGCAGCGGGCCGCGCTGGAAAAGCTCGCCGCCTTGCCGGGTGACTGGCTGGCCGACGACGATCGGCTGCACCTGGCCACTGCCGCCGACCGCGCGGCGCGGATGGCCGAGGAACTCGAATCGATCCGCGAGCGCGCCGCGCTGATCCACGAGACGCTGACCGACATGCGCGCCGAACAGATCGACAATCGCTCGCTGATCATCTCGATCGCGGCGATGGTCTTCCTGCCGCTGACCTTCCTCACCGGCCTTTACGGCATGAACGTGAAGGGGCTGCCCTATGCCGACGAACCCTGGGCGTTCGATGCGATTTGCGGCGGCTGTGCGCTGCTGTCGGCCGGAATCGTGATCTACTTCGTCCACCGGCACTGGTTCCGGCGGTAGCGGCTCACGCGGCGCTGGCGGTCCGCCAGGCTTGCGCGATCTCGTCGAGCATGTCTGCCGAGTCGCGGAACGGCTGCGGATCATGGCCGAGCGACGCGTTGATGACGGTCTTGCGCGCACCACCATACAGCCGTGCGAGCGTCTCCGAGACCTGGCCGCCCTTTTCGAAATCGAGCCCGGCTTCGAGCGCGAACAGGATCGCGGTGGCGCGGGTGATGCGCTCGCTCTTGACCGCGAACTTGCGCTTTTCGCAGGCCCAGGCGGCGGCGCGCAGTGCGGCGACGAGTTCCTTGTAGAGCAGTTGCACCAGCGCCGGCCCGTCCGCGGTCGCGGTGTGGCCGACTGCGTCGATCTGGCGATAGGTCGCGAACGGGTCGCGCATGAGCGTCGAGGCGTAAGTCACGAGTCGCTCTTGTTCCACTGGGCGATCTGGTTGGTCAGGAACGTCTGCGTCGACTTATACGCCGAGACGCGCGCGTTCATGCTGGCATATTGCTGGGTCAGGCGCGTCGTCAGCTGCGCGGACTGGTCGGTGACCTTGTCCTGCTGCTTGGTGACGTCGGCCTCCGCGGCGGTGTAGCGCGTCGTCGAGGCACCCAGACCGGTGAGTACGCTGGTCGCACTCGTTGTCAGCGCGGTCAGCGTCGCGGACAATCCCAATGCGTTGGTGCCCGATGGCGCGAACATCGATTCGATCGTGTCGGGATAGGCAGCGATCTGCTTGGCGAGCAGCGTTGCGTCGACGCGCAGCGTACCATCGGTGTTGGTCGCGACGCCGATCTCCGACAACGACCGCGGAACGCCCGATATGGCGCCGCCGACCAGCGACTTCGAACTCAGCGCCTTCATCGACCGCAGCAGCGACGTGGCGGCGGGATCGGAGCGCAGATTGCCGGTGATCGGATCGGTCTGTTCGGTGATCGTCGCCAGCACTTCGTTATAGGTCGCGACGACGTCGTTGATCGCCTGCGTCAACGCGTCGGTCGGTGTGCTGCTGCCGAGCGTCACCGGCACCGTAGATACGCCGCCGAGTTCTAGCTTCACGCCGTCAATCAGGTCGCTGATGCTGTTGCTCGACCGCTCGACCGCGATCCCGTCGACGGTGAGCTGCGCGTTCTGCGCGGTCGAGACGAGGGTCGTCTTGGTCGCCGCCCCGCCGATATCGACCGCGCCGCCATCCGCGCCCTTCAGCGTGAATGCATTGGCGGTTCCGGTCGCGCCCTTGACCGACAGGTATGCGCCGCCGTTCGCATCGGTGACGACGGACGCGGTGACGCCGCTC
>JAYVRZ010000026.1:0-12730 GCA_043775965.1 Sphingomonas sp.
GGCCCTTGGCGACGTCACCCATCATCGCCGAGAAACGATTGCCGCCGAACAGCAGCAACAGAATGACCGCGAAGATCAAGATATGCCAGATGCTGAAACCGCCCATTACGAGACTCCTTTGGCGGCCTCTCTAGTCCGCCTCGTCCCCGGTTTCCAGTTGAAGCTGGAAGATGCTGTCGTCGAGCGGGTCGAGCAGCCCCGCCGCCTTGAGGTCGTCGATCCCGGGCAGGTCCTTGCGCGAGCTCAAGCTGAAGTGGGTCAGGAATTCGGGCGTGGTGGCGTACATCAAAGGCCGCCCCGGCACCTCGCGCCGGCCCGCCGGTTTCACCCAGCCCGCCTCCATCAGCACGTCGAGCGTTCCCTTGGAGATCTGCACCCCGCGGATCGCCTCGATCTCCGCGCGCGTGACCGGTTCGTGATAGGCGATGATCGCCAGCGTCTCGATTCCCGCGCGGCTGAGCCGGCGCGGTTCCTCGCGGTCGCGGCGCAGCATGTGCGCCATGTCGGGCGCGGTCTGGAACTGCCAGCGCTCGCCCCGCCGGACGAGGTTGATCCCGCGCCCGGCATAATCGGCGACCAGCCGGTCCAGCGCGGCACGGATGTCGCCCGTCCCGACATGCGCCCGGATCGAATCGATCGTCAGCGGCGCTTCGGCGGCAAACAGCACGGCCTCGACGGCGCGGATCAGGTCGTTCGGCGGTGTATCCTCGAGCGAGGTCATGCCATCGCCCGGAGATACAGCGGCGCGAACGGGGCGGCCTGTCGCAGTTCGACCTTACCCTGGCGCGCGAGTTCCAGCGCGGCGACGAAGCTCGACGCCAAGGCAGACCTTCGCAACCGCTCGCCCTGTTCGACACAGGCGGCGTCGGGCAGGAAGCTTTCGATCACGCTCCAGTCGATCCGCTCGCCGACCAGCATCGACACGCGCTCCAGCGCCGCCTCCAGCGTCATCACCTCGCGGTCGGCGACGACGTGCATCACCGGCCGGGTCCTGGCGGAGATGCGGCCATAGGCGGCGATCAGGTCGAATATCTCCGCCTGCCACGCCGCCTTGCGCATCGTTCGCAACCCCTCGGGCGCACCCCGCGCGAACACGTCGCGCCCGGTCCGGTCACGCGCCATCAGTCGCGCGCCGGCCTCGCGCATCGCCTGCAACCGCTCTAGCCTGAGTTGCAGTCGTAGTGCCAGTTCTTCGGGATCGGGCTCCGCGATCGGATCGCGTGGCAACAGCAACGCCGATTTCAAATATGCGAGCCACGCCGCCATCACGAGATAATCCGCCGCCAGTTCCAGCTTCAGCGCGCGCGCCGAGTCGACATAGGCGAGATACTGCTCAACCAGCGCGAGGATCGAGATCGTCCGCAGATCGACTTTCTGCCCCCGCGCGAGCGACAGCAGCAGATCGAGCGGCCCCTCCCACCCGTCCAGATCCAGCGTCAATTGCGCGTCGTTCATGCCGGCGGGATACAGGATCGCCAAAGGTTCGGCATCCGCGAAAAGGTCATACGTGCTCGGAATTGCAGCGCTCGGCGCTCGGCGGAGGCCCGGTACAGCGGATGATCCTGCATCGGATATCTGCATAGCCGAACCACTTGGATTTTCGCCGTTTTTGAGTTGATGCAAAATTCGTGAGTTTTGCATCAAGCCTGCCCAATCTAACGATGCGAAAGAGACACTCCCTCGGGCGTCTTCCCGTCACTTATGACCTTTTGCATAAACGCCATCCGTTCCTCCGGCGTCACCACACCGTCGTGGTTCGTATCCTGAAGCGCGAAATCCCGCTTTGCCGCGGTGATCGCTTCGGCAAGAGATATCCGACCATCCTTGTCAGTGTCGCCTGCCTTGAAAAGTGCTGCTGACAACGGAGGTAGGGGATGAGCAGCATCTGTTCCTGGTATTGCCAAACCGTTCATCGATTTTGTGATGAACCCGGCCATCTCTACCGGGGTGACATATCCATCACCATCAGCATCCATCTTTCTGTGGAGCGCCGTAGCGCTCGCCACACTCGTCGCTTCGGTGTCACGGCCTAAGGGATCAGGAGCAGATATCGCGCCGGATGCGGCGGCCTGCGCAGCGAAAATCAGAAGGACAGAAGTCACCATGGCTCATGATACGCCGTCGCGACATTACGTGTTGCTGACGGGAGGATGAAATCGACTCTGTACGGACGATTTTTACCCATCGCCGTGATGCAAAACTTTTAAGTTTTGCATCAACTGAAGCATGGCTCTGCCCGCTCATAGCCGCGAAAGCAGTGAGTCCCGCGTGGCGATCAAGTCGGCGAAATCGCCTTTGGCGGGGCCGACCGATGCCATGGCGCGGTCCAGGCGCGCGCGGGCGGCGTCGGAGATTTCGCCGAGGCGCCCCGCGATCTCGACCATCTCGTCCATGCGGGCCCAGCAATCGAGGACCACGTCGCACCCCGCCTCGATCGCGCCGGCGGCCTTGTCGCCGGCGGTGCCCGAGAGCGCCTTCATGTCGATGTCGTCGGTCATCAGCAGGCCGTCGAAGCCGATCCGCTGGCGGATGATCCGGTCGATAACGATCGGCGACAGCGTCGCGGGGCGGTCGGGGTCCCACGCGTCGAAGACGATGTGCGAGGTCATCCCCATCGGCGCCTGGTTGAGCGTGCGGAAGGGTTCGATGTCGACCTCCAGCTCGGCGTCGGTCGCGGTGACGGTCGGGAGGTGGTGGTGCGTGTCGAGCTTCGCGCGGCCGTGGCCGGGCATGTGCTTGACGACGCCGACCACGCCGCCCTCGGCGAGCCCCTCCAGCGTCGCCCGGCCGAGCGCCGCGACGCGCATCGGGTCCGACCCGAACGTGCGGCAGGCGACCGCTTCGGTGGTGTCGGGCTGCGCCACGTCGAGCAGCGGCGCGCAGTCGACGGTGATGCCGACCTCGCTGAGCATCACGCCCAGTGCCTGCCCGTTCGCGCGCGCCGCTTGGATGGCGGTCATCGGTGCGCGCTCGTACGCCGCGTCGAATACAGGGCCTGCGGGAAACGCCAGCCATTCGGGCGGGCCCATCCGCGCGACGCGACCACCCTCCTGATCGATCAGGATCGCGAGGTCGTCGCGGCCGGCCAGGTCGCGGAGCGAGTCGGTCAACGCGCGAACCTGCGCGCGGTCGACGATGTTGCGCTTGAACAGGATGTAGCCGGCGGGCTCGCATTCGGCAAAGAACGCGCGTTCCTGGGCCGTGAGGACGGGGCCGGACAGGCCGAAGATGACGGGCTTCATGATGCGGTCCTAAACCGAAAGGCCCCCCTTACCGTTCGCACCGGCCGAAGTCGAAGGGCACGGACGACAGAAGACGTTGCCTCCCCGGCGTAGGCCGGGGCCCAAATGGTGGACGGAGATAACGAAAGGCAGTCCTGCGTTACCACGACCTTCCCACCTGGGCCCCGGCGTCCGCCGGGTAGGTGCTGCCGGGTACAAACAGCGCGCAATCCGGAATCCTTCAATAATCCTTCGAGACGCGGACGTTGGCGCTCTGGCGGCCGAGCGTGGAGATGCTCGACAGCAGCGACAGCCAGCGCGTGACCTGGAACTCGACCTGCGTCGCGGAATAGCCCTGCCCGTCGGTGACGATCTCGGCATAGAGCCGCCGCGTGACGTATTTGCCCGCGGCGATCGACGTGCCCTGCCCGGTCTGCGGATCGGCGGGGAGGATGCGCAGGCGGTCGAGCCCGGCGGCACGGCGCACCGCATTGATCGGGTTCAAGCCGCTGCCACCGCCCTGCAACGCCGCCACCGCCGCCGCCAGCTGCAAGGCCTCGGGCGCGGACAGATTGGTGATCGAGGTGCCGAACAGCAGTCGCGAGAGCAGTTCGTCCTCGGGCAGCGCGGGCGTGCTGGTGAAGCCGATCTCGGGTTTGAGCGCATAGCCGGTCACACGGATCGACGCGCTGAGCCCGGTCGAATCGGCGTTCGCCTCGATATCGAGCGCGGGGTTGGCGGGCACGCCGCCGTCGAAGCGGATCACGCCGCGGGCCAGTTCGAACTTGCGGCCCGCGAACTCGTAATCGCCGCGGATCAGCGTCGCGCGGCCGGTGATCGCGGGGTTGTCGGGCGCGCCCGCAATCTGGAGGTTGGCGGACCATTCGCTGGTGAGGCCGAGGCCGCTGACCATCACCTGGTTCGGCGCCTTCGCCTTGATCGCGAGCGTCCAGGGCTTGGTCGGTGCATCGATTTCCTCGCCGCCGTCGGGCAGGTTGATTTCGCGGATGTTGAGCTGGGGTACGGCGCTGGCAGCGGTGGCCTGGCCGAGGCGGTAGCGGCTCTTGTCGAGGACGACGTCGCCCGCGATCGTGCCGCCCGAGCCGTTCGAACGAATCGTCAGCGGGCCGGAGACGGTTGCGCCGATGTCGTCGCGGTTGATCATCACCGCCTTGTCGGCCTGCAATTTGAGGTCGAGACCGACCCCCGCCGCGGCGGCGAATTCGAACTGGCCGGTGCCGGTGACGCGGCCGCCCTTGCCCGCGTCCGCGCCGAACCGGTCGATCACGAGCCGCGAGCCGCCGAACCGGCCGCTCGCCTGAACGTTGGTGAGGACGGTGCCGGTGGTGGCACTTTCGATCCGCGCGCCGTTCGCCTGGACGATGCCGCGTAAAGTCGGGTTGGCGAGTGTACCGACGACGTCCGCACCGATCGCGACCGGGCCCGACAGGTCGAACAGCTCGACCCCGGTGAGCCGCCAGAGCGTGTCGGCGGGGCCGCTGTAGCGGAGTTGGCCGAACAGGCGGGCGTTGGTGATCCGTGCAGCAAGATCGCCCTGCCCCAAGGGCGCGAGCTGGGCCTGCGCGCGGCCGATCGTCTTGCCACCCGATGCGATCACCGCGCGCAGCCCGAGCTTGTCGGGCGAGAGTACCGCCGCAACGCCGACATCGATCGGCCGCGACGACAGGACGAGCCCGGCGCGCGCGAGACCGCGGATCGTGAGGTCGGCCTTGCCGGTCGGCGCGGCGCCGTTCGCGGTGGCGAAATTGAGGCGCCCCGATGCCGAGCCGCTGAGCCCGAGACCAGGATAGCCGATGTCGAGCAGCGCGAGCGGCATCCGCGTCAGGCTGGCATCGATCGCGGTGGTGGTGCCGGTGAACAGCCCGCCGACCTGCGCCTCGCCGCCGCCGAAGCTGAGCCTGGTCGGCGCGAGGTGCCAGCCGTCTTCGGCCTGCGTCAGCACCGCGGGGGTGAGCAGTTTCAGCGGGCGACCGTCGAGCGTGCCCTGCGCGGAGATCGCGTAGCTGTTCGCGGTGACCTTCGTCACGCTCTGGATATCGAACGCGCGGCCGCGCGAGCCGGCGATCGACGCCTTGATCGTGCCGACGCCACCTCTCAGGGACGCCGCGCCATTGAACCGGGCGAGGCTGAGCGCGCCGTGACGCAGGCCGAGGCCCGTCGCAGTGGCCTCGATCGAGGTGCCCGCCGGGTCGAGCAACGTGACGAAATCGAGCTTGCCCTGACGAAGCGCGATGGTGTCGAGCGTCGCGGCCTTGGCAGCGAGATGACCTTCGATCCGCTGGATGGTGCCGACCGGACGGAACAGCAGATCGCCCGAGATCCCGCCCCCGGCGACCGCGAGCCGCCCGTCGAAGCCGCCGTCGACGACCGCGATATTGCCGCTCGCGCGCGTCCCCGCGACGTTCAGAGCGGCGATCGCGATCGTCGCGCCGGCGCCCGGCGGCAACAGGATCGCGCCATTGGTGGTGAAAGGGCCGAGCCGCGATCCACCCGCCGCGGTGAACGCGAACCCCTGCGGCGTGGGATCGAGATGCGCGCGGACGTTCGACAGGCCGAGCGTCGCATTGGGACTGGCGAAGACGAGGTCGAGCGTCGGCTTGTCGATCTGGCCGTCGAGCATGAGCTGGACCGGACCATAGGTCTGCTGGCGCCCGCTCCCCTCGAAATGGAAGGTCCCGTCGCGGCGACGATAGCCGTTACCGGTCAGCCGGATCTGCGGCGCGGTCAGCACGAGGTTCGTGAAGTGCAATATGCCGTCGGTGGTACGTTCGAGGTTGGTGGTGATCCGCGGCAGGCCGCCCGCGAGGCTGCGGAAGAACGCGTTGTCGAGCCGCACCATCTGCGCGCTGCCCTGCCCCAGCACGCGCGTGCCGTGGCGGTTCGGGCCCGGGACGACGCGCAGGGTAGACTTGACGTC
This sequence comes from Sphingomonas sp., assembly GCA_043775965.1. Classification (GTDB taxonomy): domain Bacteria; phylum Pseudomonadota; class Alphaproteobacteria; order Sphingomonadales; family Sphingomonadaceae; genus Sphingomonas. The sequence goes on from JAYVRZ010000026.1 coordinate 6,160, forward strand.
GACGATGCCGAGGCCGGGGATCAGATAGCGGCCAAGCCCGCCGTTGATGCCGACCTCGAACTGGCCGTTGCGCAGGTCGACCGCAAGATTGATGCTGCCGGCGAGCTTGTCCGACCGTAGCCGGAGCGCGTCGCCGGTGAGCAGCGTCGGGGTCACGCGGAGCAGTCCGTCGACGGTCAGGTTGCGCAGGATGCCACCCGCGACGGTGCCGACCCCGGTCACGCGCGCCGCGGTGAAGCGGATCGGCACGGTGACCGGCGCGGCGGAAAGGCGCCCCTTGCCGGCGGCGTGCGCGTTTTCGAACCCGGTCTGGTCGAACGCGAACCGGCTCGCATCGATGCGGTAGTCGAACGCTGCGGTCGCGAACGGCCCGTCGAGGATCGCACGAAGCTCGACCATGTTGCCGGTCATGTTGTCGAACAGCGCTGGCGGCCGCAGCAGCCGCGCCTTGATCCGCACGTCGCGATAGGCGTTGGTAGCGAGATCGACGATGCCGGTCGTGTCGATCGCCAGCGCGGGCGTGCGCAGCGACAGCATCCCGTCGAGGCGTCGGTTGGCGAAATTCGCGCTGCCGTTGACCAGGATGCGCGGCGCGGTCAGCCGTTGCAGCCGCCCCTTCAGCAGTGACGACGGCGCAAGGATACCCGACAGCGTGTATTTGCCGGCCGCCTGGACCAGCGCGAGATCGACCACCCGCGTGGTGCCGACGAACCCGTTGGCGTGGCCGTTCCAGCGTGCCCAGCCGCCCTCCCCGGTCACCGCGAGCGCGACCGGACCCTTTGCCTTGACCATGCGCGCGAGGACGCCGTTGGCCCGGCCCTTGGCAACGATGTCGATGTCGAAGCGGTCGCGGGCGGGCTCGGCATCGATCCGGAGCTTCAGATCGTCGCTGCCGGCGACTCGCGCCTTCAGCACGACCAGCGCGCGGCCCGAACGGATATCGGCGCGCCCATCGAGCGTGCCGATCCGCTGCGTCCCCAGCACGCGCTTCGCCAGCGTCAGCCGCCCGACCGACAGCTGGCCGATATGGATATCGAAATCGGGCAGGATCGGGCCACGACTGTTCGTCGTCCGGGTGCGCGGCGTGTGAGTCAGGATCGCGCGGTCGACGATCAGCCGCTGAATCTCGAGCCGGTTCGAAAACCAGTCGAACGGCGACCAGTCGAGCGTGACGTTGGGCGCCTGGAAGACCAGCCCCTCCAGATCGTAGACGCGCAGGTCGACCAGCCGCGTGTCGCCGTAGAGCGATCCTTCGATCCGCCCGACCGTGAAGCGCAACCCGTTGGCGGTTCTGATCGCCGCGATCCGGTCCGCGACGAAGCGGTGGCCGATATCGGTATCGACGATCAGCAATGCCGCACCGACGATCGCCAGCAGCGCCATGACCGCGCTGACGATCCAGCGCCACCACGCGATGCGGCGCTTTGGAACTGCGGCTTCCTCGCTCAAAACGCCTGTCCCAGCGAGACGTAGACGGCGACGCGACTGTCGCCCGGCTGCGGGTTGATCGGGGTGCCGACGTCGAGGCGGATCGGCCCGAAGTTCGAGTAATAACGCACGCCGATCCCGGTGCCGTATTGCAGCCCGGTGAATTTCGGCAGCGGCGAGGTGTAGATGTTGCCCGCGTCGAGGAACGGCACGATGCCGAAATTGCCGAACGCCTTCACGCGCGCCTCGATCGAGAATTCGGTCAGGCTGCGGCCGCCGATCGGATCGTTGTTGGGATCGCGCGGGCCGATCGACTGATAGCCGTAACCGCGCACCGACGCGCCGCCGCCGGCGTAGAAGCGCCGCGACGGGGCGACCTCATCACGTGGCGCGCCCACGATCGTGCCGAGCCGGGTGCGGGCCGCGAGCACGACGCGGCCGCCGATCGGCTGGTACACGCTGCCGTCGAACTGCGTGCGGGCATAGCCGAACACCGAATCCTGCAACGATGCTTCGGGGCTGAGCCGCGCGCCGAGCCGGAACCCCTTGGTCGGGTTCAGCAGATCGTCCGAGCCGTCGTAATTGAGCGTGGTCGGGAGCGCGGCGATGAAGAACGTCCGCCGCCGCGGCGCGCCGGTCGACACGATCACGTCGCGCTCGTCCGACGCGATCAGTTCGGCGCCGGCCGACCAGGTCCAGGTCTTCTGGAAGAAGATGTTGGTCTGGCGTTCGAGGCTGGCCGCGAGCGTGAAGGTCTTCGCATCATACGCGTCGCGATTGGTGTGGACGCCCGACGCCTGAAACGTCAGCACCCGGTCGCGACCCTCGAAATTGTTGCGCCGGAACACGATCGAGCCGAGCTGCTCCTGAGTCCCCAGCACGCCGCGTACCGTCAGCGCACCCTCGGGCGGGAACAGGTTGCGGTGCGTCCAGCTGAGTTCCGCGCGCGCGCCTTCACCGGTGCCATAGCCGAGCTCGCCGGCGACGGTGCGCGGTGGCGCCGGGTCGAGCTTCACGGCGACGTCGACCGTATCGGGCGTCGACCCTTGCACCGGCTTGAGATCGACCGCGGCGACGAGGCTGGTCTGGATCAACGCGCGGCGCAGATCGTCGAGCTTGGCCGCATCGAACGAGTCGCCGGGCGAGAAGCGCGCGATCTCTGCGACGTGGTCCGCACCGAACACGCGGTTGCCGGGCAGTGCGACGATCTGCCCGAACTTGCGAGCACCGCCGGGTTGCACCGACAGGTCGAGCGTCGCGGTACGGGTCGCGTGGTCGACGACGATCGCCGGATCGCCGACCTTGGCGAACGGGAAGCCTTCGCGGCCGATCTGCGTGGTGAGCTTGGCCTGACCCGCGACGATCGCATCGGAATTGACCGGATCCTCGGGCTTCACCCCGAACGCGGTCGCGAGGCCGGGCCCCTTGTCGCCCGCCGCGGCGATGCCGTCGATCGTCACGCCCTTGAATGTATACAGCGTGCCGGGGGTCGCCGACAGCACCACCATCGGCTTTGCGCCGGGCTCGATGCGGGTAACGACGTTGGAATCGTAATAGCCTTGCGCGCGGAGCAGGCTGTTGAGCAGGTCGGCATCTTCGCGGGCGCGGCGATCTAGCTGCGCGGCGTTGGCGGGCTGCCCGTCGTTCGCGTCGAGCGTCGAGAGCGCCGAGAACCGTTGCCGCAACAGCGTCGTGCCGATCGCGTCGATTCCGTCGATCCGCCAGCTGTAGCGCGTCTCGGCATTGGCATCGGTGACGGCGATCGTGGTCGCGGGATCGGCAGGCGTGGCGGCGAGATCGGGCCAGCCGACGCCGATATCCGGGAGCGCGGCGAGCGGCGAATTGGGGTCGAGCGACATCGGCGTATCTGGTGCGGGGTTGGGCGATGCCGGCGCGTTTGCCTGTGCCCGGTTCACCTGTCCCGTGGTCGCCGCTGCGGGCACGGGTACGGGCGCCAATACGGTCTGCGCCGAGGCACCGGAGATCGTCAGAACGAAAAAGGCGGCGGCCGGCCCGGCTCGCCCGACGCGGGACACCATCACCGGCTCCTAGCCGGGCTTGTCGTTGCGGAACAGTATGTAGCGCCGTATTTCCGCCACGTTTCGTCCGGGCGCCAGATGGCGGCGACGGTGACGGCGGCTAGGCTGGCATCGCGGCGCGGCGCGTGGCAGGACAGAGCAATGGCCGATCCTACTTCCCGCGATACCGTCCCCCCGCACAAAGACCCGAGCGCCGCGGGCGGCTTCCTCGTCGCGCTGGGCATGCTGGGCGGCGCCGGGGTAGGCTTTGCGATCGGGCAGGCCACGCCGGGGTTTCTGATCGGGACCGGCGTTGGAGTCGTGGCGGCGGTGTTGGTGTGGCTGCGCGATCGGCGTTGAGCGCGGCAGTGCCTCTCCGCCCGCGACGTCCAGCTACTACCCCCCACTCCCGTTCGTCCTGAGTAGCCGTCGAGTAGCTGCAACGCAGCGTATCGAGACGGCGTATCGAAGGACAGGTTGGCGCGCGGAACCCATGCTTCGATACGCGCCCTCGATACGCTCCTGACGGAGCTACTCGGTCGCTACTCAGCACGAACGGAAGAGGGGTGACGGATGGGGGGCTGCGGATGGGGATTACGGGAAGGGTTTGAACCCTCTCCTACCGCGGCTCGCGCATCTGCCAGACGACGCGGCCGATCACCGCGATCCGTCCGTCCGGCACCGGCCCCGCTGCCGGATTGTCGCTCGTCGCGACCAGCGTTCCGCCGGTCAGCCTTACCCGTTTCACCATCACTGCGTCGTCGATCCGGATCACATAGACGCCGCCGCGGGCGCGAGGCGTGCGGTCGGCGGTGTCCAACACGATGTGATCGCCATCGAACAGCCCGGGCTCCATCGAACTGCCGCGGACGCGGATGATCGCCGCCTGCCCGACCCTCAGTCCGAGACGCCGCGCGAGGCCCGGATCGAGGGTGTCGGTACCGAGCGCGATCTCGCCGTCGACCAGCGCGCCGGGACCCGCCGATGCTGCGACGGCCAGCTTCGGGACGCGGAACCCCGCCGCCCGCTCCGGCGGCGCGCCGAGGACCGCCTCGCTCACCCCGAGATAATCCGACAGCAACCGCCGATCGCGCTCGCCGAGCAGTTTGGGCGAACCGCGGCGGACATATTGCTGGAGATACGCCGGGTTGCGCCCGAGCATCGAAGACAGCGCCGCTAAGCTGTCGCCGCGCTTTGCCGCCAGCGTCGCCAACGCGCGTCTCGGATCGGGATCGGATGCGATTTTCGCCACAGCCCGACCGTAGCGTAGGAAATTTCCTAGACAAGTAGGATTTCACGGAACAGATCGGGAACGAAACCCGAGGACTCGGGTAGGACCCGGAAGGAGCGACCATGTCCGTTCTCGTGAAGATCGATCGATATCTGCGGCAGACCGGCATGCCGATGACCAAGTTCGGACGGCTGGCGGTCGGCGATCCGCGGCTGGTCCACGACCTGCGCCGCGGTCGCCAGCCGCGCGAACCGATGGTCGCGCGGATCGAGTCGTTCATCGCGGCGGATGGGTCGTGAGGATGGACGCGTTGCGCGGCCCCGACGCCGGGACGCTGCTGATCCGCGCCCTGCGCAATCAGGCGATCGCGGCGACCCTATCGATGCATGTCGGGTCGATCGCGTGCACGCCTTGGGCCAGCGCGACGTTCGTCGGCACGCAGCACCGGCTGACAATCGTCGCCGACCCCGTACCCGGTCTTCGAGAGTGGATCGACGGCCTGCCCGAAGCGACGTTTGCGATGCGCGGGCATCTCGTCGCGGATCTGGTCGTCGATCGGGTCGAGACGGTCGACGACCGGACGCACGTCACGCTCGCAGTGCTGACGCTGGTCGACGCCTAAACCGCGCGCGCCCTCGCCACGGGGGGTGGACTTTCGCGGCGCGAGACACGAAGTCGGCGGTCAACGAAGGAGATGACGATGGCCGGCATGGGCAAGTTCGACTGGGCGGATCCGTTTTTGCTCGATGACCAGTTGAGCGAAGACGAACGCATGATTCGCGACAGCGCGAAGGCCTATGCCGACGACAAGCTGGCGCCGCGGATCATCGACGCGTTCCAGCACGAGCATACCGATCCCGCGATTTTCCGCGAGATGGGCGAGCTCGGGCTGCTCGGGCCGACCATTCCCGAGGAATATGGCGGCGTCGGCGCGTCCTATGTCGCCTACGGCCTAGTCGCGCGCGAGGTGGAGCGGATCGACTCGGGCTATCGTTCGATGATGTCGGTGCAGTCGAGCCTCGTGATGTACCCGATCAATGCGTTCGGCTCGGAGGAACAGAAGCGCAAGTTCCTGCCCAAGCTCGCGAGCGGCGAGTGGATCGGCTGCTTCGGGCTGACCGAGCCCGATGCCGGCTCCGATCCCGGCAGCATGACGACGCGCGCGAAGAAGACCGCGAACGGCTATGTGATCTCGGGCGCCAAGACGTGGATTTCCAACTCGCCGATCGCCGACGTGTTCGTGATCTGGGCGAAGTCCGACGAGCATGGCGGCGGCATCCGCGGCTTTATCCTCGAACGTGGGATGAAGGGGCTGGAGACGCCGAAGATCGAGGGCAAGCTGTCGTTGCGCGCGTCGATCACCGGCATGATCATGATGGACGAGGTCGAGGTCGGCGACGACGCATTGCTGCCCGATGTGCAGGGTCTGAAGGGCCCGTTCGGCTGCCTCAACCGCGCACGGTACGGGATTTCGTGGGGCGCACTCGGTGCGGCGGAATTCTGCTTCCATGCCGCGCGCCAATACGGGCTCGACCGCAACCAGTTCGGGACGCCGCTCGCGGGGCGGCAGCTGTACCAGAAGAAGCTGGCCGACATGGAGACCGAGATCGCGCTCGGCTTGCAGGCGTCGTTGCGCGTCGGGCGGCTGATGGACGAGGGCCAGTTCGCGCCGGAGATGGTCTCGATCGTCAAGCGCAACAACGTCGGCAAGGCACTCGAAATCGCGCGCGCTTCACGCGACATGCACGGTGGCAATGGCATTTCGGGTGAGTATCAGGTCATGCGCCATGTCATGAACCTGGAAACGGTGAACACGTACGAAGGGACGCGCGATGTACACGCGCTGATCCTCGGTCGGGGCATCACCGGCATGATCATGATGGACGAGGTCGAG
>JAYVRZ010000027.1:0-16113 GCA_043775965.1 Sphingomonas sp.
AGCGAGCCGCTGCCGCGCTCCAGCTCGTCCAGGAAAAGGTGCACTACCTCTACAATGGCGTCGAGAACGGTAATTTCGTGCCCCAAGCACCATCGCAGACTTGGGCACTGCGTTACGGCGATTGTAAGGCGAAGACGTTGCTGCTGCTGGCGATCCTGCGCAAACTAGGCATTGAAGCAGAGCCAGTGCTGGCACATTCGACGATGGGCGACCTCCTGCCCAGGCGGCTACCGAGCGCCGGCGCATTCGATCATGTCCTAGTGCACGCGACGGTAGGTCCTGAGTCGCTGTGGCTTGAGGGAACGAGCACCGGCTCGCGGTATGCCGGGATCAGAGACGTTGCGCCCCTGCGCTGGGTACTGCCGTTGCGTCCCGGCGGCGCGGCGTTGCTGGAGGTGCCGGCGCGCGCGCCCACGCAGCCAACCGTCGCGGTCGCGCTAGACTTCGACCAACGCGCTGGTGTGCGGCTGCCGACCCTGATCCACGCGGTGGTGACACTTCGCGGCCCCACCGCCGAGGGCGTCGGCATCGCCAAAACTCAAGGTACAAAGGAGCAGAAGGACACGGCGGTACAAGGCCTCCTTCGAGCTGTGCTTGGCCGAGAGGTTGCCATAAGTGCCTATACCCTCGCTTATGATTCCGATGCGGCGGTGGCTACCGTGGACGCAACCGCAATTGGCAGCGGCTTCTGGTACCGGCGTGACGATCGCTGGCGTATGGTGCTGGACCACGCGGTATCGGGATTGAGCTTCGAGCCCGACCGGGCGCGGACCGCCTGGGCGGCAATCCCGGTCGCCACGGCCGTACCCGACGCTGTCGCGATCACCACTAGACTTCACCTCCCCGGTGGAGTGACTGGGTTTGCGCTCGACGGTGACACCAAACTGGCGACTACGCTCGCTGGCAGTTTGGTTACTCGCACTGCAGCGCTCGATGCCGGCACCCTCCATGCTGAGGAGTTGATAGCGACCACGGGCGCCGAAATCGCTGCCGCCGACGTGCCAGCGGAGCGAGCGCGTGTCGCTCTGGCCAAGAAGCGCTTGTTCGAGGTGGTCGCTCCCGCCGCCTTGCCGCCCCGTTGGGAGGTAGCGGACGCCGGTAAGCGCGACGGTCGTTTCAAGCCACTGCTCGACGCCTATGCCCTCGATATCTCTGCCAATGCCAAAGAAGCTCGACCCTATGGCAACCGGGCTAATTTTCTCATCGGCATCTATGATTGGCAGGGCGCTCTTGCCGACCTCGATCGCGCGATCGCGCTGGAGCCGAGTGTGACGCTGTATCTCCAGCGCGCCTATATCCGCGACATTGTCCACGACGACGCGGGCCGCCTCGCCGACATCCGGGCGGCGCGCGCTCTCGATCCCGGATCGCTCGGCGCGCTCAGCCTGCTCGCAACTTGGGATGTGGACCATGGCCAGCGCGATGCCGGCCTGGCGCTTATACAGGAGCGGATCGATGCGGGCGGCGAGAACAAGGTGGATGCCATCGCCGCTAAGGCCGAGCTATTGGCGCGCGCCGGCGACCGCGAGGGCGCGGTGGTGCTGCTCGACGAGACGATCCGGACGCGGCCAGGCAGTGCCAGCCTGCTCAATACCCGTTGCTGGACCAAAGGGCTGCTCGACACCGGCCTCGACACCGCGCTCAAGGACTGTACCCGCTCAATCGAACTCGCCGAGACGAGCGTCGCTGCACTCGACAGCCGCGCGCTGATCTATTTTCGACTTAAGCGCTACGACGAAGCGCTCGCTGACTTGACCGCAGTACTCGATCAGCAGCCCGACCTGACGAGCAGCCTGTTCCTGCGAGCCGTGATCCGCGCGCGAACGGGGCAGCTAGCGGCGGCCAAGGTAGACCTCGCCGCGGTGGCGATCATGGACCCGCTGCTCGCCGCCGAGCGCAAGCGGTTTGGGATCGTGCCTTAAGCAACCCGACCGCTAAGTTTCAATCACTCCCACTGACGTGGCTGTTCGCAGCCTTATGGGACTCGATCGCACGACATGAACAAGCGTCGGCTTTCGGTATACGTCAGTTGGGTTCTTAGCGTCCGGGTGTGGGTCGTTCCGCCGCAAAGGTGCTGGGGCGTAGAACCCAATTTCACGTCATCGCGTCGAAGCCTGCGATGGGTCGTTCCCCGCTGTATGCTGGCATCTCGACAATAAAAGATGTGATGGTTCCGTCGCTGAGGGTCAGCATGCCGCCCGCGCCTTCGATCAGCGAGCGGGCGATAGCCAATCCAAGGCCGGTGCCGCCAGTCGATCGCTTTGTCGTGAAGAACGGTTCGAACAAACGATTGTGGTCGGCACGCGGGATGCCGGGGCCGTCGTCGCCGATGCTCATCGCGATCCGGCCCGGCGTGCTCGCCATATTTACTTCGATTCGCGTCGCGCCGGCTTGCCGACTGTTTTCGAACAACGTCGTCAGGATCGCTTCCAGCGTGGCGGCGGGAATGGCGACCTTGTCCAAGCCCAGTGGCATGATAATGTCGATTGCTAATTCTGGACCGCGGAACGCGTCGGCGAGCCGGCTCACCACCGGAGCAAGATGGGTCGATACCGCCTCATCGGGTTCGGCCATGTCAGCGCGCGCCAGGTCAAGCAGTCGGCTCACCAGCAGTGCCAGCCGGTTTGCATCGGCGTCGGCATTGGCCAGAAACCGCTGACGATCCACTGGCGCCATGTCGGCATGGTCCTGCAGCAGTTCGATCGCGCCGCGGATGCCGGCGAGCGGCGTCTTGAATTCATGGCTGACCGCGTGGGCGAAATCCCGCAGATAACGCGAGCGGCGCTCGATCGCTGCCGCCATCGCGGCAAAATCGGCATAGAGGCCCTGGATCTCGATCGCCGCGGTCGTCGGCGGATCGGGAATGTTTCCGCGGCCGCCTGCGACGGCACGGGTCGCATACCCCAGCAAAAGGATCGGTCGCGTCACCCCGCGCGAGATGATCCCGCTGAGGATGACGAGCGCCAGGAAGATTATCGCGATACCGATCAGGATCTTGCCGCGATCCTCGTACAGCCCCTTGAACAGCGCGCGGGCCGATCGCGAAAGTAGAATGACGCCAACCACGCGGCCACCGACGATGACAGGCCTCGCATAATGCACGCGAAGAGCGGCGGCGCGCGACAGCCATTCAAAGCGGTAGGTGGCGCGGTACGCGCCGTTCCTGCGCAACACCGTGGCTGATCGGCCGGCCAGCGCTGCGGCAACCTCGGGGAGCATGGCATAGCTGCCCATTTCGCGGCCTCCGGTTACTATGCGACCGTTACGATCAAGCAACAGGATCGAGGCGAGCGTCGTCTCACGGGTCGCGTCGAGGATGGGCGCAAGCGTACTCGCCGCAATCCGGGCATCCGTTGAGGTTGCGCCGCCCGGTAACGGCGACGGACGTTCGGCACGGATCGGGGTGGTGCTGAGATCGATGCCGGAGATAGGCGGGCCGACGCCGAAAGAATTGTCGGCCGATGCCGCTTGGTCGCGTACCGGTCGTCCCAGCGGTGCGTCGGGCCACAGCGCCGCGGCCGTTGCGGTAAGCACGGCGGCCTGCGAGACCAGTTCGGCCTCCGTCTGGCGCACCAGCGTGTTTTCGTACACGCGTAAGAACACCGCGCCGACGCCGGGCATCGCCGCGACCACGAACAGCGTCGCGAACAGGATCGTGCGCAGCCGCATTTGCGGCCAGTGACGCCGTACCCATCCTCGGGCGGCTTTGATCATGGCGCCGATAGCGCCCCGGCACACGCACCGAGCCGATAGCCGATACCGGCGCGCGTCTCGATCAGGTCGCCGCCGCCGACGGCGAAAAATTTCGCCCGCAGATTGCGGATATGGCTGTCGATCGTCCGGTCGGTCACGGCAAAACCCGGCCCATGAAGACCATCGATGATCGCATCCCGGCTGAACACCTTGGTCGGAACCGACACGAGCAAACGCAGCAGCTGGAATTCGGTGACCGTGAGGGACACGGGCGTGACATCCCAGAGCGCTCGCCAGCCTTCGAGATCGAGGCGCAAGCGGCCGTGCGCAAGGTCCCGGTTCTGGTCGAGCGCCGGTGCATGGGCGGCGGTCCGGCGCAGGATCGCCATGACGCGGGCGACGACTTCGCGTGGCGAGAAGGGCTTCACGACATAATCGTCGGCACCCAGTTCGATGCCGAGCACACGGTCGATCTCGTCGTCGCGGCTCGACAGGAAGAGGATGGGAATGTCGCTTTCGGCACGGAGACGGCGGCATGTCTCCAATCCGTCCATACGCGGCATGTTGATGTCGAGCACGACCATGTCCGGCGACCGAGCGGCAACCAGTGCGAGCGCGGTTTCGCCATCGGCCGCCTCGACCGCGCCGAGTCCCGCCTTGTCGAGCGCGAAGACGAGCAGTTGGCGGATGTGTGGATCGTCGTCGACGATCAGGATCGTGCGGGGCATCGGGCACATGATCATCGTTGCGTGCCTCCCGTCAACGGTGTGGGGGCGGGCGGCGGCGCGACCGGTGCGGGCATCATCGGAGCGAGCGTGATCGAGCCGTCGCAACCGCGTCCATCAGGCGCCGCCCGAAGTACTGGTGGACCTACGCCCACGATCGCCTCGACCGCACCCAGCCGGCGGGCGTCGCGGAATGTCCAGCTTCGCCAATTTGCCTGCACCTCGATCAAGTCGCTCTGAGCTTGCCAACGGAGCCACGCGAGACGGTCGCGAAGTCCGGGCGTGCGGGCGTGCCGTTCGAGTGTTGCCAGGGAAACCAACCCAGAGGGGCCGAGCCGCGCCATGTAACACAGGTCTAGCGGCGGACCCGACCCGCCGTGCGTCAGGGCGATCCGTGCGTTCCAGCCGGCGGCGGTCGCACCGAGATCGATCACGCTTGCCAGCGCAAGGACGATCGCTGCCGTAAGCGCGTTGGCATTTATCAGCCAGGCCGTCGATCGACCTGCGAACAGGCGCCATCCGATCAGCGCGAGGCCAATCGCCACTAGCCCCATCCATGCCAGCGCCGAGAGACGCAGGCTCGTCATTCCGTAAGCATCGACATAGTCGAGCGTCCGCAGGGCGCTGGAGGCGACGAGCATCAGATTTTGGCCGATCCATAGCGCGACGAGGCGCCGTACCGCAGGGCTGCGCGCGCCAGCGCTATCCGGCCGCAGCGCGACGAGCACGAACAGTGCGGCGAGCAAAGCGGTCACGATGAGCGAATAGGCGCCGCGATGCGCATAGTCGGCCATTGTCAAACCGGCGGGCAAGCCCGCGCCGTTCCACAGAAAGACGAGATCGAGCACATTCTCGATCAAAAAAATCGCGTTGAAGGTGATTAATGACAGCATCAACGTCGCCACGCCGGGATCGAGCGCGGATAGCGTGGGATGATCGGTGTCGCGTGCGAGCCGCGTCGCCGCCGCGATCGGGCGCAGGCTGGCCCACGCACCCACGATCACGAACGCCGCAAGCAGGGTACGCCAGGCCACGGTCCAGGTGTCGGGCAGGACGATCTGCGCGAAGGCATGATCGATCAACGGATTGGCTGATGCGAAGAGCGCCAGGAAAATCGCGCCGCCACCCAATGGCAGTACGAGCGCCCGGATCACGGCGTGGATGCCGCCTGGCCCCGAGCCTCTTCGGTCGCGGATCGCTGCGATCCGGGCCAGGTCACGAAGCGGCGATATCACGCCTGCGAGCGCATGACACGCCAACCGACAGGCCCAGACGAGCGCGTCGTCCAACCCGCGGCGCGGCAACAGCGCGGCCATCGACAGCGCGATCCAGAACATCGTCCATGCGAGCAGGCTGGGGTCGTCGACCAGCACCAGTGCGAACAGGGCAGCGGCGATCGCGGCCAGTCGCGCGGCGACGACCCGAACCAGCGCGCGCCGTGTCGCCACCAGCATCGCCAGCCAAGTTAGCGCAAAACCGCCCGTCACTGCACCGAGGCCGCTGCCGTCGATCAGGGTCTCGGCCATCATCACGAGCGCGACGACGACCGTCGCCTTCATCGCTAGGCCGTCTCGTCCATATGAGGTCGTGTTCATAAACGTCTCCCGATTGATCGAGACGCTTATGATGGTGGGTCATGCGGATCGGATGGGGCGCCCTGCGCAGGACGCAATCGTATCCCGTGCAAAATCGGTGCAGCCGATAAGGTGAATTCCCGTGGCCGAGATGATAACGAACGTTGCCGCGATCGTTTCAATCTGTGAGGCGGCTGCCTGAACGAAGGTCCGCTATTGCCGCGGGTCGCCTTTAAGCTGCCAGAGTGCAATCGGCTCATCCACGCCAAAATCGAAATGTGAACGGACGGCCGGTTTCGGGGAGCGGCGGAGACGCCGTGAACGTCGGGCTATGGGTCACCCCGTCGCTGATTCCGGGTTGATGACACTTATCTCGGTTCGCCGGACCGGATGCTACTGCAGGGCGAGCGGAGCTGAGCGGGGTCGCCTTATCAACCTGTGCATAGACACAAGATGCATCACGCCCCGCCGCGCACGCTAACCGGATGTAAACGAACGGACGTTACAATTTCGTTGATCCTCAGGGACGAATGTCCCTGGACGAGAAAACGAGGGAGGCGATGGCCACCAGAGCAACCGTCCACGCAGCGGCGATCGCGATCGCCCTTGCGTCCGCACTCACCGCGACACACGCCGCCGCCCAGGTCCGCGTCGAGATCGGGGGACAGATGCAGGACGTTCCCGCAAACACCGTGCGCACCGTCACTACGATCAACGGACGTACGCGCGTCGTCGACTCCCCATGGCGGGGGGGCGAGGGGACCCCTGGCATGGCGGCAATTACCACCACTGAGACCACGGACGAGGACGGCGAGGGTCACGTGCTGTCGCGAATCATCGTCACCTCCATCGAGCCGCAGCGCGCGACGGTCGCCGTCGTGGCGTACGCGCCGCCGACCGTACCCCGCATCGAGATCGATCCCGCCGACCTCGAAGAGCCGGTCGCCCTCGAGACGCCACGCGTCCTGCGCATCAATCGCGATCCCTGGGGCGGGCACTTCGTAGCGTCGATGATCATCAACGGCGTACCCATCCGTGCCATCATCGACACCGGTGCTGCCTACAGCATTCTCTCGGCGGAAGACGCGCGCGAGACCGGTGCCGACCGTGCCGTGCAGCGCGAGGAGGTGGCGGTCGGCATCGGCGGCTACACCCGGGTCGGCGTAGCGCGCGTCGCATCGGTCGCGATCGGCGGGCAGAGTCTGGGCCGTATGACGATGCGCATCGGCCGGCCCGGCATCCCCTATACGCTGCTCGGACAGCCCGAGATCGCGCGGTTGGGACGCGTCACAATCGAGAACGGCGTGATGACCATTACTCCGCGCGGGTTGGCGACGCAGGTCGCAATGCGCTAGCCGTGGTTGGAAAAGCCTACTTTTGCAATAGCTTGGTCACCTGTGGCCAGCCTCGAGGCGTGCCATTTTAGGAAGCTGCGGCCTGAGCCAGCCCTAGATGGGTGGGCCTTGCATCTTCGCTCGACGCCCAGCATTTATTCGCAGTTTCGGTGTCTAGGCTATCCTCTCATTGGGTTAGGAACCAGCGGTTAAACCCATGCGCTCCAAGCGCAACCGCTGAGGGAACAGAGATGGATGAGTTTGCGCGCATGATGAGTATGGAGGGTGTGCGCCCTCTTGATAACCCGAAGGAAAAATCCCGCCGTGTTGTCGAACAGCCGTCTCCAGTCCCGAGCCAACCTTTACAAACACCGCTGGAATTGGGGCTAGGCGGCTATGCATGGGTTACAGGAAAACGTGCGCGTACTGCGCTCGAGACGGCGCTGGAGCGCCTTGCCGACGAGATGCGCAATGGACGGCGGGGCTGGGCAACCGGCATTCTTCAAGATGGCAGGACGGTCACATTGCCGGCTTCGTCAGGAGCTGCATCGCTGCTTGGCACGGCAGATCGTCAATCGCTGCGCCTGATGATTGTCGGCGGCGACGGCTGGACCTTCGTAATGCATCCGTTGATGGGGGTCGCTACGCTCGATGACGATCCTGCTCAAGCCGAATGAACAACGTCCGCAGATGGAATGCAGACGGAGCGACCCGAACGTCCAGAACTGGGTCTCACCAGGCCGAGGCGTCGATAGCGCAAACTGTGCCCTGTATTGAGCCATTGCAGCTACCGAAAGCGCAGTCTTTGCCGGTTCTGCATCCCCGAGTGGCAACTTCGAAAACGGGCAGTCCGGCATCATTTATCGGGAAAGCGGAGCTCCGGACGGCCGCTAGCGGGATCTGCTCAACCTGCTACCGGTACACTTACCATCTGTATGCTCGCCGATTGCTCGGGGAATATGTAGCCAAGCGTAACCGCAAACACCCACCGCCCGCTATGCCGGATCCCACGCAACAAGAACGAAAACTGGTCAAAAGTCGCTTGCCGATTATCAATATGCGATATATCGTTTACCAATACATCGCGATGGGGTGAAAGTGGTGGGTGGGGGGCGCCGATCAGTAATGCAGCAGGATCGCGTCCTGACAGGCGCAACGCTCCTGCTAAGGCTGATGTTAGTCATGAACATCGTCCTGCTGGTGATGTTCACGGTAGCACTTGCGCTCTCCTGGCCCCTCGGACACACCCTTGCGATCCGCCTTGGCGCGAAATACGGGCCGTCGCTCGATGTCGCGGACGCCGTGATGGCGATGCGGCTGATGATGGTGCTTGGGATCGCTTCTGCGCTCGCGATCCATCCGATCTTCGCCAGCCTGCTCCGGATCGTCGCGACCGTGCAGGCAGGCGACCCGTTCGTCGATGCGAACGCCACGTTGCTCGGCCGGATTGGCTGGGCACTGCTGTTCCTCCAATGCCTAGATTTAGTGCTGGGCGTGCTGATGCGCTGGATCTCCGCGCTCAAGCTCGACGCGACTGGCTGGAGCCCATCGCTCGGCGGGTGGATCGCGGTCGTCATGATCTTCGTGCTGGCGCGTGTTTTTCGGATCGGCGCACGGATGCGCGATGACCTAGCGACGACAGTCTGATGCCGGTCGCGGTCAGCCTGGACGACATGCTTTACAAGCGCCGCATGACGCTGACCGAATTGTCGGAGGCGGTCGATATCACGCTCGCCAACTTGTCGATCCTGAAGACGGGCAAGGCCAAGGCGATCCGCTTCACTACGTTGGAATCGATCTGCCGCGTGCTCGAGTGTCAGCCGGGCGACCTGCTGAGGGTGACCGACGAACCGTCGGACGAACTGAACGCGATGACAGAAACGGGGAAATAGCGAATGGACGCACTGGTTCTCGACGACGTAACGAAGCGGTTCGGCGAGCACACGGCGGTCGACGCACTGAGCTTCACCGTGAAGCCCGGCGAGATCTTCGGATTCCTGGGCGGCAACGGTGCGGGCAAGACCACGTCGCTGCGGATGGTGCTCGACATCCTGCGGCCGACATCTGGGCGGATCGCGGTGCTGGGCTGTCCGCCGGGGCGCGAGAATGCAA
Source organism: Sphingomonas sp. (assembly GCA_043775965.1). Lineage (GTDB taxonomy): Bacteria > Pseudomonadota > Alphaproteobacteria > Sphingomonadales > Sphingomonadaceae > Sphingomonas. The sequence goes on from JAYVRZ010000027.1 coordinate 9,439, forward strand.
CTGACCTCGGCTTCATGCCCGAGGAGCGCGGGCTCTACCGCGGGATGTCGGCGATCGACACCGTCACCTATTTCGGCCGATTGAAGGGCATGACGACCGCCGCGGCGCGCGCCAAGGGGCACGACCTGCTTGAGCGGTTTGGACTGGCGGGCTCGGCGAAGATTCAGATCGACAAATTGTCCAAGGGCATGGCGCAGAAGGTCCAGCTTGCCGCCACCCTGGTTAACAGCCCGAAACTGCTGCTGCTCGACGAGCCGTTCTCGGGGCTGGACCCGGTCAACCAAGGGTTGCTCGAGGACGAGATACTGGGGGCCGCGCGCGGTGGCGCGACGGTGATCTTCTCGACGCACGTCATGCAGCATGCCGAGCGGCTGTGCGATCGGCTGCTGCTGCTGTCGCAGGGGCGCAAGGTGTTCGAGGGGACGCAGCCCGAAGCGCGCGGGCGGTTACCGGCACGGCTCGGGATCGTCTCGCGCGATACGCCGATGCGATGCCCCGGCGTGGATCGCGCGGAGGAGGTCGCAACGGATCCGGACGGTTGGCGGACGTACGACGTGACGCTGGGCGACGGCATCGATCCGGCCGACGTCCTGCAATGCCTGACCGAACAGGGCATCACGTTGCGCCGGTTCGACCAGCACCGCGTTAGCCTGCACGAGGTTTTCCTCCACCTCGTCGGTACCAATTCAGCCGATACGCAGGGGCAGCCGTCATGATCCACAACATCCTGCTCGTCGCGATGCGCGAGTTCCGGCAGATCACCGGCATGCGCAGCTTCTGGCTGACGCTGCTTATCCTGCCCGTTGCGCTCGCGATCGGACCGATAGCCACCAAGCTGACGGGTTCCGACAAGGTTCAACGCGTGATGCTGATCGATCCCGAAGGCCGCGAGGCGATCGCGATCCGCGCGCAGCTCGACAGCGATCGGCAGCGGCGCATCCTCACCGCGCTCTCACGCTATGCGCAACGCTACGATCTCGACCGGGCGGATCCCGCGGCGCTCTGGGCGCAGCACGACCGGCTTTACGACGATGCGGAGGTCACGGCGTTCGTGAAGGCGGGTGGCATGCCGGCCGCGCTGGCGACGATGAAGCGTGCGTCGAAACCTGAAACGCCTGCCTTCGATCCGCCGGAGCCCGACTTCACGATCGTCTCGACCCCGCCAGCGATCGCCAGGGCCGATCCCGCGGCGCTCGACCGGTTGCTCAAGCCGCTGATTCAACCCGGCGAGTTCGGCGACAAGAAGGCCAAGCCGCTCGACTACGCCGTGTACATCCCGCGCGGGTTCGGGACCAGCACGACCGCCGCGCGCCTCTGGTCGAGCGAACAGCCGGCTGCGAACTTCGTCCAGCCGTTGCAGTCGGTGCTGACGTTGCGGTTGCGTGCCGCCTATCTCCAATCGACCGGGCTCTCCCCCGACCAAGCCGGGGCTGCGACCACGCTGGTACCGGCGATCGCCATCTCGACGCCAGCACCGGGCGGCGGCCGCGAGCGGATGCTGGTGCGTTCGATCGTGCCGTTGCTCAGCGCCTACATTCTGCTGATGTCGCTGCTGCTGTCTGGCAACTGGATCCTCCAGGGGCTGGTCGAGGAGCGGTCGAACAAGTTGATCGAGACGGTGCTGGCCTGCATCAGCCCGGACGAACTCCTCTACGGCAAGCTTGTGGGGACGGTAGCGGTGGGGTTGACGATGGTCCTGGTCTGGGCGTTGTGCGCGGCAGGGGCTGCATTCATCACGCAGGGCGCTGTCGGCACGTTCCTGCGAATGGCGCTCGCTCCGCTTGCCTCGCCGTGGATCATCCTGGTGATGCTCTACTTCTTTCTGGCGGGCTATCTGATGGTTTCGATGATCCTGCTCGCGATCGGCGCGATGAGCGATTCGATGCGGGATGCACAGAGCTATCTGACGCCGGTGCTTATGGTCATCGCGATGCCGTTCACGATCGTCGCGCAGGGGATCCTGTCGAACACTGGCGCCACCGCACTCAAGGTGCTGACCTGGATCCCGCTCTACACGCCGTTCACGATGCTGGCGCGGCTCGGCGGCGGCGTGTCGGTGTGGGAGATCGTCGGCAGCGCGCTGACGCTCGCGCTTTTCATCGCGATAGAGTTCGTTTTGCTCGCGCGCGTGTTTCGCGCCAGCCTGTTGAATGCCGGACAGAAGCCAAATCTCGCCGCGCTCGCTCGGCTGATGCGGCGGGAGCCCGCCTAAAGACTTCCACGTCCTGTAAAATCTTCCATACCGAAGGAGTTGCGATGCCGTTCAACCATTTCTCCCGCCTGTCGCTAGGCGTTGCCACGCTAGCGCTGTCCGCGTCGGCACTGGCCCAGACCGCGCCACCGACGGCCACCAGGTCCACGGCGCCGACCGGCACCCGCTACGGCACGTTCGGGATCGACTTGACCGCCGCGGACAAGGCCGTGAAGCCGGGCGACGATTTCTGGACCTACGCGAACGGCAGCTGGAACAAGCGTACCGAGATCGCCGCGGATCGCACGTCCGCCGGCGGTAGCGTGATCCTGGCCGACCAAGCCGAGCAGCAGGTCCGCACGATCCTCGACGATGCCGCGCGCGATCCCGCCGCGGTCGGCCCCGGCGCGAAGCAGTTCGGCGATCTCTACGCCAGCTTCATGGACGAGGCCGCGATCGAGCGCGCCGGCGCCGCGCCGCTTAAACCGTATTTTGCCAAGATCGACGCGGCGAACGACAAGCGGAAGCTCCAGACCTTGTTCTCGACGGTTGGCTATGCCGCACCGGTCGAGGTCGGCCAACTGCCCGACCCGGCGGATCCCAAGCGTTATGCGGTCGCGGCCGGCCAGGGTTCGCTCGGCATGGGCGGGCGCGATTACTATCTCGAGCAGGGTCCCAAGTACGACACCTTCCGCACCGCGTATCGCGCCTATGTCGAGAAGATGGTGACGCTATCAGGTATCGCCGACGCGTCTGCCAAGGCCGACCGGATCGTCGCGCTGGAAACCGCGATGGCCAAGGTCCAGTGGTCGCCGGTCCAGTCGCGCGACCTGAAGGCGATGCTCAAGCCGATGGATGCGGCGGGGCGCAAGGCGTTGGCGCCCGAGTTCGACTGGCCGCTGCTGCTGTCGACTGCGGGTTATGGCAATTTTCCGACCGTCTACATGACCAACTCGACCGCGCTGACCGAGCTTGGCAAGATCTTCGCGGCGACGCCGGTATCGACGTGGCAGGACTGGATGAAATTCCGTCTCGCATCCGCCAGTGCGAGCATGCTGCCGAAGGCGTTCGACCAGGCGACGTTCGATTTCTATGGCAAGACGCTCGCGGATCAGCCGCAACAGCGGGCACGCTGGAAGCGCGGCATCGCGCTGGTCAACGGCACGATGGGCGAGGCCGTCGGCGAGGTCTATGTGAAGCGCCACTACCCACCCGAGAGCGAAGCGAAGATGGGCGAGCTGATCGCTAACTTGCGCGCTGCCTACAAGGAGCGGATTGGAGCGAACGGCTGGATGGACCAGGCGACCAAGACCCAGGCGCTCGCCAAGCTCGCCGCGTTCGATCCGCGGATCGGTCATCCGGTCAAGTATATCGACTATGCCTCGCTCCAGGTCGTGCGCGGCGATCCGCTCGGCAACGGCATGCGGTCGGGCGAGTTCCAGCACCAGCTCGACCTCTCGCGACTCGGCAAGCCGGTTGATCGCACGCTGTGGGGCATGACGCCGCAGACCGTGAACGCCTATTACGATCCGCTCAACAACCAGATCACCTTCCCCGCCGCGATCCTGCAGCCGCCCTATTTCGATCCGAAGGCGGATGCGGCGGTCAACTACGGCGCGATCGGCGCGATCATCGGTCACGAAATGGGCCACGGCTTCGACGATCAGGGCAGCCAGTTCAGCGCATCCGGCAAGTTCGAGAATTGGTGGACGCCGGAAGCGCGTGCCGCCTTCACGCAGCGCACGGCTGCGCTGTCGAAGCAGTATGACGCATACGAACCGATCCCCGGCGTACACGTGAAGGGTGCGCTCACGCTCGGCGAGAATATCGGCGATCTCGGCGGCGTCGAGACGGCGTATTCCGCCTATCAAAAATACCAGGCGGTGCACGGCAAGGCGCCGGTGATCGGCGGGCTGACCGGCGACCAGCGGTTCTTCCTCGCCTATGCGCAGGCGTGGCAGGCGAAGTTGCGCGAGGGGGCGGCGCGCGCGCGCCTGCTCACCGATCCGCACTCGCCGCCGTTCTACCGGGTCAACGGGATCGTCCGGAACGTCGACGCCTGGTACACGGCGTTCGGCGTAAAGCCCGGCGATGCGCTGTATCTTGCCCCCGCCGACCGGGTCCATATCTGGTGAACCTGAAGGGCGCGCAGCAACCCTGCGCGCCCTTTAAGGCGAACAGGCAGTTAATCCTGACGTCCGAAAGCCGTCGTTCAACGAGATGAACCAATGGTGGGAGTTGGGAGGCTGAAATAGACCTGCGAATGGCCGATTGTGGGTCCTTGCGCCTCGGTAGCAGGGCGATACGTCACCTAGCCAAATAGCGATCGCGTCGCTTCGGGTTCGGATAGGTTCAAGCGACGCTTGACGAAATCGAGCAGCGCCCGGCCCGCGGCGGTCGGGGCGAGCGCATGCCCTTTGCAAGGACAATTGAGGCTGGCTCGCATCTCATAGCCGTTGCCGGGCGGTGCATCGCCGCTGCCGCCGCAGGCGTCGCACGACTCCTCGAGCGGTAGCAGTTCGCGGTCGTTACCGTGCATGGCTGATCCTTGGTGGTATGGTGTCGTGGAGGAGGGTGGGCGAGTGACGCAGCTAGGATCAACGCGGCTTGATCGGTCGCGTACGCTTCCCAGCAGGCTTCACGCTGCGCTTCGGCTTGGGGTTCGCCGCGGCCGCCGCCTTGCCGCTGGTCACCCGCCGTGGCCGCACACCGGCCGGCTTCGCCTTAGTGGTGCGCGTCGACGCGGGGGCTTTTAGCTTCTTTGGTGGGCCGGGCGCCTGCGCTACCAGACGAAAGTGCTTCACGACCGCCCTCATGCCCTCAACGACATTCTCCCAAGCGTCGCCTCGGCGTGTCCATTGGTCGATCGGCTTGGCGTCCCTCGGCAGGAGCTTGTACCTGGCCATGCGCGTGTGCTGCCATTGACACTGGCGCAACAGGACGACGACAACAAAGAGTTTTTTGCGAGCAGCTTTGCGCAGCGCGAAGCCATATTCGGTCTCGAAGCAATAGCGCGAAGCCAGATAATTTGGGCTCGCCAGCGCAACGAAGATGTCCGCCTGCTTCAATTCCCGCCTGATATTGGAATCGAGCTCGGCGCCGGGGGCTATGTCGCCGTCAAACCAGGTGCGCACGCCTTCGCGGCGCAACTGCGCCATATGGGTCTCGAAGCGATTTCTGAATTCGTCATCCATATGCGAATTCGACACGAAGACCGATGCCTCGCGCGCACTAGCCATGTCGGCGACACTTGCTGTCGTTTAGCGTCAACATTGTTCCAGCCTAAAGGTTGCTGTGCTTGGTCCAGCCTGCACCGCTACGGCACCAGCTTGGCTCGCGCACTTTTTCCAGCTCTGCTAGTCAGGGCCCATGGAAATCTTGCTTCCCGAAGCCCCGGAAACGCGATCGTGACGCGCCTGGCTCTCTTACAGGCGCATGACCGCCGCGTTCGCGCGAGCCTGGAAATTATGTGACGAATGTCATGCGATGGCCAATCGGCCTATGATTGACTGTGTTTTTGAAGCAGAGGAGGAAATGATCATGGCGATCCTGGATGCTGGGCCGTTTCAGGATTGAATTCGCGCCTTCGACCGCCACGAGCGAGCGCAGAAGCGCTACAACGCGGCAGGCGGAACCGGAAACGAGGCGCTGATCAACTACCTACGCCCCGAGCTGGACGAAGCGGGCCGCGATCTTAACGCGGCAACAAAAGCGCTGAACCACCAATTCCGCTAAGTCATAGATTCCGAGAGCTGCGCCTCGGGTACCAACCCCTTCTGCATCGTTTTGACATCTGATCCGGGCAATGGGTAGCTGGCGACACCCAAATGAACGAACGGCGTAAACCGGGAAGAGTGTCGGGCGTTCGGAATGACCGCTTCTGGGTCTGATCGGCGGCACGCCCGCCGACGGCTCACGCTTAAGAGTGGCAAGTGCCCGAACGACGCAAGCTTACCACACCTTCGCGCTCTCGCTGTCGAAAAATGTGTAGCCGATGCTCGAACCGAAGGTTTTCTGGTACTTTGCCAACAAACCGTCCAATGCTTTGAGCTTCTCCGCTTCCGGCTTGTACACGCCGAAAAATAGATGCTTCGCCTTAGATCCAAAGATGGCGCGGTACACGTGGGCATCGTTCTCGTCGGCACTGTGACCGTATACGAACATCGCCGCGGAGTTCCAGCGCAGGGTGTCGTAGCAGTAGCGCAGATAAGCGACAGAATTGATTTTCCGCATCTTTTGAAGGCTTGTACCCTCTGCGACGTAAAGCGGAAACTGGGAACTATGGCCAATGGCTTTGGTGATGGTCGCGATCACGCCGGATCCCGTATCAATTGCCTTCATGATCTCGCCGTCGGCGGCCTCAAACAGGTGTAGCCCACCGTGCAAATTGTAAAGGTGACAGTATGCGCCCTCGGCGAACGGCCCGTAAAAAGATCCGTGCGGCTCGCCGAGCCCAAACCCATCTTTCAGCAGCCGCTTTTCGA
>JAYVRZ010000028.1:0-9546 GCA_043775965.1 Sphingomonas sp.
CCTGTACGGCGCGCCGATGCCGTACATGATGCGGCTGACCAACGACGGCGTCTCGATTCACGGCAGCGCGCTGATGGACGGCAAATATGCGACGCATGGCTGCGTCGGCATCCCGACGCCGCTTGCCAAGCTGATCTTCGAACAGGTGAAGCTCGGCGACCGGGTCATCGTCACCAGCGGCAAGCGACTCGAGCGCGGCGGACGCATCACCGCCGCGTAAGCGCGATTTGTAAGCAAGGGACATGTAGATCGATCCGGCGAACATCCGACCTTAACGACAGGATGGATAGGGTCCGATCATGGACATGCGGATCGGGCAGGAGTGCGAGGGGCTGGTGGAACGGTCGCTGGCGGCGGCAGGGATCGGTGCGTGGCGCTGCGAACTCGCGGATTCGAGTTTGTACTGGACCGCGGGGATCTACGACCTGTTCGGATTGCCGGCGGACGCGCGGATCGACCGGCGCGACGCCGTGTCGATGTACGCCGAGGAATCGCGCGAAACGATGGAGCGGTTGCGCGCCGAGGCGATCGATCGCGGCGGGCGGTTTTCCCTGGAGGCGGAGATCGTCCGGACCGACGGCGCGCGCCGCTGGATGCGGCTGACGGGCGACGTGATCGTCGAAGGTGGGCGCGCGCGGCGGCTGCACGGATTGAAACAGGATATCACCGAGAACAAGCGGCGCTGGGAGGCGATGCGACGGCTCGCGGAGCATGATGCGCTGACCGGGCTGGCGAGCCGCGCGGTGTTCCAGAGTCGGTTCCTCGATGCGCCGAGGGGGGATCCCGGACTCGCGCCGCTGGGCGCGCTGATCCTGTTCGACGTGGACGGGTTCAAGCAGGTCAACGACCGGTTCGGGCATGCCGCGGGCGATGCGTGCCTGCGCGTCGTGGCGGAGCGGTTAACGCCCGGCTTTGCCGATGCGCCGATGATCGCGCGGATCGGTGGCGACGAGTTCGCGGTGCTGGTGCGACCCGGCGGTGCCGCGCTGGAGCGGCGGCTGGCGGCGACGCTGGCCGATTTGCGCACGCCGATCGCCTGGGGAGGCGAGATCCTGCGGGTCGGCGCGTCTGCGGGAATCGCGGTAGCGGGCGACGCCTGGGACTATGATGCGGAGGCGATGTTCGCGGCGGCCGATGCGGCGCTGTACGCGGCCAAGACAGCGGGGCGGAACACGTTTCGGGTGGGGTTGCCTGGGGTGGCGGTCAAGCGGGTGATGCGGCTGGTGGGGTGAGGGTTTGCGGGCCTTTCGGGGGGGGGCTCGGTGAGACTCAAGCTGTGGGGATGTTGCGGCGTTGGGAATTCACCGTCACCCGATCCTGTCGCGTCACCCTACACCCTTGCCGTTCTTCCAAACCCTTCCGTCAAAGCGCTTCCGTCAAAGCTTTTCCGTCGCCCCAAACCATTTCCGTCACCCCAGCGAAAGCTGGGGTATCCTGGTGATGTGGGGGGACCCGAACCCAAAGATCCCAGCTTTCGCTGGGATGACGGGTGAGGCGGATGACGTAGGACGTACGGGGGGCGTAGGACGTAGGACTTACGGGGGGCGTCTCTGACGAGTGGCGCGCCTGGCGGTCGATGTGTCCGCCGGGAGAGGCCGGACGGACGATGTGCGGCCCCGAACACGGGCGAGCGGCGGACGCGAAAAAGGCCGGGGTTTCCCCCGGCCTTTTCATTCCAGCCTAGCGCGACCCGGCAAAGCCGTGTCGTCGGACCTCGCTTTGGCGAGGCCGGCCGAGCGCCTGAGGCTCAGCCGGCTTCGCCTTTGCTGGCCTCAGGCGCTCTGCTTAGCCCGGCTAGCCCGCTTGCGCTCGTTCGCGTCCAGGTAGCGCTTGCGCAGACGGATCGACTTCGGCGTGACTTCGACCAGCTCGTCGTCGTCGATGTAGGCGATCGCCTGCTCCAGCGTCGCACGCTTCGGCGGGGTGAGGCGGACCTGGTCGTCCTTGCCGCCCGAGGCGCGGAAGTTGGTCAGCGCCTTGGTCTTCATCGGGTTGACCTCGAGGTCGTCCGGCTTGGCGTTCTCGCCGACGATCATGCCCTCATAGAGTGCCTCGCCGTGGCCCACGAACAGGATGCCGCGCTCTTCGAGCGGACCCAATGCGTAGTTGTTCGCCTCGCCCGAACCGTTCGAGATCAGCACGCCGTTCTTGCGGCCTTCGATCTGGCCCTTGTGCGGACCGTACTTCTCGAACAGCCGGTTCATGATCCCGGTGCCGCGCGTGTCGGACAGGAACTCGCCGTGATAGCCGATCATCCCGCGGCTCGGCGCCGAGAAGGTGATGCGGGTCTTGCCGCCGGTCGACGGGCGCATGTCGGTCATCTCGGCCTTACGGATGTTCATCTTCTCGACGACGGTGCCCGAATGCTCCTCGTCGACGTCGATGATGACGGTTTCGTACGGCTCGGTCTTCTTGCCGTTCTCGTCCTCGCCGAACAGCACGCGCGGACGCGAGATGCCGAGTTCGAAACCCTCGCGGCGCATCGTCTCGATCAGCACGCCGAGCTGAAGCTCGCCGCGGCCGGCGACTTCGAAGCTGTCCTTGTCGGCCGCCTCGGTCACCTTCACGGCGACGTTCGACTCGGCTTCGCGGAACAGGCGCTCGCGGATCATGCGGCTCGTCACCTTGGTGCCCTCACGGCCCGCCATCGGCGAATCGTTGACGGCGAAACGCATCGACAGCGTCGGGGGATCGATCGGCTGTGCGTGCAGCGGCTCGGTCACCGTGATGTCGGCGATCGTGTCGGCAACCGTGGCAACCGAGAGACCTGCGAGCGAGATGATGTCGCCGGCCTTGGCTTCGTCGACCGGCACGCGGTCGAGACCGCGGAACGACATGATCTTCGAGGCGCGACCCGTCTCGATGATCTTGCCGTCGTTATCGAGCGCGTGAATCGCCTGGTTGGTCTTCACGGTACCCGAATTGACGCGACCGGTGAGGACGCGGCCGAGGAACGGATCGCGATCGAGCAGCGTGACGAGGAAGGTGAACGGCACGCCGGCGACTTCCACGGCGGGCGGCGAGACATACTTCACGATCGTCTCGAACATCGGGATCAGCGTGCCTTCGCGCGCGTCCATGTCGGTCGAGGCATAGCCGTTGCGACCCGAGGCGTAGAGCACCGGGAAATCGAGCTGGTCGTCGTTCGCGTCGAGCGACACGAACAGGTCGAACACTTCGTCGAGCACTTCCTGGATGCGCGCGTCGTTACGATCGACCTTGTTGACGACGACGATCGGCTTCAGGCCGAGCGCCAGCGCCTTGCCGGTGACGAACTTGGTCTGCGGCATCGCGCCTTCCGACGAATCGACCAGCAGGACGACGCCGTCGACCATCGACAGGATGCGCTCGACTTCGCCGCCGAAATCGGCGTGGCCGGGCGTGTCGACGATGTTGATGCGGATGCTCTCGGTCTCGCCCGGGGGAGTCCAGTCGACCGAGGTCGGCTTGGCGAGAATCGTGATCCCGCGCTCCTTTTCGAGGTCGTTCGAATCCATTGCGCGCTCTTCGATGCGCTGGTTGTCGCGGAAGGTGCCGGACTGGCGGAAGAGCTGGTCGACCAGCGTCGTCTTGCCGTGATCGACGTGCGCAATGATCGCCACGTTGCGGAGGCTCATGAATGTATTCTCTTGAAACGAGGAACGGGGTTGGCGCGCGCCATAGCGTAATTGTTGCGCCGCGGGAAGAGTGGCCCCTGAATCGGCGCGCCGCCCCCGCCGATGCTCCTTACAGGAATACGCATAGCGCGCGATCAAAAGGGGTCATCGATCTGCTCGAACCGGCCGTCAGTGTGTCGCGCGCCGGTATGTCGCACGCCGGTATGTCGCGCGGGGCCTTATGCTTGGGGATAAGCTTCCGCGATCATCACGCCCGCGGTTTCGGCGTAGACCGCTTCCCATGCCTCACGCGCTTGAACGGTAAAGCGCGGCCCGAGGATCGCCGCGAAGGTATCGATCAGCACCGTTCCGACGGCCGCATAATGGTGGGCACGGACGCCGTATCCGACATGCTGCCTGGCGAGCGCCGCCAACGTCGGACGCATCGCGGCAAGATCGCCTATATTTTCGACCAGCACATCGATCGTCTTCTCGAAAATGAAGATCTGGTGCGTCATTTCGTCGGGGAACAGCGCCCGTGCAAAAGGATGCTCTAGCAGAAGCCGATGATAGAAGAGTTCGGCATAAGGGGGCGGCGCGCGACCGATCAACGCGTAGCTTTCCGTCACGAGCCGGACCTGGTCCGCGGTCAACGCCATGTCACCCTCCCCTAACGGATGAACCTTGCTGCGACGCCGATGTGTCGGCTGTTGCAGCGTGAGACTAGGCGCCGGCTGGGAGCCGGGGCCAAATATAGCGGCAGCAGACCATGAAGCTGTGAGATGTCAATATTTTATCACGACGCCAGACGTAGACGATTTCGGCCCGCGCCTTTCGCTGCGTACAGCGCGACATCGGCGCGCTTGAGAATCACATTCCCCGAATCCTTGCCGCGCGTGGACGCGATGCCAAGGCTGACGGTGACCATAGGCTGGCAGTCGTGCCGCGACGATTCGATCCTGGCACGGACTCGTTCGGCGATCTGCAACGCCGTGGCGGCATCGGTTTCGGGCAGGATGATGACGAACTCCTCGCCACCATAGCGACCGATCAGGTCGGTGCTCCGCAAGCCCTCGGCAGCGGACGATGCGATCCGTTTGAGCACCTCGTCGCCGACGTCATGGCCGTAGCGATCGTTGACCGCCTTGAAATGGTCGATGTCGAACAGAACGACCGACAGTTCGGCCGCGCCGCCAGGGTCGCCCCCGCTGCTCGGGTCGGTCGCGAGGCTGGTGTCGAGATATTCGACGATCCGCCGGCGGTTCGCGAGGCCGGTCAGCGCGTCGGTCGAGGCGAGCAGCATCGCCGCCTCCGCGCTCCGGTCGGCGGCATCGCGGGCATCGCGCAACACCTGGCGGGCCTCGGTCTGCTCGGTGATGTCGCGGATCAGGCCGAAAAGGCCGATCGCATCGTCGCGCGACGAATAATCGCGTTCGCCCTGGGTCGCGACATGGCGGATCGTGCCGTCGGGGCGCACGATCCGAGCCTCGAACGCGAAGGGCTGCCCATCGGCGAGCGAATGCGCGACCGCCTCTGAGACCCGTGCCCGGTCGCCGGGATGATACAGATCGATCGCCTGCTCCAACGCCGGTGGCTCGCCCTCCGGCAGGCCGTGCATGCGAAAGACTTCCGGCGACCAGAAGATCGCCTGGTTGACCGGATTGATCCGCCAATGGCCGATATGCGCCGCCGCCTCGGCCTGATCGAGCAGGCGGATGCGTTCCGACAGATTGACCCGCAAACGATCGCGCGCCGCGAGCAGCGTCGCCATCGGCAGCGCCGAGACGAACAGCGACAACAGATAGAATTGAAAGAACAGGAGGCGCGATTCCTGCGACGCGCGGATCAGGAAGATCGGGCCCGTCCCCCACCAGAGCGCCAGCGATCCGAAGATCACCACGACGATCATGCTGATGATGCCGCCCAGCATGCCACCGCGCAGGACTGCGATCACGATGACCATCATCGGCACGAACAGCATCGGATATTGGGTCTGGTAGAAGGTGGACCCGGTCGCCAGGACCGTCAGCAGCACGATGCCGATCAGGTTGAGCGCCTCGCGCCCGGACACGGCCTGCCGCGCCGATACCGAAATCTCGAATATCGCCAGCAGCAACGGCGTCACGAGCAGCATGCCGAGCCATACCGTGCTGAACCACGAGAGCATGAATTCGCCACCCGTCCGGGGCGCTATGCAGGCTGCGACGCCGGCGCTCACCAACGCGGCGATCAGCGACACGACGAAGAACGCGGACAACCCGGCCGGATCGATGAACGAGACCCGCTGCCCCGTTCGCCGCCGCAACAGCAGCGTGGCGACCATCGCCTCCAGTCCATTGGCCGCGGTAAATCCGGCGGAAATGCGCAAACCCGATCCGGCCAACAGGTTGGCCGCAAAACTCGCGACGAGCGCTGCGACCGTGAACCGCCAGACCGCCCGCCGGGGGACGATCAGCAAGGTCGCCAGCAGGATACCGCTCGGCGGCCAGATCGCGGCGATGCCGTGCGTGCCGCGCGTCGCGAGCAGCGATACCATCGCAAAGGCGAAATAGGCCAAGCCCAGAACCGCCGGACCGAGCGGCGAATCTCCCAACCGTGCAAACATTCGGCGCATCGCAATCGATTAGCGGAAAATCGTTAACGGCGTAATTACCGCCATGCCGCGGAGATCGATATGTACGCACGGTGCGCGGATCTCAGGTCGGGTCACCGAGCGCGAGCGGCCTCGCCAGCTCAAGCCAATGATAACCAACAGGGCGTGCCAAAACGCCTGGAATGGTCCGTCACCGCTAAACCCTAAAGCCGGCCCAAGTGTGATATTGTCATAATACACTTGAAGCAGGTCGCTATTGCCGCCACGATGTATCCATCACGTGGAGGACTACATGGCGACGACCCCGCAAACGCTGACGCCCGAGACACTGGCCGAGCCGAGCCTGGTGCTGACCCCGCCCGATCCGGTGCCGACGGTCGCTGCCGCGAAGGCGTCCGGACTGGTGCCGGTCGATGCGGGCGTGAAGTCGCAGTTGGAGGAGCGCGTGTCGGGGTTCGTCACCGATCTCGTCGCGCAGGACGTCAATTCGCCCGAATTCGGCAAGCGGGTCGACGCGATCACGGCGATGGGCGCGAAGGAAATCCGCGAGGCTGCGGGCCAGTCGAACCGATTCCTCGATCGCCCGGTCAAGGCGATGGATCAGGAAACCGGCGTCGGCAAGGATCTTGCCGAGCTGCGCCGCGTCGTCGAGGATCTCGATCCCGGCAAGAAGGGCAATCTGACAGCGCCGCAGAAGCTGTTCGGGATCATCCCGTTCGGGGGCAAGATGCGCAATTATTTCGACGGCTACAAATCGTCGCAGACGCACATCGCGCAGATCCTGAAGAGCCTCGGCTCGGGCAAGGACGAGCTGTTGATGGACAATGCCGCGATCGATACCGAGCGCGCGAATTTGTGGGCGGCGATGGGTCGGCTCGAGCAGATGATCCATCTTTCGAAGACTATGGATGCCAAGCTGGAGGACGTTGCTAACGAGCTTGATCACACCGATCCGGCCAAGGCTAAGGCGATCCGCGAGACTGCGCTGTTCTACACGCGCCAGCGGACGCAGGATCTGCTGACGCAGATGGCGGTCACCGTGCAGGGCTATCTCGCGCTCGATCTGGTCAAGAAGAACAATGTCGAGCTGGTGAAGGGCGTCGATCGCGCCTCGACCACGACCGTCTCGGCACTGCGCACCGCGGTGACGGTGGCGCAGGCGCTGACCAACCAGAAGCTAGTGCTGGAGCAGATCACCGCGCTCAACACGACGACAGCGAACATCATCGATTCGACCGGCAAGCTGCTCAAATCGCAGACCGCTCAGATCCACGAGCAGGCGGCGTCGGCGACGATCCCGCTGGAAACGCTGCAACGCGCGTTCCAGAATATCTACGATACGATGGACGCGATCGACGTGTTCAAGCTGAAGGCGCTCGATTCGATGAAGGTGACGGTCGGCGCGCTGTCGAACGAGGTCGATAAGTCCCGCGGCTATATCGCGCGGGCTGAAGGCGCGACGCAGGGGCAGCTTGGCGGACCGTCCGCTAGCCCGTTCAAGCTGGAGGCGATGTAACCGCCGTGAGCGAAGTCGACGACGCCATCGCCAGCGCCCGCGCCTCCTGGTCACGCATTTCCGACGACCGGACGGGGGCGGTGATCGCGCGCGCGCCATCGCGGGGGCGGGCCAGGCAGACGCAGGCGATCGGCAAGCGGCTGACCCGGATCGCGATCGCCGACGTGGCGATCCTGATCGCGGCGATGGTGATCGGCTGGATCGTGCCGCTCGGGATCGGCGGGGCGATGCTGGTGATGGCGCTGCTGGTCGCGGCCACGGTGTTGTTCGCGGTCTGGCCGGCGGAGCGCGCGCCGACACCCGAGCGGCTCGCGTCGGTCGATATCCGTGCGTTGCCGGCGCAGACCGAACGCTGGCTGGAGGCGCAACGCCCTGCCCTGCCCGCGCCGGCGATGACGCTGGTCGATAAGATCGGCCTGCGCCTCGAAACGCTGACGCCGCAGCTCACCACCCTCGACGCGAACACGCCCGAGGCGTTCGAGGTGCGCAAACTGGTCGGCGAACAACTGCCGGCGTTCGTGAAGGATTACGAAAAGGTCCCCCCCTCGCTCCGCACGACGCCGCGCAACGGCCAGACGCCCGACGCCGAGCTGGTCGCCGGCCTTAAACTGATCGAACAGGAAATCGGCGAGATGACCGCCCGCCTGGCACAAAGCGACCTCGACAACCTGTCGACCCGCGGCCGCTTCCTGGAGATGAAGTACAAGGATTGAGTGGGTGAAGCGCACGCGGCTCAGCGTTTGTCGCAGGAAGGCGCGGTTCGTGTCTGAGGCGGACGCGCTGGTGGTGGCACTGGCGGGACGCATACCGCTTAGAGCGTATCGATGCGACCGGTGTTTGCAGTTTCATCTGACTAGTCGAACGAAGAGCAAATGGGTTGTTTCAGCGTATCGCTGAAAGCTCCCGGCAAACATCCTTCTCTGTCCTAACTGCTGGCGATCATGCCTCACTTGCGCAATCTGACCTTGGCAACTGCCCATTAAGCTGCTGAGATCCGTAGTATAGTACGCCTGACGACCCTTCAAATAATTGGATAAGCAATTAAATCATTACCCGTCGCCAACGACCCGCTTCGCCTAATCCTCGTTTCCATTACCAACCCACTCAATGAGATGATCAAACCATTCTTCAAGCTCGCTTGTGCTGAACTGGGCGTCCGAAAGACGGGATGCGGGCCAATTGTAGAGCGCCCGTTGAAGAGCCGCCTCGGCATAGCAACACGCCTTACCTGCCATCGCCGCAACTTTAGCATCGTTTGGCGATATGCTTCCGTGAGCGAGATCAGATCGAACACCATACAGTTTTTTAAATGCTGCCTTGTTGTCCTCGAAAGAAAGGCCTTTGATTATACCAGTGCAGAGGGCAGCGACACGGTCGGATACGCTGGCCGCAACATCATCAACTTTACGCGTAAGCGTGAGGCGTTCGAGGGCTGTCACATATTTGATCACCTTCGTACTTAGGGAAGCATCCCTGACGGCTTCACCGAACCATTGAGCTGCATCAAGCAATCTGAGCGATAATGGGCGTTCGAGATCGGGATTAATACGCGACTCCAGCACCACACCGGCTTGTGCCAGTCCGAATAAGCCTTCGCCTTCAAGAATTTGCTTAGTCCAGCCCTCGGGTAGATTGTTCTGACCGAGCGTACTCCAGCCCGTGCTTATGCTTAGACCTCCCGTTGTTTCGTACCTGCTGATAGCAGCCGTGCGCTGATAGTTGCTAGGCTGTCCTAACACCGACATTCGGTTCGAAGCGCTAGCACCGATGATGATTTGAAGGAGATCAAGTGCCGAAGTAGCAGCAGTTAGGGCAATAGCTTCTGAGCGCTTATCGGCACA
>JAYVRZ010000029.1:0-8785 GCA_043775965.1 Sphingomonas sp.
CCGGCAACCCGGTGGCCTATGGCGAGACGATTCGGATGGGGCCCGCTGACGATGGGGTCGACATCGGCTTCGTCCCCGCAGGCCATGTCCTCGGCTCGGCTCAGATCGTGCTCGACTATCGCGGCGAGCGGATCGTCGTCTCGGGCGATTACAAGCGCCGGGCGGATCCGACCTGCACGCCGTTCGAACCCGTCAAATGCGACGTCTTCATCACCGAGGCGACGTTCGGGCTCCCGGTGTTCCGTCATCCCGACACCGGCGACGAGATCGACAAGCTGATCGCCGCGCTGCACGCCAACCCCGATCGCTGCGTCGTCGTCGGCGCTTATGCGCTCGGCAAGGCGCAGCGCGTGATCGCCGAACTGCGCGAGCGCGGCCATCAAGCCCCGATCTACATCCACGGCGCGCTGCAGAAGCTGTGCGACCTGTATGCCGAGCATGGCGTGCGGCTCGGCGAACTGCTGCCCGTCGCCGATGCGAAGAAGGCGGACATGGCGGGGCATGTCGTGATGTGTCCGCCGGGCGCGCTCAACGATCGCTGGTCGCGGCGGCTGCCCGACCCGATCACCGCGATGGCGAGCGGCTGGATGCGCGTGCGCGGTCGCGCGCGCCAGAAGAACGTCGAACTGCCGCTGATCCTCAGCGATCACGCCGACTGGGACGAACTCACCGCGACGCTGACCGAGATCGCGCCGCAGGAAGTCTGGGTCACGCACGGCCGTGAAGACGCGCTGGTCCACTGGTGCATGACCCGCCAGATCAAGGCGCGCGCGCTCGCGCTGGTCGGGTTCGAGGACGAGGACGACTAGGCCTCGCGCCCATCAGGCCGGCGTCAGGACGGAGTCAGGCCGGCGTCACGCCGGGCGGAGTTCCCCCGAGAATGCCGGTGGCGCCCCCTTGCGCCACGGCAGCTTGCGGCGTTCCACCAGCGATCGCCATGCCCATTCGACCGGCGCGATATCGAACCTCCCGACATAGACGTTGGCGAGCAGCAACAGTCCGGCGTTGATGACCAGCGCGGTCGCCATGAGTTCGGCCCAGCCCATCGTGCCGTACAGCGCGAGGCCGAACGGCGGGAACAGGATCCACAGGCAGACGATCGTCTGGAGGATGTAGATCGACAACGCGGTCCGTCCCGCCGCGATGAACGGCCGCAGCAGTCGCGCACCCGACGCCGTGCCGACCAGCAAACACACCGCGCCGAGATGGCCGAGCGTCATCGCCTGCCGCGCGACTTCGACCGTCGCCCACATCGTCATGGGTGCATCGTCGAAGCGCGTCTGCTCGGATGCACCGACGATCCTGAGCGGTATCGCGACGGCGTAGGCGATGACGGTCATGCGCAGGTAGAAGGTGCGCGATCTCGCCCCCTGCAGGATGCCCAGCTTGTAGAGCGCCGCGCCGATCAGCATCACGCTGGCCGATTCCCAGACGAACAGCAGTTCGAGCCCGTGCGTCTCGAAAAAGACGGTGACGCTCCACTGCATCGCAGCCCAGGTCGCGAACGTCCCGGTCCGCGCCTTGTCCTCCGCGACGATCTTCGCGGTCCGCTCGGCCCTGCTCTTGACCAGCTTCGCGGCGTCGGTTTTTGCCGTGAGAAGCAACTTGCGGTCGTCTGCGGTGATCGGTCGGCCAGCTGCCTGCGTAGCCTCGATCGCCGCGACCTGGGTTTGTTGATGCAGCGTCTGGTAATAGGCGAAATAACCCGCGCCGCCGAGTTGCGCGACCGCCGCGATCAGGCCGATAATGATCAGCAGGCGCGGGCGAAGTCCCCGGAACAGGAACGCGATCAGCGCCGCGATGGCATAGCTGTGGAGGACGTCGCCGGGCCACAGCAGGATGAAGATGTGAACCAGCCCGAATCCCAGCAACATCAGGTTACGGACGTAATAGCGCTTCATCACGACTCGTTTGCCCACGGCCAGCGCAGCGCGATTCGTGAGAATCACCATGCCCGCGCCGAACAGCATTTCCAGCATGCAGCGCGCCGTCCCGTTGGCGATCACCTCGCGCAGCCACCACGCGACCTGGTCCGCCGCGGTCCAGCCAAGGTGGCGGACATCGCCGAACGAGGCCCAGAGCGAGCCACCCATATCGTTGATGTTCATGAACAATATGCCGAGGATCGCGATCCCGCGGAGGATATCGAGCACCGCGATGCGCGGCGCGCCGTCGGGCTCGGTCGCCTGCAACGCATCATATTCCGCCGCTGTCGTGCGCTCGTCGCGTATCGCCTGGTCGTTCATCGGTCTGGGCCCCCCCTGAGATGACGTGCCGACGCTAGGCCTGTCGGCAGGGAACGCAAGCCTCAGCCGGCTCCCTCCAGCGTCCGCGCGCGCCGACGCTGCACCGAACTCCCGATCCCCAGCGCCTCGCGGTATTTCGCGACCGTGCGCCGGGCGATGTCGAAGCCCTTGCCGTTGAGCAGGTCGACCAGGGTATCGTCCGACAGGATCTTCGCCCCCTCGGTGTCGATCAACGCCTTGATCGCCGCCTTCACCGCCTGCGCCGACACGGCCTCGCCGCCGTCCGCGGACTGGATCGCGCTCGTGAAGAAGTATTTCAGCTCGTACAGCCCACGCGCGCACGAGACGTATTTGTTGCTCGTCACGCGGCTCACGGTCGATTCGTGCATCTCGATCGCGTCGGCCACCTGACGCAGCGTCAGCGGCCGGAGGTGTGCGACGCCCTTCAGGAAGAACGCCTCCTGCTGCTTCACGATCTCGGTCGCGACCTTGATGATCGTGCGCTGGCGCTGGTCGAGCGCCTTGACCAGCCAGTTCGCGCTGGCGAGGCAGTCGCTGAGCCACGCCTTCGACGCCTTGTCCTGCTGCCCGCCGCTCAGCTCGGTATAATAGCTGCGGTTGACCAGCACGCGCGGCAAGGTCGACGTGTTGATCTCGATCCCCCAGCCCGCCTTCGTGCGCGCGACGAACAAATCCGGCGTCACCGATTGCGCGGGCTCGCCGCCGAAACGACAGCCGGGCTTCGGATCATAGCCGCGCAGTTCGCGGATCATGTCCGCCATGTCCTCGTCGTCGACGTCGCACATCCGCTTCAGCCGGGTCAGTTCGCCCCGCGCGAGCAGGTCCAGATTGTCGATCAGCCGCGCCATGCACGGATCGTATCGATCGGCCTCCTTCGCCTGCAACGCGAGGCACTCGGCGAGATCGCGCGCGCCCACCCCGGTCGGATCGAACGTCTGGATGATCGCCAGCACCGCCTCGACGCGCACCAGCGGCACGCCGAGCCGGTTGGCGATGTCGAGCAGCGACACCGTCAGATACCCCGCCTCGTCGATCTGGTCGATCAGGTGCGCGGCGATGAACGCGTCGTCGTGGTGAATCGCAGGACCGGCCTGCGCAAGCAGATGATCCGCCAGGCTGAGGCTGGTATCGGCGAACGCATCGAGATCGGGGCCGTCCTCGCCGCCGGCGCCACCCGCACTCGCGCCGGTCATCGACAGCGCGCCGTCCATCCCGCTGCCGCCATCGGCGACGCTGTCCTGCTGGTGGCTCTCGGTGGCATAGTCGACGTCGAGCGTCGGTTCGTCGCCGGCACCCGTGCCCGAGACGAGTTCGTCGGCGGCAACGCGTTCGTCGCGGACTTCGGCAACGGGCTCGCGGTCCGGCGCGTCGCCATCCTCCGCCGCGCTCGCTTCGAGCAGGGGGTTACGCTCGACTTCCTCGGCGATGAACCCCTCGATCTCCAGGTTCGACAGCGCCAGCAGCTTAATCGCCTGCTGCAGCTGCGGCGTCATCACCAGCGACTGCGACTGGCGGATATCCAGGCGAGGGGCGAGGCTCATGAGTGTTGCAGCTGACGCCGCCGATCAGGTCGCTGGCACAGTCGCCGCTGCCGCTGAACCGTGACCGCTTCAAACCAAAGTCCGTCACCCCAGCGAAAGCTGGGGTCTCCCGCGGCTATGGCGCGCGCTCTCACCGGGAGATCCCAGCTTTCGCTGGGATGACGGCGGGAGTGGGGTGAGGGGCGGGGAAGGGCGCCATAAGCTTAAAGCGAGAAGCCCTCGCCCAGATACAACCGCCGCACATTCGCGTCGGCGACCAGTTCCTCCGGCGAGCCCGAGAACAACACCCGGCCGTCATAGATGATGTACGCGCGGTCGACGATCTCGAGCGTCTCGCGGACATTGTGATCGGTGATCAGCACGCCGATGTCGCGACGCTTGAGGTCCTTCACCAGGTCGCGGATGTCGGCGATCGAGATCGGGTCGATGCCAGCGAACGGCTCGTCGAGCAGCATGATCGACGGATCCGCCGCCAGCGCCCGCGCGATCTCCGCGCGCCGCCGCTCGCCGCCCGACAGCGCCATCGCCGGTGCCGCGCGCAGCCGGGTCAGCCCGAACTCGTCGAGCAGCGTGTCGAGTTTCCGCTGCCGCGCCGCCTTGTCCGGCTCGGACAGTTCGAGCACCGTCAGGATGTTCTTCTCGATCGTCAGCCCGCGAAAGATCGACGTTTCCTGCGGAAGATAGCCCAGGCCGAGGATCGCGCGCCGGTACATCGGCAGCTTCGTGATGTCCTCGCCGTCGAGCATGATCCGCCCCGAATCAGGCTTCACCAGCCCCATCACCGAGTAGAAGCAGGTCGTCTTGCCCGCGCCGTTCGGACCCAGCAGGCCGACCACTTCGCCCCGCCCGACCGATACCGACACATCGGTCAGCACGACGCGCTTGTCGTAGGACTTGGCGATCGAGACGACCTGCAGCCCGTTGGTCACCGGCGGCTCGGAAATCGGCTCGATCGCTTCGACCGGGGGAAGCGTGGTGGCGTCCATGGGATCATGCCTCGCAAGAATTGATTGCCGAACGCTTTACGGCAGGAGCGGGTTGGCAGGAAACATGCCGGGTTGGCAGGAAACATGCATGACGCGGCACCCGCTGGAAAGCCCCGTCGTGGCGGATCGCGTCAGTTGCGCTTGGGAACCGAGAACACGCCGGTCACGCGCCCGCCGGACTGGGTTACCGTGCCGCCGCCGTTCGCCGCGCCGCCGCTGCCGCCGACCGAGGAACCGTCGATCACCGACCGACCGGTGTCGAGGTTCATCGTCAGGCGGCCGCCGTTCACGGTGTTGCCGGCCTGGGTCAGCGTCACCGCGCCGAGCATCGTGATGACGCGGCGATTGAGGTCGTAGATCGCATACTGGCTCTTCGCGGTCTGGTCCGGACGCCGCACGGTCACGCCGCCCGACGCGTCGAGCCGCGAGACCTGCGGGTTTCCGCCGATCACCTGGCCCGTATAGGCGACCGTCATCCGCGCCGAGTTCAGCGTCATCTCGACCTGCTTGACCGAGACGTTGCCCGACAGAACCGCACGGTTCGCCTTGTCCTGCAGCTCGATGTGATCCGCGCCGAACTCGATCGGTGCATTGGAGTTATGGGCTTGCTGCGCGACCGCAGCCGTCGACAGCAGCAGGACGGACAAGCCGGCGAGGAGTGGGGTGGCACGCATGGGGGCTATTTCGGCCCTCTGGGCACGATCCGCAAGCGGGCATTGCCATCGAGCGTCACGGTGCGCTCCTCCAGGTTCGCGCGCAGCTTGTTCGCGCTGAACGTGCCTTGCTGGACGGTGCCGGTGGCCGCGCTGCCGCTTTCCAGCGTGCGCGCCTTCATGTCGATCGTCGCATTGGTGGTCTTCAGGTCGTAGCCGCCTGCCGCGGTGGCGTTCAGCGGCCCGAACAACTGCACCTTCTCGGTGTCCATGTCGTAGCGGCCGGTATTCGCCTTGATGTTGGCGGGGCCGTCGGTCAGCTGGATTCGCGCCGAGAGCTGGTTCAGCTGGACGATCGGTTCGGCCGAACTCTTCTGGATCGCCGACCCGGCATTCAGGATGAACGTCTGGCCTTTCGAATCCTCGCCGCGATATTGTGCGGCCTGCAGCTTCATGCGTTCCTGCGCGACGTCGACCTTGTTCTTGTCGAGCAGGAACGACACGTCGCCGCCCGCGGTCAGTGGCGCCATCACCAGGAACGCCGCCAGCACGCCGATCGCGGTCGGCAGGCCGAGTCGCGCGATCGCGACCAGCCGGTCGTGACTGCCGCCGGGTGCAGCCCAGTCCTGCCGCGCGGTACGCACGCGACGCGCGACCGGGGAGGGCGCCAGGTCCGAGGGAGGCGGCGGCACGTCGATCATGCGTGCGCGAAGATGTCGATTTCGGGCCAACCGGCCAGGTCGAGCGCGGCGCGGGTCGGCAGGAAGTCGAAGCACGCCTGCGCCAGCTCCATCCGGCCTTCGCGGATCAGTCGCTTGTCGAGCTCGGTGCGCAACCGGTGGAGGAAGCGCACGTCGGACGCCGCGTAATCCTTCTGCGCATCCGACAGCTCGGGGCTGCCCCAGTCGGACGATTGCTGCTGCTTCGAAATGTCCTGGCCGAGCAGCTCGCGGACCAGTTCCTTCAGGCCGTGGCGATCGGTGTAGGTGCGGACCAGCCGCGACGCGATCTTGGTGCAATAAACGGGCGCCGCGACGACGCCGAGATAATGCTGGACCGCGGCGATATCGAACCGACCGAAATGATACAGCTTCACGCGCGCCGGATCGGCCAGCAACGCCTTCAGATTGGGGGCATCGTAACCGGCACCCGCGGCAAAGCGGACCAGATGCTCGTCGGGGCCGCCGTCCGAAAGCTGGACCAGGCACAGCCGGTCGCGCGGCGTGATGAGGCCCATCGTCTCGGTATCGACGGCGATCGCGGCGCCGCCAGCGAACAGGTCGGCGGGGATGTCGCCTTCGTGGAGATAAACAGTCATGTCACGCGCCGTAGCGGCCCGAGGCTGTACGCTCAATGGCCCGTGTGATCGGTGACGACGCGAATCTGGCGATAAGATGGCTTGCGACATCGCGGTGCGACGAGTCGTGGCCGGGGTGCGACACCTTTCGCGATATCGGTCGAAATCGATTGACGGCAGCTAAGAATCTATTCGCGACGGCTTGTATTTTGCGCTAAGGGTCCCCTCAAGGCGCAAAAGGTTTCGCGCTGGAAAACCCGCGTTCGTCGTCCGGCACAAGGGTTTTGAGAAATTTGCGGGCGAACCGGGAAGACGAACAGAGCTTATGGGTTTCGATAAAGGTGGCCGCGGGAACCGTGGCGGGCGTGGCCGCGATAAGCGCGACAGCTTCGGCGGCGGCGACAACGAGTTCGGCGGCGGCAGCAGCTACGGTGGCGGCAGCAGCTTCGGCGGCGGCAGCGGCGGCGGCAGCGGCGGCGGCGGTGGTTACCGCGGCGGCGGCGGTGGCGGCGGCTTCTCGGGCGGCGGCGGCGGTGGTGGCGGCGCTGGTCGCGGCATGCCTCCCCAGGTCGTCGGTGAAGGCACTGGCGTCGTAAAGTTCTTCAACGCGCAGAAGGGCTTCGGCTTCGTCGTTCGCGATGACGGCGGCGAGGACGTGTTCGTCCACATCAGCGCAGTCGAGCAGGCCGGCATGGTCGCACTCGCCGAGGGTCAGCCGCTCGGCTTCACGCTCGTCGATCGCGGCGGCCGTATCTCCGCGACCGAACTGAAGATCGACGGCGAGCCGATGGCCGTCACCGATCGCGGCCCGCCGCGTGACCGCGATGCAGGCCCGGGTGCTCCCCGTGGCGGCGATCGTGACCGTGGTGGCGACGCAGGCGGCGCACAGCGTCAGCTGACCGGCGAAAAGGCAACGGGGACGGTCAAGTTCTTCAACGCGATGAAGGGCTTCGGCTTCATTCAGCGCGACGACGGACAGCCCGACGCGTTCGTCCACATCTCGGCTGTAGAGCGCGCCGGCATGTCGACGCTGAACGAGGGCGACAAGCTCGAGTTCGAGCTCGAAGTCGATCGTCGCGGCAAGTATGCAGCGGTGAACCTGAGCGCGGGCGGCTGATCGCTGGCTGACTCAGAACGCTGATCGTACCGTGTTCGGTAGGATAATGATTGCGGCCGGTTTCGCCTTGGCGGGACCGGCCGTTCTCGTTTCATCGTCCTTGCTGTCGTCCGCTGCGCCTGCGCAAACGGCGACTTCCGCGGCAACCCCCGCCGCTGCAGCGGAGACGCGCGTACCGGTGCTGGCCGCGACGATCGTCGCGCGCTATCCGCATGATCGCACGGCGTTCACCGAAGGGCTGCTCTGGCATGACGGCGCGCTCTACGAGAGCACCGGGCAGGAACGCCAATCGGACGTCCGTCGCGTCTCGCTCGCCGACGGCAGGATTCTCGCCAGATCGCGGATCGACCCTGCGCAGTTCGGCGAGGGCCTAGCGCAGTGGAAGGACCAGCTCGTCAGCCTGACTTGGCACGACGGCATCGCCCACCGCTGGGACGTCCGCACGCTGAAGCCGAAGGGCGAGAACCGCTACACCGGCGAAGGCTGGGGCCTGACGAGCGACGGCGTTTCGCTGCTCCAGTCCGACGGCAGCCCGGACATCATCTTTCGCGATCCGCTCACCCTCGCCGAGCGACGGCGTGTGGCGGTGACGATCGACGGGCGTCCGCTGCACCAGATCAACGAACTCGAATATGTCCACGGCGCGCTGCTCGCCAATGTCTGGCATACCGGTTTCCTGGTCCGTATCGATCCCGGGACCGGCAAGGTCGCCGCGGTGATCGACCTCCGCCCACTGGTCGCCGAAGTCGCGGCCACCGATCCCGAAGCCGTGCTCAACGGCATCGCCTGGGACGCGAAGACGGACCGGCTGTTCGTGACAGGCAAATACTGGCCCACCCTGTTCGAGATCAAGATCGCCGCCGCGCCGCGCTGAGGCGGAGAGCGTCCCGGCAGCAGGCATCGCCCGAACCGTCATGTTCTCCC